>JBBRRW010000072.1:0-15031 GCA_038245975.1 Burkholderiales bacterium
CTCAACTTCGACCTGTCGCGGTGCGAGGGCTATCGCAACTTCTGCAACAAGCTGTGGAACGCGACGCGCTTCGTGATGATGAACGTCGAGGGACTCGACGCATCGGCGCGCGGCCTCGATCCGTGCAGCCACGATGGCGGACCCGACGCGGGTGTTGCCCATGCGCTCGACTTCTCGCAGGCCGACCGCTGGATCGTCAGCCGCCTGCAGCGCGCCGAAGCCGACGTCGCGAAGGGCTTCGCCGAATATCGTTTCGACCAGTCGGCCTCGGCGATCTACCAGTTCGTGTGGGACGAATACTGCGACTGGTATCTCGAACTCGCGAAGGTGCAGCTGCAGTCGGGGACCGACGCACAGAAGCGCGCCACGCGACGCACGCTGCTGCGCGTGCTCGAGACGACGCTGCGGCTCGCCCATCCGGTCATCCCGTTCATCACCGAAGAGCTGTGGCAGAAGATCGCGCCGCTCGCGGGCACGATCGCGGAAGGCGACGTCACCAGCATCATGGTGCAACGCTATCCGGTCGCGCAGCCCGAGAAGATCGATGCCGCCGCCGACCTGTGGGTCGCCGACCTCAAGGCCTCGGTCGATGCGGTCCGCAACCTGCGCGGCGCAATGCGCATGTCGCCCGCCCAGCGCGTCCCGCTGGTCGCAGCGGGACGCAGCGAAGCTGCACGTACGCGCCTCTCGGCAGCGGCGCCGTATCTCAAGGCGCTGGCCCGGCTGTCGGAGGTCACCATCGTCGAGGCGCTGGACGAGACCGCCGCGTCGGCACCGGTTCAGGTGGTCGGCGACACGCTGCTGATGCTCGACGTGCAGATCGACGTGGGTGTCGAACGCGAGCGCATCTCGAAGGAGATCGGTCGCCTCGAAGGCGAGATCCAGAAGGCCAACGGCAAGCTGTCCAACGAGCGCTTCGTCGGCAAGGCGCCGGTCGAGGTCGTTGCGCAGGAGCGGGAGCGCCTCGCCCGCTTCATCAGCACGCTGGACGAACTGCGCGACCAGCACGCGCAACTCGCGCAGGGCTGACGCGCGGGTCAGCCGGTCAGCGGTCGGTCGTCGAGACCGGGGTCGCCGCCGGCCGGTACTTGCCGCGCGGACCCTGCGTGGCCGGCGACGCGAAGCGCCACGTGTTGCCGCCGCTGCCCTTGCTCTCGTACATCGCGAGGTCGGCGGCCAGCATCAGCGCCTCGACCTCGTCGCCGTGGTCGGGGAACAGCGCGATGCCGATGCTCGCGCCGATCGACAGGTTCTGACCCATGTAGACGATGGGCTCGGAGAGCCGGGCGATCACGCGCTTGACCGTCTCCTCGACGACCTCGCGCGACTCGATGTCCTTCAGCACCAGCACGAACTCGTCGCCACCCCAGCGGCCGACGGTGTCGAGCTCGCGAACCACCGTCGACAGTCGTCGCGCGACTTCCTCCAGTACCGCATCGCCGAAGCGATGGCCGTAGGTGTCGTTGACCGACTTGAACCCGTCGAGGTCGAGTTCGAGGACCGCGACGCGACGACCGTCGCGCCGCGCGAACGCCAGCGCCTGGTCGAGCCGGTCCTGCAGGAAGCGGCGATTGGGCAGGCCGGTCATCACGTCGTGGTTCGCGTGGTGCCAGTTCTCGGCCTCTTTCTGCTTCTGCACCGACAGGTCGGCGAGAATCCAGATCGACCGCTTGACCGCACCGGCCGTGGCGACTGGCTTCCTGCCACCGCCTTCTTCGAGCGGCGCATCGACGAGGCAACCGGTGACGTTGACCCAGATGACACGGCCGTCGGACCGGACGACCCGCCGCTCCAGCTTCAGCGTGTTGCCGAGGCGCTGGAACCGTCGCTCGATCTCGGCCCAACCCTGCGGGTCTTCGAAGATGGACTGCAGCGGCCGTTCGGTCAGCCGGCTCACCGGCAATCCGATCAGGTCGGAGAGTGCCTGGTTCGCCTGCTCGATGATGCCGTCGTTGACGATCGCGATGCCTTCTCCCGCGGACTCGAACACGAGGCGCTGCATGCGCACCGCATGCTGGAAGCCCTCCTCGGTCGCGATGCGGTCCTGGACGTCTTCGTAAAGGTCGATGTACTCGGCCTCGCCGCTGCCGCCCCGCACCGCGGCCATGTTGTGCAGCACGTCGATCACCGACCCGTCGCCGCGCAGTCGACGCACGATCTGCGCCGCGACGGGGCCCTTCATCGCCAGCGCCGCGTCGCGGACTACCTGCTGCCACGCCTCGTCGTCGGGGATGAGAACGCGGATGCTCTTGCCGAGAAGATCTTCCTTCCGCGCATAGCCGAGCATCTTCAGCAACGCGTCGTTGCAGATCACGATGCGCTCGTCACGCACGACCAGGATGCCGAGCGGCGCCGTGTCGAGCAAGGCGGTCTGCTCGGACGCGTGGCGTTCGTGCTCGATGCGTGCGATCAGGCCCTCGCGCAGCGACAGCGACGACACGCGCGGCATGAAAAAAAGCACGGCCATCAGCGCCAGCCACGCGACGCCGATCAGCGTGTGTTGCGCGTTGACAAGGTGCTGGAGATTGATTATCTGCGCCACCACGACGGGCAGCGCGAAGGCCAGGACCGCGAGGCGGTTGGTGGAGAACGAGTTGCTGGCCGAGACCAGTGCGATCGTCAGCCCGAAACCCACCAGCAGGGCCGTCCGTTCGACGTCGTGGACGACGAGGAAGGCGAGGGAAGCCCAGGCCAGGCCGCAGCAGAAAGCGACCAGCACATGGATGCGCTCCCAGCGGGTCACCAGACCAGCCGCGCCACCCGGGTGCTCCGCATCCCGTTCCCTGCGCCAGATCGTGCAGACGCCGATGCGGGCCGCCGACACGACGAGCATCGCGAGCGTCCAGCCGGCGAGCTGCGAAGGGCGGGAAGGGCCGAGCAGCAGGAGATCGGTGAACAACGCGACGGCGATCGTCAGGAACGCCGCGACGATGCCGCTGCGCGCCGCGATGTCCAGCAGTTCGAGCCGGACACGGAGATCGAGGGAACTGGACGCTACGCGATCCTGGCCGGTCGGTTCGAGGGTCGAGTTGGACGGCCGGATCACGGTGCCTGTGGCGTTCTTGGAGACGCGGTGGACGGATGCGATGACGTGCGAAGCCCGCGTCGGGCAGACTGTCGATGAGACGGACGCGCCTTGGTCGCGCAACAGTGCTGCCTGGATCGTCGATCGGTTGCGCATTATCGCAAGCGGTCCTGGCTTTGGGGGCATTCCTCCCGAATTTCGAACCTGTCGCGTACCGATGCATGCGTCGATGCAACGCAACAGGGCAAGACCGCGACGGGGAAGCCATCGATGCATCAGATCACCGGTCGATTCGCACCGTCGCCGACGGGGCCGCTGCATGCTGGTTCACTCGCGGCCGCGATGGCGAGCTGGCTCGACGTGCGCGCACACGACGGTCGTTGGATCGTGCGTCTCGAAGACCTCGACGGCCCGCGCGAAGTGCCCGGCTCCGCTGGGCAGATCGTCGACGCGCTCGACGCCTGCGGGTTCCGCTGGGACGGCCCGATCGTCCGTCAGAGCGAGCGGCTGTCGCTGTATCAACGCGCGTTCGAACGACTGCACGGGCGCGAGCTGGTCTATCCGTGCGGCTGTTCGCGCCGCGAGATCGAGGAAGCCGCTACGGCAGAGGACGGCGCGCCGGCTGCCGTGGTGTATCCCGGTACCTGCCGCGAAGGACTGCCAACCGGTCGTGCCGCACGGGCATGGCGCATGCGCGTGCCGACGGGCGACATCGCGTTCCACGATCGAGCCGCGGGCTCGCTGCACCAGGATCTGGTGCGCGACGTCGGCGATTTCGTCATCCGTCGCGCGGACGGCGTCTGGGCGTATCAGCTCGCCGTCGTGGTGGACGACGCCGCCCAGGGCGTGACCGACGTCGTGCGCGGCGCAGACCTGCTCGACTCGACACCGCGACAGCGGTTGTTGCAGGCGGCACTGGATCTGCCGCACCCGCGCACGCTGCACGTATCACTCGTCGTGGACGCTGCCGGCGACAAGCTCTCGAAGAGCAACGAGGCCGCGCCTCTCGATCCGCTGCGGCCGCTGCCGGCGCTGCACGCAGCCGCGTGCCACCTCGGGCTCGGCTTCGAACCGGCGGTCACGACGTCTTCGTTCTGGGAACGCGCGACGCGGGCCTGGGCGGAGCGCTGGGCGCTGCCGGACACGGAGCGATCGCGACGTTGATGGACGTCGTGCCACCCTGCATCGATGCGCGGGCGATCAGCCCTTCTTCGAACCGCCCAGCAGTGCCGCGATACGACGGGCGGGCTTGGCGCTGACCGGGACGGCAGGCGCTGCCTCGGCCAGCGGCGTCGGCTCTGTCTCCGCTTGCGGCTCGTAAGGCTTGACGAAGAAATCGTCGACGACTTCGTGGTGGCCATGGCTGCGGGACGCGTAGCGCGGCGCCCGTGGTCCGGCCTGCTGCCCCGCCGCCTCGCGGTCCGGCGCGGGTCGTGCGCGGACGGGTCGTTCGCGCTCGGTCCGCTCGGGACGAGCGCTGTCGGGTCGACGCTCGCGCTCGCGCGGACGCAATCCTTCGAGGATCGCGCGCTCCAGGGGACGCTTGGTCAGCTTCTCGATCTCGGCGAGGAGGCGCTCCTCATCGGGCGCCATCAACGAGATCGCGATGCCCGATGCACCGGCGCGACCGGTGCGGCCGATGCGATGGACGTAGTCTTCCGGCGCGTACGGCAGGTCGTAGTTGATGACGGCGGGCAACTCGACGATGTCGAGGCCGCGCGCGGCCACGTCGGTCGCGACCAGGACATCGGTCTCGCCCTTCTTGAACGCGTCGAGGGCGATCATGCGGTCCCGCTGGCTCTTGTCGCCGTGGATCGCGTCGGCGTTGATGCCTTCGGCCTTGAGCTCGCGCGCCAGTCGACCGGTGCCGATCTTGGTGTTCGAGAACACCAGCACCTGCTTCAACTGGCGTTCACGGATGATGTGGGCGACGGCGGCGCGCTTCTGGTCCGACGCCATCGGGTAGACGATCTGCTGCACCAGCTCGGCGGTCGCATTGCGGCGCGCGACCTCGATGACCACCGGATCCTTCTGGAAGCTCTGGGCCAGTCGCTTGATGTCGTTCGAGAACGTCGCCGAGAACAGCAGGTTCTGCCGCTTCGCCGGCAGCAGGTTGATGATCCGCTGCAGGTCGGGCAGGAAGCCCATGTCGAGCATGCGATCGGCTTCGTCCAGCACCAGCACCTGCACCTGCGAGAGGTTCAGCGTCTTCTGCTGCACGTGGTCGAGCAGGCGTCCCGGGGTCGCGATCAGCAGCTCGACGCCGGCGCGCAAGGCGGCCGTCTGCGGCGCCATGTCGACGCCGCCGAAGACGACCGTCGAGCGCAGATTGGTGTATTGCGCATAACGCGCGACGTTGGCGGCGACCTGATCGGCCAGCTCGCGCGTCGGCATCAGCATCAGCGCGCGCACCGGGTGCCGGGCGGGCGATGCGCTGTTGCTCGACAGCGGCAGCAGGTTCTGGATGATCGGCAATGCGAATCCCGCCGTCTTGCCAGTGCCGGTCTGGGCCGCGCCCATCACGTCGCGTCCGGAGATGACCACGGGAATGGCCTGGACCTGGATCGGGGTCGGGATGGAGTAGCCCTGCTCGGTCAGCGCCCGCAGGATGGCCGGGTCCAGCCCGAAGCTCGCGAAGTCGACCGTTGCCCGAGCTTCGGCCGGAGCCGGGTGCGGGTCGGCGATGGTCGTCGTGTCTGCGTGGTACGAACCAGCGGCGCTGGATGCGTCGCGTTCTTCCGCATGCGGCGCGGTGCCGGATAATTCGGTTTCTATCACAGTGATCTTGGATTCGAAGGAGAGAGGGCCGGGACGGAAGAGGCACCGGTGTTCGATGCTCGACCCGGTAATCCGGGGCCGTATTATCGCAGAGGCGCGGCGCGGCGCGGACGCCATGCCGCCCTTCGCGTTGCCCGTTTCGACCGCGATCGGCGTCGCCGTCGCGACGCCCACGATCAGTCGATCGTGTCCAGCACGTCGCCCAGCGTCCGGCAAAGGATCTCGATCTGCGAGCGGTCGATGATCAACGGCGGCGACGTCGCGAGCGTATCGCCGGTGACGCGCAGCAGGATGCCGCGCTCGTAAGCGCGCCGGAAGACTTCCATGCCGCGGGCTCCGGGCTGGCCGTCGCGCGGCGCCAGCTCGACCCCGCCGACCAGGCCGATGTTGCGGATGTCGACGACGTGGCGGCGACCGCGCAACGCGTGCAACTCCGTCTGCAGGGTCGGCGCCAGCGCCGCGGCATTCGCGAATGCGCCGGTCTCGTCGTAGACGTCGAGGGTCGCCAGCGCGGCCGCGCAGGCCAGCGGATGCCCCGAGTAGGTATAGCCGTGGAAAAACTCGATCGCACCCGCGGGGCCGTTCATGAACGCGTCGTGGACATGCGGCTTGACGAAGACCGCACCCATCGGCACGCAGCCGTTCGTGATGCCCTTGGCGACGACCATCAGGTCGGGTTCGACGCCGAAGTAGTCGGTGGCGAACGGCGTCCCCAGTCGCCCGAAGCCCGTGATCACCTCGTCGAAGATCAGCAGGATGCCGTGGCGCGTGCAGATGTCGCGCAGGCGCTGCAGATAGCCGACGGGCGGCACCAGCACGCCGGTCGAACCGGCCACCGGCTCGACGATCACCGCGGCGATGTTGGACGCGTCGTGCAGCGCGACGATCCCTTCGAGCGCATCGGCCAGTTCGGCGCCGTGCTGCGGCACGCCCTGCGTATAGGCGTTGCGCGCGACGTCGTGGGTGTGCGGCAGGTGGTCCACGCCGGTCAACAATGATCCGAACCACTTGCGATTGTTCGCCATGCCGCCGACCGAGATGCCGCCGAAGCCGACGCCGTGATAGCCCCGCTCGCGCCCGATCAGCCGCGTGCGTGTTCCCTCGCCACGCACGCGGTGGTATGCGAGCGCCATCTTGAGCGCGGTGTCGACGCCTTCCGAGCCCGAGTTGGTATAAAAGACCTGCGAGAACTTGTTGCCCGCGAACGCGATCAGACGCTCCGCCAGCGCAAAAGCGGACGGATGACCCATCTGGAACGTCGGCGCGAAATCGAGGACCTGTGCACCGTCGCAGATCGCCTGGGTGATCCGTGGTTGCGCATGGCCCGCATTGACGCACCAAAGGCCGGCGGTGCCATCGAGAATCTCGCGACCCTCATCGGTCTTGTAGAACATGCCCTGCGCAGAAACCAGCATGCGCGGGGCCTCCTTGAAGTTGCGGTTTGCCGTGAACGGCATCCACCAAGCCGAAAGCCCATTCATCCCTCGCATCGCGCGAACTCCTTGGTTCTTCGGGTGATCATTCGATCCATCCTGACGTGTCGACCGGTGGCAATCATCGCCTGATAGCCGGTGATGGTCGAAATTTACCTTGTGCTACGATCGCCCGAAGGCTCGAATCACGGAGAAATTTGCTCGATCGAGCAGCTCCGGAGTTCCAGAAAGCCCACAAGATTCCGGGGGATGTCGTTGCAGCTTCGTGAAAGACCCTTCATCCACGCCGCTGGATCTCGGACGCCGGTCTCTATGATGAAGGGGAGCGGGCAGTCGTGAACAGTCGCAACACGAATCTCGGTACCGCCGACGGCGCCCTCCCCGCGCATGATGATCTCGGCGGCCGTACGATTGTCGGGGTTCCCTTCGATCGCCCGCGTGCCCTGACTTCGTTGGTCGCCGACCACGTGGAAACCGAGGGCATGACGGAACTCGCCCTCAATCAGACGCTCTTCAAGGTCCGTCTTGCCGACAACGATGGCCGGCGCAATACGGCGAGCATGCTGGTGCGCAAGATGTATGCGTGGCGCGGCTACAAGATCGCATGGCATGCGAAACATCAACCCAACCGCATCACCCTGGTCGCTTCGCACGGCACTTCGCCCATGGCGACCATGTCGATCGGCTTCGATAGTCCCGACGGGATTCTCGTCGACGAACTCTACAAGGCCGAGATCGACGTGCTTCGTGCCAGTGGTGCCCGCATCTGTGAATTTACCAAGCTGGCAGTCGACGGAGCGATTCGCTCCAAGCGTGTGCTTGCCGCGCTGTTCCACATCGCCTACATCTATGCCCATCGCATGAACGGTTACACGGACCTGTTCATCGAAGTGAACCCGCGCCACGTCCGTTTCTACGAGCAGATGCTCGGCCTGACGCAATTCGGCCCTGAACGCCTCAACACGCGCGTCAATGCGCCTGCCGTCTTGATGCGGCTCGAGGCAAGCTATGCGACCGAGCAGATTCGCCGCTTCGGCGGACATCCCGAACAGTCGCGCGGCGAAAAGTCGCTGTTCCCTTTTTTCTTTTCAGAGGTCGAAGAGCAGGGAATCATGGGTCGCCTCGGCAAATTGAGCTGATGTCTCCGGCTTGCAAACAAGGCGGTTGGGCAAGCATTCACTTGGGTGATCGGTGAACGAAAGCCGGTTTCGTTATGACGAGGCGTTTTCCCGCAATCTCGGGTGGGTCAGCGAAGAAGAGCAACAGCGCCTCAAGTCTAAATGCGTCGCAGTCGCTGGGCTCGGCGGTGTCGGCGGCAGCCATCTGCTGACGCTGGCACGACTCGGAATCGGGTCGTTTCACATCGCCGATTTCGACCGCTTCGGCTTGGTTAACTTCAATCGCCAGGCAGGTGCGACCGTCGCACACCTCGACGAGCCCAAGCTCGATGTGCTGGCCGCGATGGCGCTCGACATCAACCCCGAATTGCAGATCGAGCGATTTCCTCTCGGCGTGACGGAGGGTGGCATCGATACGTTCTTGGAAGGTGTCGACCTCTTCGTCGATGGACTCGATTTTTTCGCGCTCGGGATCCGCAGCAAGGTGTTCGCGCGCTGCGCCGAACTCGGGATCCCGGCAGTCACTGCGGCACCGCTCGGCATGGGCGTGGCTCTCGTCACCTTCATGCCGGGCTCGATGACCTTCGAACAATATTTTCAACTCGCTGGTCGGCCACCCGAGGAACAGGCCATGCGCTTCCTGATGGGACTCGCGCCAAGGTTGCTGCAATTACCCTATCTGGTGGACCGGTCGCGCGTGGATCTGCGCAACAAGAGCGGTCCATCGACGATCATGGCATGCCAGCTTTGCGCGGGCTTTGCCGCGACCGAGTGCCTCAAGATTTTGCTGGGGCGCGGAAGGGTCTTGCGCGCGCCACACAGCATTCAGTTCGACGCCTTCCGCTATCGGCTCGTTCGCAACTGGCGACCTGGTGGCAACAACAACCCCATCCAGAAGCTGGCGCTGACGATCCTGCGCCGTCAGGTCAAGATCCAAGAACGGCGTTCGGCCGCCGCTGCTGGTACCTGAGCATGGCTTCGACGAGAGGTAGGACGGGTCCTGATCGACCACGCCTCTGACCGTCGATCAGAAGCTCTTGCGCACCTCGACATAAGCCCGATCCTGCTTGTCGTACTGACCGAACAAGCCGGTGGCGGAGCCCCCAAAAATATCCGCGCCGACGATGGCGCGCCAGTCCTTCTTCACGTTCCACACGATCTTCGGCCGTAGCAGCCAATCGTTGCGATTCAGGCTGTGAATCGCGAGGATCTGCGGCTCGACTCGGCTCGTCCACTTGCCGGACCAGAACAGCGTGACTCCGCTTTCGACCCGGCGAGGAAGAATGTCAGCATCATGATTTTTGAAGATGCGCTGAAAGACCTGCGCATTGAATCGCGCTTCGTTGGCCAGCGGAAATTCGAGACTGAAGATGTAATCGAAGTAGTTCTGCCCCACGACGCCATCGCTGTCGGAAAGTCGGGTGACGTTGAAGTTCTGGCCGACCGTGTAGACCCCTTCTGCCTTGAACAGGAAGTTTTCGAAGTCCTTCGACACGGTCGTACCGTACTGCGTGATCATGGTATGACGCGGGGTGTAGATGAACGCAGGTCGCGGCGACTGCACCACTTGCCGGTAGAAGGTTGGCGACGCATCCACGCTGCGATATCCGAACGCCGCCACGTCCCACCCTGCGCGAAGAAACGAGCCCCGCACGCCGTAATTGCGCTTCGACCCGTTCTCCTCGGGCTTGACCTCGTTGTTGATGACGTAGCCGTAACCCGGCGGCGGCGGCGGCGGGTAGGGAAAGAAGTCGCTACCGGGCTTGCCGATCTTGTTGACGCTCGGGAAGGGGATGAAAATTGCTTCGAGGTGAATTTCGTTCTTGAAGTATTCGGCGCGCGCGGCCCATTGCGGAATGCGCAGCAAATCGAAGTCCATGACGATCGTTTCTCGAAGATCTTTCGCGGAGACGACATCGGCGACGAACAGGCCAACCACTTCGCCCCAGATGATCTGCTGTCTTCCCACCCGGAAATCGAGATCGCCGGCGCCGACGTCGACGTAAGTATCGCGGAACGTGGCGTTGAAGCGCTGATCGTCCTTGACCTGGCTCGGGTAGAACGACCGCACGTCGTAGACAGCGTTGTAATCGAAACGTCCACTGACCTTCCATTTGATCTCGGGCGTCAAACCGCCTTGCGCGCCGACTTCGATACGGTTGGTGAGCTTGGAGAGGTGCCCCGGACTCGGGAGGGTGTACGCCGCCTCGAATTGATCAAAACCGAAGAGCCGCACCGCAGGCGGCGCCCGCTCCTCCAGATTGTCGTCCTCGAGCAGCGCGTCGATTCCGCGTTTCTTGTCAACCGGGCTCCTGGGAGGCGGGTCGTTGTCGGCGTCCAAAATCGCGACGCGGCTCGGCGCCGTACGCGGCAGCCCCGGCAATCCACCGCTTGAACCCACGGCGGTCTCCACCGGTGACACGGGGGTGTCACTGGACAATGGCGCTCGCCACTGCGACCACGCGGCCGGCGATGCGAGAACGAGTCCTATCACCAACAGCAGGCCGACCGAACCGAGGCGCCTCGGCAGTGATGGGGTGTTCAAACTCTCGTCCATCGGATCATGTGACTTTGAGATTGCGGTCGGGATTGTTCGCGTACAGCCACGTCCGGTCGACCTTGATACCGAGCCGTTTGATTTCACCGTCTTCGATACGGATCAGTCGATCCGCCATGTTGATGACCTTTTGGTCATGGGTCGAGAAGATGAAGGTGGTTTTCATGGACGTGTTGATCTTTTTCATCAGACGCAGAATGCCGTCACCCGTCTTGTGGTCGAGGTTCGCCGTCGGCTCGTCGGCCAGGATGATGCGGGGATGAATCGCGAGGGCCCGGGCGATCGCCACGCGCTGTCGCTGTCCGCCGCTGAGCTGGTTGGGTCGGTGCCTTGCATACTTCTTGATGCCGACGACAGCCAGGTAATGATCCACGCGGTCGCGCCGCTCCGCCTTCGAAAGCGACTTGTTTTGAAGCAGCGGATACTCGACGTTTTCTGCCGCAGACAACACGGACAGCAGGTTGAAGGTCTGGAAGACGAAACCGATGGTCTGACCGCGCAGGTCGGCGAGTTCATCCGACGATTTGTCGCCGACGTCGATGCCGTCGATGAAGATCTTTCCGCTCGTCGCATTGTCGATGCAGCCGATCAGGTTCAGCAGCGTGGTCTTCCCGCTGCCGGAAGGCCCTGCGATGGCGAGGAAAACTCCCTCTTCGATGGCGAGGGTGACTTCCTTTAGCGCTTCGACCGTCTGCCTACCAAGCTGGTAGGACTTCGTCACGTTTTCGAGGCGTATCACTTCCATGACTTCGATCGGTCGATGCGGTGGGCTGGGTGCTGCGCGAGGTGGGTCGGTCGCCATCGCAGGCGCGCCGTCCAGACGCTAAGGCTGTCCGTCGATCGCCCCGGCTTGCACTCGAAGCGGACAAAAGCCACCATCACGATGGCTATGGCATCAGATCATAGCAAGCACCCCCTTCAAAACTCGCAGTCCTTTGCTTTTGTGTTGCTTTCGCCCAAGCCATCATGACACCCAGCTTCACTCGTCTGTATCGCGCTAGCGTGTTGCTGGTGCTGGCGGCATCGGCCAGCCTGTCTCCTTGTGTCTTCGCGGCCGACGAAGTCGATGCGAAGTCGATCGTCGACACGTCCGACCAGATCCGCTTTCCGCGCGCCGGGTTTCAGGTCGACGTGACTATTTCTTCGACCGCGCCCGGAAAGGAGAGCGACGTACGCAAATACCGCATCCTGTCGAAGGGGAACGAGAACACCATCGTCATCACGACGGAGCCCGCCTCGGACAACGGTCAGATCCTGCTGATGAAGAATCACGACCTGTGGATCTTCCTGCCGGATATCTCGCAGCCGGTGCGCCTGTCATTGAGTCAGCGACTGACCGGGGAAGTCGCGAACGGCGATCTGGCGCGCGCCAATTTCGGCGGTGACTACACGCCCAAGCTGGTTCGCAGCGAGACCATCGAAGGCGAGCCGTACAACGTTCTCGAACTGGAAGCAGTCGACCGCAGCGTGACTTACCATCGCGTGATGTACTGGGTCCGGCGGTCCGACTCGAGACCGCTGAAGGCGGAGTTCTATAGCCTGTCCGACCGCTTGCTGAAAATCTGTCACTACGAGAACTTCCAGAAGATGGCCGGTCAGATGCGACCGACCCGCCTGGTCATGGAGGACGCGCTCAAGCAGAACGAGCAGTCGGTCCTCCAGTACAGCAACATGCGCCTGCGCGAACTGCCGGACAAGATGTTCACGAAGGAGTACCTGAAAAAGCTCGACAACTGAAGCGCCGCCCGTTCAGTTCATCCTCAACGCATCGACGACCGGAAGGCGGGCGATGCGGCGCGCCGGCAGCAGCGCCGTCAAAGGCGTGGCGAGAAAGCCGACGACAAATGCCGCCATGAGGATCGACGGCTTGAGCTGGATACCGGCGAAGTAACTGCCATTCGAATTCGGGGGCGGCGGCATCTCGATCTGCAGTCCGTTGATGATCCCGGCGATCACCAGGCCGAGCCCCACGCCGACGGCACTGCCGATCAGACCCACGAACAGGTTCTCGATCAGGACGAGCCTGAAGATCGCGCCTCGGCGGGTCCCCAGCGCCATGAGCGTGCCGAATTCACCGGTGCGCTCGAAGATCGTCATGTTGACGCTGTTGGCCACGCTGAGCAGCACCGAGAGCAGGATGATGGCCTGCAGGAACGCGAACTGACGCTTGAATAGCGCGGCGGTCTTCTCGTAGAAATCGGCGAGCTCGGGCCAGGTCCGCACTTCGTAGCGGTCGGCATCGAGTCGGGCGCGAAGCGTCTCGGCGACGGCAGCGGTCTGGGCCGTATTTTGCAGCTCGACCACCAGTGCATTGACGGACCGCGACGCCAGCAGCTCCTGCGCATCGGCCAACGCGATGCGGATCGCGCGCGCATCGTAGTCCTTGGACGCGGTCCTGAAGATGCCGACGATCGTGAACTCCAGATTGTTGAGGGCGCCCTCTTCCGTGTTGACCAGCAGATTGACGGCCTGCCCCGTCTTGAGTCCGGCCCCCGAAGCCACGCCTTCGCCGATGACGATGCCGAAACGATCGTCCGATCGCAGCGGTCTCCCGTCGACGATCTCCACCCGGGACCCGAGCCTGGCCTCGGGTCCCGGCTCGATCCCCTCGCCGAGGATGGCGTAGTCGGTCCTGCCGTTGTTGACAATGCCGGCGAAGCTCAGGCGCGACATGACCTGCCTGGTTTCGGGGAGAGCCCTGACCAGCGCGGCGACCTCGTCGGGTCGCTCGATCAGATATTTATACGGGCTGCGCTTCCCCTCGGCGTAGTAGCCGCGCTTGTAGATCTGCAAGTGGCCGAGCTGCGCGTGGATGGTCGACTCGCGCAGGGTATTGAGCGCGTCCTCGACGAAGCCGCCGCTGAGGATCAAACCCGCGACCCCGGCACCGATGATCGAAATCGTCAGGGCGGTGCGCGCCTTCTGCCGGAACACGTTGCGCAGCCCCATGCGCAGCTCCGCGGCCGAGAAGGGGGTCCACTTCCAGGAGACGCCGCGCATGCGTTCAGCGGTTGTAGCGCAGCGCGTCGACGACTATCAGACGCGACGCCTTTCGCGCCGGATAGAGCGCCGCCAACAACGTGGTTCCGAGCGTGACCAGGAACGCCGACGCGAGGATCGGTCCCGTGACCAGGATTGCCCCCACGTAACCCGCCGTCCGGCCCGGCGGCGGTGGCATCGGCACGCCGATCGCCGAAATCACCTTGGCAGCAAGTAGCGCGAAAGCGATACCGAGGAAGCCGCCGAGCAGGCCGAGGTAGAGGCTTTCGGTCAGGAACAGCAGCACGACGTCGCGACGTCGGTTACCTAAGGCCATCAGCGTACCGATCTCGCCGGTACGCTCGAGCACGTTCATGATCAGCATGTTCGAAACCCCGAGCACGATGATCGTCGCGATCAGGACGCGCATCACGCCCAGTTGCCCCGACAGGAACGTCACCGTCTTCGAATAGAAATCGGACAGGTCGATCCAGCGCACGACGTCGAATCGGGATGAGTCGACCGCGGAACGCACCCGGTCGGCCGTGGCGTCGACCGCGTCGATATCGTCGAGAGAGGCGACCCAGACGTGCGAGCCCTTGACGCGCAGCAGGCGCTGCGCCGAAGCGAGCGACAGGCGAAGGGCAACCTCGTCGAAGGCGCGAACCTGTGTCGAGAACACGCCGCGCACCTTCGCTTCGAGAGCGCTGACGCTTCCCCGCGCGGAGTTGACCAGCAGCACCACGCGGTCGCCCACCTTGACGCCGAGGTTGGCCGCCAGCCCCTCGCCGATCACGACTTCATCGGCGCCACCTTCGACGAGATTGCTGCCGCTGACGAAGCTCAGATTGCGGCTGACGACGGCCTCCTTGTCCGGTTCGACGCCGATGCCGACGAAGGAGAGATTCGAGTCCCGAAAGCTCAGCAGACCGCTGAAGTTGAGTCGTCGCCCGACCGCAACGACATGCGGCGCCTGCTCGAGCGCCGCGAGCTCGGGGGCGTTCTCGGGCAGGAGATAGGCATAGGGATCGGCGACGCCGCGCTCAAGGTAGCCCTTGCGCATCACTTGAAGGTGGCCTAGACCCGTCTCGATTGTCGAGGTACGCAGGTCCGAAAAGATCCACTCGACGAATCCGGCCGC
>JBBRRW010000073.1:0-14956 GCA_038245975.1 Burkholderiales bacterium
GACATGCCGCTGTCGAAGACGTCGACGGTGCTGCTCGGCGCGGTGGCGCTGTCGGCGATGCTGCTGTACGTCATCACGACCGCGACGCTGTTCTCGTTGCTGATGGCGCACGAGAACATCCCGCAGCAGATGGCCGACTCGATGCTCCGTCAGCACCTCGGGCAGATCGAGTTCCTGGCGATCGTCAACGTGCTGCTGATGGTCGGCAACGTGATGGAGCCGTCGTCGATCATCCTGGTGTTCGCGCCGATCCTGCATCCGACCGCGGTCGGTCTGGGCATCGACTCGGTCCACTTCGGCAACCGGATCGACGCCCACCTGGAGGTGGGTCTCTGCCGTCCGCCGGTGGGGCTGAACTTCCACGTCGCGTCCGGCATCTCGAAGACGAAGATCACCGAGCTCGCCGTCGCGGTGCTGCATTGGCTCGGGACGATGCTCGTGTTCCTCGTCATCGTCACGTACTGGCCGGATCTGTCGCTCAGGCTGCCGAGGCAGATGGGGATGATGAAGGAGGCGACCAGCACGCCCGCGTCTCAGGAGGATCCCGGTCTCAATTCGACGAGTTGGTGCGCCTCCAGCGCGAAGCCACACCTGCTGGCCAAGTGACGGACATCGGAGTAGCGGGTCCCGTTGCCCGAGGTCGCTGCACGAGAGCCGTGCTGGGCGAAGGCCGTACCGAGCGGCGTGAACCCGACCGACGCGTGCAGCGCGACGCTGCCTGCGTTTGGCCGTGCGATGCCGGCGAAGGCCCGGAAGTGCCCGAGCTCGTGGCGGAGCGGATCGTCGGGGCGTCGGGCGTCACGCGTCGCGCTCCGCGGCGATCGCTGGGATCGAAGCCCGCGTGCCGCAATGCTCGGCCAGGTACGCCGCGAGCACGTCCACGCGTTCGCAGTCCGGGCGGTAGATGAGATGGCGGCCGCTCCGGTCCGGTGTGACCAGACCCGCTTCGGCCAGCGCCTTCAGGTGGAACGAGAGCGTGGCGGCAGGCACCTGCAAGGCTTCCTGCATGACGCCGGGTGTCATGCCGGCGGTACCCGACACCGCGAGCGCGCGGAACACCTCGAGACGCAGCGGATGCGCGAGGGCGGCGAGACTGGCGACGAGGTCGGTCGGCTTCATCGCTTCGACTTTATCCGAAGTATCGAACCCTGCGGTCGCCACGATCGGGCTTCAGCCGGTCGCCACGGCGACGAGCTTGGCGGCCAGTTCCTGCTGGCTGTACGGTTTCGGAAGGAAGATGGAGTCCTTCGGCAGTTTGAATCGTTCGAGGGCGCTGCCGGTGTAGCCCGAGGTCAGCAGCAGCTTCAGCCCGGGCCGGATGCAGCGCACCGCCTCGGCGAGCTGGACGCCGTTCAGCGTGCCGGGCATCACGATGTCGGAGAAGACGATGTCGACTGCGAGGCCACTGGTCAACAGGGCGAAGGCCTCGTCGCCGCTGGTCGCCGTGACCACGGTGTAGCCGAGTTCCTCGACGCGGTCGCGGGTCGCGACGAGCACGTCGCCGTCGTCCTCGACGAGCAGGATCAGTGTGCCCGACGGCGGCTGGGTGGCGACCTGCGGCCTCTGCTGGCGTTCGATAGCGGCGGCGGCCGACCGCGGGAGCTGCAGCCGGAACGTGCTGCCCGCACCGGGCGTCGATTCGACGACGACCTGTCCGCCCGCGCTGCGTGCGAAGCCGTACACCTGGCTGAGCCCGAGCCCGGTACCCGATCCCGGCGACTTGGTCGTGAAGAACGGTTCGAAGATGCGCGCCTGCACGTCCTGCGACATGCCGGTCCCGTCGTCCTGCACGAAGACCTCGACATAGTCGCCGACCTTCGCTTCCGGATCGGCCAGCGCACCCGCGGCGAGCGTCACGCGCCGTGTGCCGACGACGAGGGTGCCGCCGGCCGGCATCGCGTCCTGCGCGTTGCCGATCAGGTTCAGGAACGCGGCCTGGAACTCGGCTGCGTCGACGCACACCGGCCCGACGTCGCCCAGTTCGTGGCGCGTCGTGATGCCGGGACTGCCGGTCCCCGCGATCAGCACCCCGAACTCTCCCACGACGCGATTCGTGTCCAGCACTTCGGGGCGCAGGTTCTGCTTCCGCGCGAAGGTCATCAGCCGGCGGATCAGTTGCGTGCCGCGGTCGGCGGCCTTCGACGCATTGGTTGCCAGGCGCAGGACTCGATCCGGATCGGACGGCCGCCGCGTGATCATCTCGAGGCTGCCGGTGACCGCCGTGAGGACGTTGTTGAAGTCGTGCGCGATACCGCCGGTCCATTGCCCCAGCGCCTCGAGTCGTTGCGCGCGGGCGAGTTCGCCGCGCGAGCGGACGAGTTCGGCGTTGCGTGTTTCCGCTTCGCGGACCGCCGCAGCGAGTCGCGCGTAAAGCTTGTTGAGTTCGACCAGTAGCGCGATCAGCACGAAGCTGCCTGCCAGCAGGCTGAAGAGTCGTCCGCCGTACCAGCCGAGGTCGTAGCGCGAGGCGCTGACGATCGCGCTCAGCGATACGTCGCACGCCCACACCCACAGGACCGCGAACAGCCACACGTCCAGCACCGACCGCGCGCGCCGGCGCCACATCGCGGCGATCGCCACGCCGCACGCGACGAGGATGCCGGGGGAGGCGCCGATCTGGACCATGCGGCGGTAGTCGCCGTCGACGAGGATGACCGGCAGGTAGCGTGCGCCGCCGGCCGCGAGCATGACGAGCAGCGCCGCGGCGATGATGACCGTGACCATCGCCGTCGCGATGACGCGACCGGTGGGGATGGTCGACGCGAGGCGATCGCGCGGTGTGCCGGCTAGCAGCGCGTAGAGCACGATCAGCAGCGGGAACGCCCCGTGCCAGAACACGTACAGCCACGCGGTGGTCTGCGGGTCGCCGAACAGCCCGACCTGCGCGAACACGCCGGGAAACGACAGCGCATGCGCGACGATCAGCAGCGTGTTCAGCAGATAAGCCGACGCGACCACCAGCGACGACAAGCGGCGCAGGTTGGCGAACTGGTTCAGCAGCAGCGCAGCCGTCAGCAGGTCGATGATCGCCAACGCCGACTCGTAGCTCGGGATGAACGCCGCCAGCCGGGGCAGGTGCACGGAGGCCGCCGGCGCCATTGCACCGAGGCTGACGATGCTCGCGATGATCACGAAGAAGGCCCAGCGCCGATCGGCGGCGTCGGGTACCGCGGTCGCCAGGAACGATTGGTGGATCGTGGAAGCGTCAGTCGGCACGGCAACGTCCCCTTTCGTTCTCGATGGCGGCGGGATCGTCCTGTATCCGATCGGGATACGGTCGGCGATCCGGCGTGCAGCTTGCCCTCAAAAGTTCGGGAAGCCCAGAAAATCGCATCGACGGAAGCCGCCGCCGTTGGTTCAGAGCCGAACGGGTGGCTGCGTCGCGGGTCGGCGCGTTGGACTAGACTCTCGGCCTCCTGAGCTTTCCATACGGGCCATGTCCATCGAACAGCAAATCCACGCCGCCCTGTCGAGCGTGATCGACTCCAATACCGGCAAGGACCTCGCGGCGACGAAGTCGATCCGCAACCTGCGCATCGAGCCGGTCGCTGAAGGCGCCAATGTGTCGCTCGACATCGAGCTCGGTTATCCGGCCAACAGCCAGGTCGACGCGATCCGCACGCAGGTGATCGCTGCGCTCCGGGCCGTTCCCGGCGTGCTGAACGTCAGTGTCAACGTGGGCTCGAAGATTGTCGCGCACGTGGTCCAGCGCGGTGCGAAGACGATGACCAACGTCCGCAACATCATCGCTATCGCGTCGGGCAAGGGGGGCGTCGGCAAGAGCACCACGGCGGTCAACCTCGCGCTCGCGCTCGCGGCCGAGGGCGCCACCGTCGGCATTCTCGACGCCGATATCTACGGGCCTTCGCAGCCGACGATGCTCGGCATCACCGGCAAGCCCGAGACGAAGGACGGCAAGACGATGGAGCCGATGGAGCGTCACGGCATCCAGGCGATCTCGATCGGCTTCATGATCGATCCCGACGAGCCGATGGTGTGGCGCGGACCGATCGTCACGCAGGCGCTGACGCAGCTGCTCGAGCAGACCAACTGGCGCGATCTCGACTACCTGATCGTCGACATGCCGCCTGGGACCGGCGACATCCAGCTCACGCTGTCGCAGAAGGTGCCGGTCACCGGGGCGGTCATCGTCACGACGCCACAGGACATCGCGCTGCTCGATGCGCGCAAGGGACTCAAGATGTTCGAGAAGGTCGGCATCCCGATCCTCGGCATCATCGAGAACATGAGCCTGCACGTCTGCACGAACTGCGGCCACGTCGAACACATCTTCGGTCAGGGCGGCGCGCAGAAGATGTGCGACGACTACGGCGTGCCTTACCTCGGCGGCCTGCCGCTCGACATCCGCATCCGCGAACAGGCCGACTCGGGCACGCCGACCGTGGTCGCCGATCCGCACGGGGCCATCGCGACGATCTACAAGGACATCGCGCGGAAGCTCGCGATCGCCGTGGCCGACAAGGCCAAGGACCTGTCCGGCAAGTTTCCCAATATCGTGGTGCGCAACACCTGACCGCGGCGCCACCGGTGGTTTCGAGCGCTACTGCTTCGCGGACTCGCCCGACTTCGTGCCTTGCGACGGCGCGGTGTTGCCCTCGGGGGCGCCGTTCAGCGTGTAGGGCGGCGCCCCCGATGCGGCGGTACCGACGGTCGACTGCTGGGCCTTGCCGCTGGTGTGTTCGTTGTTCTCCATCGCCTGTCGCGTCGACGAGTCCGCGGCCTTCGGCGTGCTGTCGCCGGGCGGGGGCGGTACCGTTGCCTGGCCCGGCGAGGTCGACGCGGTCGACGCTGTCGGCGTGCCTTCCGGCTTGCTGCAGCCGGATAGCAGCGTCGCTGCGCCGAGGATCGTCAGGCTCGTGCACAGCACCCATCGACAGCTCATCGTGTGCATGCGGTTCCTCGTAGTGGGTGAAGAGAGCGGGAGGCGGGAGCCCTCCGTGCGGGTCGTGCGCTCGCCGAGCGCGCATAGCACAGCAAAGCGGTCGCCGGCGCTGTCGGTGGCGGACGTATCGCGGCATCGGCGCTCGGCGCCAACGCGTTTCAGGAACAACCAATGCCCATGAAGATCTGCGTGGTAGGCGCCGGTGCGATCGGCGGACTGCTGGCCTTCCGGCTGGCCGGTGCCGGACACACGGTGTCGGTGATCGCGCGCGGCGCGCACTGCGACGTGATCGCCGCGCGTGGGCTGACGCTGGTCGATCACCTCGACGGCCAGCGCGTGGCCAGCGTGCCGATGGCCGCATCGGAAGACCCCGCAGCCTTCGGGCCGCAGGACATCGTCTTCGTCGGGCTCAAGGCGCACGCCATCCCCGCGCTGCTGCCACGTATCGCGACGCTGGTCGGCCCGCAGACCATGCTGGTGCCCGCGATCAACGGCGTGCCGTGGTGGTACTTCCAGCGCGAGGGCGGCATTCACGACGGGCTGGTAGTGCGCAGCGTCGACCCGGCCGGCGACATGGGCCGCGCGGTGGATGCGGGCTCGATCGTCGGCTGCGTCGTGCATGCCGCAGCCGAGGTTCGCGAGCCCGGTGTCGTGCATCACACCGGCGGACGGGGCTTCATCGTGGGCGAGATCGATCGCGCGCTGGCCGATCCGCGCACCGGACGAGTCGAGCGGCTGGCCGCCGCGCTGCGCGAGTCGCAGCTCGACGCGACGGTCTCCGGCGATATCCGGACCGACGTGTGGATGAAGCTGATCGGCAACCTCAGCTTCAACCCGGTGGCCGCGCTGACGTATGCGGACATCGGACGCATCGCGTCGAGCGCGAGCCTCCATCAGGTCGTGCGGCCGATGCTGCTCGAAGGCATGGCGGTGGCCGCCGCTTACGGCGTCGAGATTCCGATGTCCGTCGACCAGCGCATCGCGCTCGCCAGCAAGCTCGGCTCGGCGCGCATCTCGATGCACCAGGACTTCGAGGCGCATCGCAAGCCGGAGATCGACGCGATCGTCGGCGCCGTCATCGAGCTGGCCGAACGGGTCGCGGTGCCCGTCCCGGTGACGCGGATGATCCATGCGCTGGTGCGGGAACGCGCGGTGCGCGAGGGCCTGCTCGACCCGTGAGCGGTGACCGGCGCGAAGAACCGCTCAGCGGTCGAACGTCGCCTTCACCTCGTTGCCGGCCAGCGCGTTGCGCGCGACCAGCGACTGGATCGACGGGGTCGCCGCGATCTGGTCAAGCCCGTAGCGCGTGAAGGTCGACTCGTTGAAGATGTTCATCGACAGCAGCGGGTTGGTGAGCGCCTGCGTGAACGCATCGCTGGCGACCATCACGTTCATCAGCGTGCCGAAGAGCGCGCCGTCCTGCGCTTCCTCGGCCAGCAGGCCGACGACGAGCTCGACCTGGTCGATGTCGCGATACAGCGCCTGCAACGCCGACTGGATCTTGCCGTCGCTGGTGAGCTGGTCCCACCGGGTGAACGGAGTCAGGCCGAACTGCCCGCGATAGGCGTTGTAGCCCTGCAGCCGGAAGTCGCGGCCCATCTTCAGGCTCTGGCATTCGGCGCCCAACAGGAAGGCCGGCGTGTTGAACAGCGTGATCCGGCCGGCGGCCTCGCGGCTCGCGCCGTCGACGATGGTGCCCAGGCCGAGTTGCTCGAGGAGCACGTTGTTCGACTGGAATTCCATCGGACCGAAGTCCTTGCCGGCGATGCTCAGCTTCTCGGGCACCAGGCCGTGCCAGCGATACAGCAGGTCGAACTCGATCGACATCCAGTTGGTGCGGTACCACTTCTGATTCTCGGCGAAGCTGTTGTCGAGCACGAAGATGGCATGGCCCGCGATGTGGTTGATGTAGTCCTCGACGACGATGCGCAGCAGCATCACGATGTTGATCATGCGGGCCGTCTGGAACAGGCGCTCGTCGTCCCAGCCGGGGTTCTGGTCGTGGAGTCCGGCGCACAGCCGGTTGTGCTCGCGCAGGAACAGCGTGCTCATGATCACGTAGCCGATCGACGAGTTGCCGCGCTCGAGTCCGGTCGCGTACATGCGTGCCTTGCGGTCGGCCGGCACGTTCTGCTGCTTGAGGATCCATTCGAGGGCGCCGCTGCGGACCTGCGGCAGCGACCGGTACTTCGCCTTGGCCGTCAGTGTGCCGTCGGCAGCCTGTTCGTAGATGCAGTCGGGATATTCCTCGCCGTCCGCCACCTGGCTGCTCAGCGTCCCGCCAGCGCCGGAACGCAGCATCCGCGTCACGTCCTCGGTGAGCCCGTAGATCTGGCACAGGTCGATCTCGTGGTTCGACGTGTTACGACGGCGGTCGACCGACGCGGTGCGCAGGAAGCTGTCGGTGAACCATTGCGCGAAGTACGCGAACAGCACGCTCGAGCGATCGGTCTGCATCTGCCCTGCGGGACGCGCGAACAGCGTGGTGAACGGGCCTGGCGCCGGGTTCGCCGGATTGCAGTCGCCGTTCGGTTTCAGCGCGTCTATCTCGGACTGCGGCGCGGGCGGCAGATGGCGTCCCGAGTAGCTGCGGTCCGTCAGGCCCGGCCACGTCGTGTAGTCGCAGACCGGGCCCTGGCGGTTGGGGTCGTCGGGCTTGTCGACACTCGACCACAGGCTCAGCGGCAGCGGGCGCGGCACGGTCGACGAGGCCAGGCGGTCGACGGCGATCCGGCAGATGGCCTTGCGGATCTCGGAGGTGTTGGACCCGGCCCCCTGAAGCGCGATGTCGAGCAAGCTCATGAGTGCACCTTTCGAATCCTCTTGCGAGAAACGGGGTGACATGACGCGCCGGCACGGAACGGATTGCGGTCGGCGGGCCATTGCGCACGAACGATGGAGCGACCGCGATCATCCCTTCCATTCGGGATCGTGGCAATCGGTTCGTGGGAGGGTCCGCATGGGGCCCGTGCGGCGCTGCGGCGACTGCAGTCGTGCTGTTGCGAGGGGAGGTTGTGCGCACCTGCCGATCGAGGTGCCAGACTGGAACGCGATCCGCCCCGCGCCAGACCGGCGCGAGGCGATGGATGCGGCTAGCGGAGTCCGAAGAATCCGAGGACTGCGAGGACGATGACCACTGCACCAACGATCCAGACAATATTGTTCATGGTTAAGACTCCTTTGTAAGCGGTTGGATTGCCTCGTGCTCGCGGTACTCCGACGGTTGCTCGGATACAGCAAGCTTGGAGGATCGTTCGCGGCGAGTCACAGTACGAAAATGCTCCGGCCCTCCCCATCGGCGCAGCGTCCTATCGCGACCGGACGAATTCCGATGGCCGGCTGCGGCCGGTCCGAGGCAGCTTCTCGCGGCGGGACACTGCGTGGTTGCAGGATCGTCGCGGTGTGCGCCTGGTGCCGCGACCCCGTCTTCGATGAGGCAGGCTCTGTCGCGGT
Source organism: Burkholderiales bacterium (assembly GCA_038245975.1). GTDB lineage: Bacteria > Pseudomonadota > Gammaproteobacteria > Burkholderiales > Burkholderiaceae_D > CAHJXF01. Next base: position 8,357 of record JBBRRW010000073.1, read on the forward strand.
GCAGTAGAAATACCGGTTGTTGACATAGGGGCACAATGCGAGCATTCACCGTTCGTGGTTTGTGATCGTCCAGGCAGGCTGCGGCTACGCGGCTGTCGACCCAGAAAGGTAGCGTCATGGAGATGAAAGTCTCCCGGCGGCAGTTCTTCCGCATCTGTTCGGCGGGAATTGGCGCATCGGGGCTTGCGGCAATGGGGTACTCGACCGCGTTCGCGGCCGAGCAGGCGCGCGAGTTCAAGCTCGCGCGGACGACGGAGACGCGCAACACGTGTCCGTACTGCTCGGTCGGCTGCGGCATCCTGATGTACGGCATGGGCGATCGCGCCAAGAACGCCAAGTCCGCGATCATCCATATCGAAGGCGATCCCGACCATCCGGTCAATCGCGGCACGCTGTGCCCCAAGGGCGCCGGTCTGCTCGAGTTCGTCCACAGCCCTGATCGACTGAAGTATCCCGAAGTCCGCGAGCCCGGTTCCAGCGAATGGAAGCGGATCGGCTGGGACGAGGCGTTCGACCGCATCGCCAAGCTGATGAAGGCCGACCGCGACGCCAACTTCGAGCTCAAGAACAAGGACGGCGCGACCGTCAATCGCTGGCCGACCTTCGGGGTGCTCGCCGCCTCGGCGTCGTCCAACGAGAGCGGCGCACTGACCGGCAAGTTCGTGCGATCGCTCGGCGTTCTCAATTTCGACAATCAAGCGCGTGTCTGACACGGCCCGACGGTAGCAAGTCTTGCTCCGACGTTTGGCCGTGGTGCGATGACCAACCACTGGGTTGACATCAAGAACGCGGATGTGGTGTTGATCATGGGTGGCAATGCCGCCGAAGCGCATCCGTGCGGCTTCAAGTGGGTCACCGAGGCGAAGTCGCACAACAAGGCGCGGCTCGTCGTGGTCGACCCGCGCTTCACGCGCTCGGCCGCGATGGCCGATTACTACGCGCCGATTCGCGCGGGCTCCGACATCGCGTTCCTCGGCGGCGTGATCAATTACCTGATCAGCACCAAGCAGTACCACGAGGAATACGTCAAGAACTACACGGACATGACGTTCGTGGTCCGTGACGACTACGAGTTCAAGGACGGCATCTTCTCGGGCTACAACCCAGACAAGCGCGCGTACGACAAGACGTCGTGGAACTACCAGATCGGCGCCGACGGCTTCGCGGTCGTCGACCCGACGCTCGAGAATCCGCGCTGCGTCTTCAACCTGATGGCGAAGCACTACGCGCGCTACACGCCGGAGATCGTCGAGAAGATCTGCGGCACGCCGAAGGACAAGTTCCTCAAGGTCTGCGAATACATCGGCAGCACCGGCCGTGCCGGCCGCGTGATGACGATCATGTACGCGCTCGGCTGGACCCAGCACAGCCAGGGCACGCAGATGATCCGCACCGGCGCGATGGTGCAGCTGCTGCTCGGCAACATCGGTCTCGCCGGCGGCGGAATGAACGCGCTGCGCGGCCATTCGAACATCCAGGGGCTGACCGACCTCGGGCTGCTGTCGAACACGCTGCCCGGCTACCTGACGCTGCCCGGCGAGCGCGAACAGGACTACGACGCGTACATCGCCAAGCGTGCCCTCAAGCCGATCCGCCCGAAGCAGACCAGCTACTGGCAGAACTACGGCAAGTTCCACGTGAGCCTGATGAAGGCCTGGTACGGCGCGGCGGCGACCAAGGAGAACAACTGGGCGTTCGACTACCTGCCGAAGCTCGACAAACTGCACGACGTGCTGCAGGTGTTCGAGGACATGCACAACGGCCGCATCAACGGCTACATCGCGCAGGGCTTCAATCCGCTCGCGTCGTTCCCGAACAAGGCGAAGATCGGCGCGTCGCTGGCCAAGCTCAAGTTCCTCGTCGTGATCGATCCGCTCGCGACCGAGACCGCAGAGTTCTGGCGCAACATCGCCGACTTCAACGAGATCGACACGGCCAGCGTGCAAACCGCCGTGTTCCGCCTGCCGTCGACCTGCTTCGCCGAGGAGGACGGCTCGCTCGTCAGTTCGAGCCGCGTCCTGCAGTGGCACTGGAAGGGCGCCGACGCACCGGGCCACGCGCTGCCGGACACCGACATCATCGCCGGCCTGGCCACGCGCCTGAAGGCGATGTACGCGAAGGACGGCGGCGCCTTCCCCGATCCGATCGTCAACCTCACCTGGGCCTATCGTGACCCGAAGGCGCCCGCGCCCGAGGAGATCGCGCGCGAATCCAACGGCAGGGCGCTGGCCGACCTGGCCGATCCGGCCGATGCCGCCAAGACGCTGGCCAAGGCGGGCGAGCAGCTGACGGGATTCGGCCTGCTGCGCGACGACGGATCGACCGCCTGCGGCATCTGGATCTTCGCGGGCTCGTGGACGCAGGCCGGCAACCAAATGGCCCGCCGCGACAACACCGACGCGGGTCTCGGCAACACGCCGAACTGGGCGTGGGCATGGCCGGCCAACCGCCGCATCATCTACAACCGGGCGAGCGCCGATCCGTCGGGTAAGCCGTGGGACGCGAAGCGCGCCATCATCAAGTGGACCGGCGACAAGTACGTCAGCAACGACGTACCGGACTACGCGGTGACCAACAAGCCGGACGACGGCGTCGGACCGTTCATCATGAACCCCGAAGGCGTGGCCCGCTTCTTCTCGGTCGGCGCGCTCAATGAAGGTCCGTTCCCGGAGCACTACGAGCCGATGGAGTCGCCGCTGCTCGTCAATCTGCTCAACCCGGACAACGCGAAGGCGGTCTACAACCCCGCAGCGCGCGTGTTCCAGGACGACCTCGCGCAATTCGGCAAACCGAAGGACTTCCCGTACGTCGCGACCAGCTATCGGCTGACCGAGCACTTCCACTACTGGACGAAGCACACGAAGTCGTCGGCGATGCTGCAGCCGCAGCAGTTCGTCGAGATCAGCGAAGTGCTCGCGAAGGAGAAGGGCATCGCGCTCGGCGACATGGTGAAGGTCACGTCGGGTCGCGGCTTCATTAAGGCCGTCGCGGTCGTGTCGAAACGGATCAGCGTGCTGACCTGCAACGGCCAGACCGTGCACACGGTCGGACTGCCGAATCACTGGGGCTTCATGGGTGTCGCGCGGAAGGGTTACCTGGTGAACACGCTGACGCCGTTCGTCGGCGATGCCAACACCAACACGCCCGAGTACAAGGCGTTCCTCGTCAACATCGAGAAGGCATGACATGAGCAACCAAGACATCGTCCTGCGCTCGGCCACGACCACGCCACCGCCCCAGGCCCGTAACCACGCGATCCCGGTCGCCAAGCTGATCGACGTCTCGAAGTGCATCGGCTGCAAGGCCTGCCAGACGGCGTGCAGCGAGTGGAACGACCTGGAATACACGCTCGGGACGAACACCGGCGTGTATGACAACCCGCACGACCTCGAACCGAACGCCTGGACCGTCATGCGCTACTTCGAGACCGAGGCCAAGGACGGTCCGAACCCGGGCGCGCTCGACTGGACCATCCGCAAGGACGGTTGCATGCACTGCGAGGAGCCGGGCTGCCTGAAGGCCTGCCCGGCGCCGGGCGCGATCATCAAGTACGCCAACGGCATCGTCGACTTCAACTCCGACAACTGCATCGGCTGCGGCTACTGCGTGACGGGCTGTCCGTTCAACGTGCCGCGCGTGTCGAAGGTCGATCATCGGGCCTACAAATGCACGCTGTGTTCGGACCGGGTCGCCGTCGGCCTCGAACCCGCCTGCGTCAAGACCTGCCCGACCGGCGCCATCATGTTCGGCACCAAGGAAGCGATGATCGACCAGGCTGCCGAGCGCGTCGTCGACCTCAACGAGCGCGGCTATGCCAATGCCGGGCTGTACAACCCGGCCGGTGTCGGCGGCACGCACGTGATGTACGTGCTGAAGGACGCGAAGAACCCGCAGGACGTGCATCTGCCGGTCGATCCCACGATCTCGCCGGTCGTGTCGCTGTGGAAGGGCCTGACCAAGCCGCTCGCGACCTTCGCGCTCGGCGCGGTGGCCCTCGGCGGGTTCCTGCACTACATCACGGTCGGCCCGAAGGACGAGCCGGTCGACGACGAGGACATGGATCCGCGCGAGGACGTGCCGCACCAGCACGACGACGACCACGGTCGCCACGAGGCGAGCGGTCCGCGTGACGAACCGAGGAGAACGCTGTGACCATCGCCGACCGAACCGTCTCCCGGCGCGGCATCGTCCGCTACACCGCCGGTCAGCGCGCCAACCACTGGATCACCGCGATCTGCTTCGTGCTGCTGGCCTGCGGCGGACTCGCGTTCTTCCATCCGGCGTTCTTCCCGCTGGTCTACCTGTTCGGCAGTCCGCAATGGGCGCGCATCCTGCACCCGTGGATCGGCGTGGTGATGTTCATCAGCTTCATCATCCTCGCGGTGCGCATGTGGAGCAGCAACCTGTGGGCGAAGAACGACACGCAGTGGATCGAGAACGTCAACGACGTGATCATGAATCGCGACGAGAAGATGCCGCCGATCGGCAAGTACAACCCCGGCCAGAAGCTGCTGTTCTTCGTGATGGTGGGCGCGATGGTCCTGCTGCTGCTGACCGGCATCGTCATCTGGCGCTCGATCTTCGGCGTCTTCTTCCCGGTACCGGTCCAGCGCGTCGCGGTGCTGCTGCACGCGTTCTCGGCGTTCGTGCTGATCGCCGGGATCATCGTGCACATCTACTCGGCGATCTGGGTCAAGGGCTCGATCAAGGCGATGGTGCGCGGGTCGGTGAGCCCGGCGTGGGCACGCCATCATCATCCGCTGTGGTACGAGGAGACGACCGGCAAGTCGGCGACGCGCGACCGCCGGCCTTGACCCTTCGCCGCCCCCGTTTGGCTTGCTGCCCGATCGATTGCGGCCGTCGTCCCGTGCGACCGTCGTGCCGTCGGCGGACCGCCGGCCGCGCTATGATCGACGTCCCCGTTTTCGTCGCCCTCATGTCCTACGATCCGACCGATCCCCTGATCCAGCCCGGCGTCATCCCGCTCCACGCGGCGGCGCCGGATCCGATCGTGCTGCCCGACCCGCGCACGGTGTTCGCCGACCGCGCGATCCGCTTCGATCACTTCGCGGCACGCGGCGATGCGCAGCAGCCGTTCTTCGCGTTCATGGGCGACCTGTCGCGCGCGCAGCAGGCCGCGGCGTCGACCTTCGTGCCCGCAGGACTACCGGACCAGGCGGCGCTCGACACGCGCCACGCTCATCGCATGCCGGTCCTGCCGGCCGGTCTGTCGGGCGGCGATCCGCGCTGGGTCGATGCGCTTTGCGCGGTGCTCGCGGCCAGTGTGCGGGCGGTGCCCGACGATCGCCTGCCGGCGGCCGCGGCGGTCGCGCGACGCAACCTGCAGGTGACGGCCGACGACGAGATCGACCGCATCGGCGGCGCGCTGCTGGCGTTCGACTACGAGTCGGTGCCGGCCGACGTGGTGCCGTGGCTGGCCGCTGGCCTGCAGGTGTACTGGGTCACCGCGATCGCGGCACTCGGCCGCGACGCGGTCCGTCCGCTGGACATCGGCAGCGTGTGCCCGTGCTGCGGTTCGCTGCCGGTCGCGAGCCTGCGCCGCATCGGCGGCATGCAGCAGGGGCTGCGCTACCTGGTCTGTTCGCTGTGCGCCACGCAATGGCACATGGTGCGCATCAAGTGCAGCCACTGCGAATCGACCGCGGGCATCGGTTACCTGACGCTGTCCACCGATCCCGACAGCGAGGCCGGCAAGGCCGCGGCGATGCGCGAGGTCGTCAAGGCCGAAGTCTGCGACGAATGCTCGAGCTATCTCAAGCTGGTCAGCCTTGAGGCGGACCATCACGCCGACCCCGTGGCCGACGACCTGGCGACACTCGCGCTCGACCTGCTGACCGACGATCGCGGCTATGCGCGCGTGGGTCCGAACCTCTTCATCCATCGCGGAGTCGTCGCGGTCTGAGACGTCCGTCGGTCACGCAGCCGTCGTCTCCGGTCCGGAGCGCACCATGAATATCCGCCGACTGCGCCGCGCCGATGCGGCGACCTATCGTGTCCTGATGCTCGAGGGCTACGAGCGTCATCGCGACGCGTTCACGGCGACCGCGGCCGAACGCGCCGGGCTGCCGCTTTCGTGGTGGGAGGCGCGGCTGGTCGAACGGCCCGACGCCGATGAATGCGTGATCGGTGCCTGGGAGGCCGGCCGCCTGGTCGGCGTGGCCGGCCTGCGCTTCGAACGGCGTCCCAAGACGCGGCACAAGGCCTTCGTCTACGGCATGTACGTGCAGGCGGCGGTCGCGCAGCGTGGCATCGGGCGGCACCTGGTCGGCGCGGTGCTCGATGCCGCGCGCGAACGCGACGGCGTCCGCGTCGTGCAGCTCACGGTCACCGAAGGCAATCGCGCGGCCGAAGCGCTGTACCGGCGCTGCGGCTTCGTGCCCTTCGGCGTGGAGCCGCTCGCGATCAGCACCGATGCCGGCCACGCGGCCAAGCTCCACCTGTGGCTCGATCTCGACGCTGTGCCTCGCCATGCGTCGACCGGTCTCGAAGACGCGATCACGCATGCGTGAGACCACGTACCTTTCGAGCGCCGTCGTCGATCCGCAAGCCGCGGGCGCGCGCGAGACGCCGCCGTCGATC
>JBBRRW010000074.1:0-14946 GCA_038245975.1 Burkholderiales bacterium
AACGCGCCTGCGCGCGCCGACGCGACGGCACCGGCGCCGGCTGCGACGAAGGTCGCGGCGAACCAGCCGGCGAGGCCCCAGGCCTGCCGGGCGGTGGAGCCCGTCGCGCGAGAGGCCTGCGACGTCGTCGGACGATCCGGAGGCGATGCGGCGACGTCGATCATCGCTCGCTCGCGACGAAGGTCTTTCGAGGGAAGCCTTTCTCCATTCGTTCCATCATGCGACCTGTCCCATCTCGGGCCTAATCTTGATCAAGGCCAGCGCGAAGAACCTGTTCACGGCGCTCCAGATACCTAGCGTAGAAAACAGATAGACCGTGGAGGTCCGCAAGTTGACAGGCAGCGAGACGACGGTCCACACACCGAACATGAGCGCCAGCGACAGAGCCAGGGTCAGAAACAGGTACCAGCGGCGATTCTCGAGCGGCTTCATGACGATCTTTCGAAGTGATGGCGGCGGACACCGGAGAGTCGCGCTGTCGGAATGCCGACGAACCGTAGCGGTGACTGTGCGTGACGTCAATGCGCAGATGCCTGGTGTTTCCGCCGGGCTCGTCTTGGCGCGCGCTGTTGTTGACCGGCGATATCATGGGTGCCCCCGCAGAACCGGGCGCACCGACACGCGCGCATCCCATGACCACCATCGTCACCGGCGCCGCCGGCTTCATCGGCAGCAACCTCGTCAAGGCTCTCAACGATCGCGGTGTCACCGACATCGTCGCGGTCGACGATCTGACGCAGGCCGACAAGTTCGCCAACCTCGTCGACTGCGAGATCGCCGACTACCTCGATCGTGGCGACTTTCTCGAGCGCTTCGCGCGCTCGGAGTTCGGCAAGGTCGAGGCGGTCCTCCACCAGGGCGCGTGCTCGGACACGATGGAGACCGACGGCCGCTACATGATGGAGAACAACTACCGCTATTCGCTCGCGCTGATCGAAGCCTGCAGCGGGCAGCGCGTGCCCTTCCTCTACGCGTCGTCGGCCGCGACCTACGGCAAGGGTCCGCGCTTCGTCGAGGAACGGGATGCCGAAGGCCCGCTGAACGTCTACGGCTACTCGAAATTCCTGTTCGACCAGATCGTCCGCAAACGTCTGCTGGACGCAAAGCACCAGATCGCGGGCTTCCGCTATTTCAACGTCTACGGTCCGCGCGAGTCGCACAAGGGTCGCATGGCGTCCGTGGCCTTCCACAACTTCAACGAGTTCGGCGCCGACGGCCGCGTCAAGCTGTTCGAAGGCTGGGACGGCTACGGCGACGGCATGCAGCAGCGCGACTTCGTCTCGGTCGAGGACGTCGTCAAGGTCAACCTGCATTTCCTCGACCACGGCACGTCGGGCATCTACAACCTCGGGACCGGCCGTGCGCAGACCTTCAACGACGTGGCGATGGCCGCCGTCAACAGCCGGCGACGTCACGAGAACCAGCCGGCCCTCACGCTCGACCGGCTCGTCGCCGACGGCCTGATCGAATACGTGGCCTTCCCCGAAGCGCTGAAGGGCAAGTACCAGAGCTTCACGCAGGCCGACATCGGCTTGCTGCGCGAGGCCGGCTACGACGCGGCGTTCCTCACCGTCGAGGAAGGCGTGTCGCGCTATGTCGACTGGCTGAGCGCGCGCGCCGCCTGATCGAACGCAGCGCGGTCAGCGAGGATCCGCGACGGGCGTCTGGCGGTTGCACGCCGAACCCGTGCCCGTGCCACCGTACGCGACGGCCCAGCGACGCAGGTCGACCGCGAGCGTCTGCGCGCCGGTGACGCTGACGGTCTGCGGGTTGCCCGCCAGGAAGGTCTCGGCGAGTCCGCTGACCGGCGACTTGCCACCGTGGTTGTCCTGCAGCAGGAGCTTCACGCGCGCGCCGTCCGCGAGCGTCAGGTAGACGCCTTCACGCATGTCCGGCCGCGCGTAGACGACGTTGGTGGCGAGCCTGCCGTCTTTCAAAAGGCCCGCCAGCGCGCGGATCGCCGCCGGATCCGTCGTCGCGTAGCGGCAGCTCGCCGTCTGCATCCCCGCCTCGTCGAGCGACGTGCGGAACAGCGCCATCGGCGGCACCAGGAAGACCGTCGCCTCGGACGCGGTGTCGACCCGCGCCATCACCGTCGGGAAGTCGTCGGCATGGCCGTTGAGCGGCAGCAGGCCGGCCAAGGCCGATGCGGTGGCGAGGCACAGGCGGAGAGTGCGGGATCGAAGCATGGTCGTAGACGATCGTGAGTGGCGGGCACGTGTCCGGTCGAGCGCCGGGCTGCGTGGAAGGACAGATCATGCCCGCGGTCGACGACGACGCGTTGTCGGTCGTCGTCGCAACCGCAGCGCGGCATGAGCCGATCAACCGAACTCGAAAGCCGAGACTGTCGTCTCCATCACGCGATCGCTGAAGACGCGGCGACCGGGCGAAGCGCCGCCGCTGCCCGCGATGACCATCAACGGGATCAGGTGCTCCTCGCGCGGATGGGACGGTCGTCCATCGGGATGGACATCCCACTTCGAAAGCGCGGCGCCGCGGGCATCCGGGTCCGCGATCGCGACGGTCTCGGCCAGCCAGTCGTCGAAGCGTTCGGACACCGGTCCGTACTGCGGCTTGCCGTAGCCGCGCATGTTGTGGAAGCTCATGCCGCTGCCGACGATGAAGACGCCTTCGTCGCGCAAGGGCTGCAGCGCGCGTCCGGCCGCTTCGTGCTCGCGGGGATCGAGACCGCTGCGCAGCGACAGCTGGACGACGGGGATGTCCGCGGCCGGTGCCATCAGCATCAGCGGGATGAACATGCCGTGGTCGTAGCCGCGCCGGGCGTCGGCCGACTCGGGCAGTCCGGCGGCTGCGAGCAGCGCACGCACGCGGGCCGCGAGCACGGGACTGCCGCCCGGCGCGTAGTTGAACTGATAGGTGTGCGGCGGGAAGCCGCTGTAGTCGAACAGCAGGCCGGGATCGGTGGCATCACCGACCGTGAAGCGCGGCTCTTCCCAGTGCGCCGAGACCATCAGGATGGCCTTCGGCCTCGCGGGCAGCGCGGCCATCGATCCACGCAGCCACTCGCCCATCCGGTCCCACATGCCCGGCGGATTCCAGTCCATGAAGAAACACGGACCGGCGCCGTGCGGGAGGTACAGAGCCGGCATGCGGGTCGCGGCAGTCATGCGCTGCTCTTCATCGCTTGCGATGCGAGGTGCGACGCTTCGCGCTCAATACACGTCGCCGTTCTCGCCGATCTTCTGGTCTTCGTACGGCGCCACGACGCGTCGCTGGAACTCGGCCTTGCAGCTGTCGAGCGCGCCGACGACGGCGTTGAGGTGCTCGTAGCGCAGCCCTTTGGCGTCGACGTAGGCCTTGGCCATCAACGAGATCATGAAGTTGAGATCGCCGGCGGTCGTGGTCTCGTCGATCACGGCGGTGAGCGCGTCGGTCGCGCTCTTCAGCTTGAGGCGGTCGGCGGGGAGGATGTACGGCATCGGGATTCCTTTCTGGTCGAGGGACGCATTATCGTCCGCGCGCCACCCGACCAGAAACCGCCGTGTCACGACCGCATCGTGTCCTTGACGATCGGCCATTGCCGGCGACTGACCGGCAGGCGTTCGGCGACGTCGCGCAACGTGACGACCCAGTGCGGCTCGCCGACGCCATCGTCGTCGACGCTCTCGACTCGCTCGAAGCCCGAGATCGCGCGCTTCGCGACCAGGGCGTTGCGATGGACCCGCACGAAGCGGTCGGCGAACTCGTTCTCGAGATCGACGAGGGGTTCTTCAGTCAGGTACTCACGATCGGCGGTACGAATGGTGATGTACTTGAGTTCGGCCTTCAGGTACACGATGTCGGCGATCGGGATCAGCATCACGCGCCCACGCTCGACGACCGCGATGGTGTCGCGCTTGCGGCCCTGCGCGGCGCCGGAGTCGCGCGCCGCCGCGGCGATCGCGGGCTTCTGGTTGGTGACCAGCGCGCGGGCGCGCTTCAACGCGTCGAGCAGGCGGGCCGCGCGCACCGGCTTCATCAGGTAGTCGAGCGCGTGGACCTCGAAGGCCTTGACCGCATATTCGTCGAAGGCCGTCACGAACACGATGACCGGCGGCTCGGGCAGTGCCCCCAGGTGCTGCGCGAGTTCGATGCCGGTCATGCCGGGCATCTGCACGTCGATCAGCGCGATGTCGGCCGGCGCTTCGGCGAGGCGGTCGAGCGCGCTGCGGCCGTTGGTCGCCTCGCCGACCAGCGTGTGCGGAAACTCGGCGGCGATGTCCGACAGCAGATCGATCATGCGGGCGCGGGCCGGCGCCTCGTCGTCGACGATCAGGATGCGCACAACCGCTTCGGTCGCGGCCGAAGGCTCGTCATTCATGGGGGTTCGCCCGGCGGAGTCCGGGCGGGGAAAGGTCGGCGTAGGCATGCATGGCCGCCATCATGACGCAGGTTTGCCGCCGCGCGGTGCGCGGCGTCGTTCGGCGGGCAGGCGGATGCGCACGACATAGCGGCCGTCGCGGACGCTGCTGTCGATCGCGGCCTCGAGGTCGTGCACGAGCGCCAGCCGCTGCCGCACGTTGTCGAGGCCGATGCGGTTGCCGCGCGTCGCCTCGGCCGATGCGGCACCCAGCCACGGGTTGCCGATGCCGATGTCGATGTAGCGGCCGGTGCGCGTGATGTCGATAACGATGGTGCCGGGCACGATCGCCGGCTCGATGCCGTGATGCACCGCGTTCTCGATCAGCGGCTGCAGCAGCAGCGTGGGCACCAGCGCGGCCAGCGCGCCGTCGTCGACGCGCCATGTCGCGGTCAATCGATCGCCGAGCCGCAGCTGCTCGATCGCCAGGTACTGCTTGCACAGCGCGATCTCGTTGGCGAGCGGGACGCGTTCACGGCTGTCGCGCATCAGCACGCGGAACAGGTCGGAGATGTCTTCGAGGACCGTCTCCGCGCGGCGCGGGTCGGAGCGGATCAGGCCGAGCGCCGCGTTCAGGCTGTTGAACAGGAAGTGCGGACGGATGCGCGACTGCAGCGCCTGCAGCTGCGCCTCGGCCAGCGCCGGCGAATACGCGCGTTCGCGCAGCCGCGCCCAGTACACGACCGAGACGGCGAGCAGGGTCGCGAACGCCGCGTCGCGCCACGGCGAGCCCGCGCCGTTGATCCCAGGGACGCGCATCAGGTGATCCGCGGCGAAGGTCAGTACGGCCGGCAGCAGCAGCGCGAGCGCGAACTGCAACGCAGCGGGCAGGCGCCACGCGACCCGACGCAGCAGGCAGCCGAAGAACAGGCTCGCGATCAGCACCGGCTCGATCAGCATCGCGAGGCCGAGCCACTGATCGAGCCACTGCGCCAGCGAGCCGGCCTGCAACGCGGCGACGCAGAAGAACAGCACGTTGATGCCGATGACGATCCGCAGCATCAACCCGAGGTTGCACCAGTCGGGGACCGGGCTGTCGACGGCGAGCGCGGCTTCCTCGAGCATGTCGTCGATGGCTTCCGCGGCCATGCCCTGGCGCGGCGCGAAAGCCGCGGCCGGTACCGGCCGGGTCGACGTCTCGGACGCGATGGCCCCGGGGGAGGTCGCTACGGGCTGACTTATACTTTCTTCGCTCACGCGGTCCTCTGCTGATGACGGCGCATCGACGACGACGGCCCGATACCGGGACAGCGGCCAATCGGTGCGCCGCGCGCCGCGGCGTCGATCGATGTCCCGGTCCCCATCGGCCTTTCCACCCTCCACGCCCTGCCTTCCGGCGGCTTTCATGCGGACCCGCCAGGGCCCGCCGAAGATCATGACAGAACAATTCTCGCGCAAGGCCGAGGCCTGGTCGGCGCGCTTCTCCGAACCGATGTCGGCGTTGCTGAAGCGGTACACCGCGTCGGTGTCGTTCGACCAGCGGCTCGCCTTCGTCGATATCGAAGGATCGCTCGCGCATGCCGAGATGCTGCATCACGTCGGCCTGCTGACCGACGCGGATCATGCGGCGATCGTCGACGGCATGGCGACGATCCGAGGCGAGATCGAGAGGGGGGCTTTCACGTGGTCGATCGACCTCGAAGACGTGCACCTCAACGTCGAGCGTCGGCTGACCGAGCTGGTCGGTGATGCCGGCAAGCGCCTGCATACCGCGCGCTCGCGCAACGACCAGGTCGCGACCGACATGCGGCTGTGGCTGCGCGGCGCCATCGATGCGTTGCGCGACCGGCTGGTCGCGGTGCAGGCTTCGCTGCTCAACCTGGCCGACGCGCATGCCGAGACCATCCTGCCGGGCTTCACGCACATGCAGGTCGCGCAGCCGGTGACCTTCGGCCATCACCTGCTGGCCTACGTCGAGATGTTCACGCGCGACGACGAACGCTTCGCAGACTGCCGCAAGCGCGTCAACCGCCTGCCGCTCGGCGCGGCGGCGCTGGCCGGCACCAGCTTCCCGATCGATCGCGAGCGCGTCGCGAAGACGCTGGGCTTCGACGGCGTGTGCCACAACTCGCTGGATGCGGTCTCCGATCGCGACTTCGCGATCGAGTTCGCGGCGGCCGCGTCGTTGTCGATGATGCACATCTCGCGGCTGTCCGAAGAGCTGGTGCTGTGGATGAGCCCGCGCTTCGGCTTCATCGATATCGCGGACCGCTTCTGCACCGGCTCGTCGATCATGCCGCAGAAGAAGAACCCCGATGCGGCCGAACTCGCGCGCGGCAAGACCGGCCGTGTCTACGGCGACCTGGTGGGTCTGCTGACGCTGATGAAGGGCCAGCCGCTGACGTACAACAAGGACAACCAGGAAGACAAGGAGCCGCTGTTCGACGCGGCCGACACGCTCGACGACACGCTCGCGATCTTCGCCGAGATGATCGCCGGCATCACGGTCAAGCCCGACGCGATGCGCAACGCCGCGCTCGAGGGCTTCGCGACCGCGACCGACCTCGCCGACTACCTGGTCAGGAAGGGTCTGCCGTTCCGCGACGCACACGAGGCCGTGGCGCACGCGGTGCGCGTCTGCGCCGACCGCGGCGTCGATCTCGCGGACCTGTCGCTGGCCGCGCTCAAGGCCGCGGTCGGCCCGGCCGGCGAGGTCATCGGCGACGACGTGCACGCGGCGCTGACGCTCGAAGGTTCGGTCGCGAGTCGCAGCCACGTCGGCGGCACCGCGCCGCTGCGCGTGCGCGACGAGATCGCGCTGCATCGCATGCGGCTGCGCGATCGATAGAAACTACAATCGCTCCGCGGCTTCGAGTGCGCGGCCACTCGCTGCCGGTCCGTGAACTGCCGCCCATCAAAACGACCAGGGAATAAGCACATGGCCAAGCTCGTGGTGCTCTACAAGACGCCGACCGATCCGGCGGCGTTCGACCGCTATTACTTCGACACGCACGTCCCGCTGGCCAGGAACATCCCCGGCATGCTGAGCTACGAGGTGAACGACGGCGCCGTCGCGAGCCCGGCCGGTGCGTCGCCGTACCACCTGGTCGCGACGCTGGAGTTCGCGTCGATGGGCGCGCTGCAACAGGCGATGGGCTCGCCGGAAGGCGTTGCCGCCGCGTCGGACGTGCCGAACTTCGCCAGCGGCGGCGTCGAGATGCTGATCTTCGACACGAAGGACGCGTGATGCCTGACGTCGTGCGGCGCCCGGTCCGTCAACGCGTGCCGGTCGCCCGCAACGCGCCGGCCGGCACCGCGAAGCCTGGATAGCGCACCCGCAACGCCTCCAGCTCGCGATCCGCTTCGCCGTCGTTGCCGTCGGCGCGCAGCCTGACGATCCGTTCGACCCACGCTTCGGCCGACAGGGGCTCGACGGCGCGGCGATTGCGCGCCGCGCCCGCTCGCGCCAGTGCGTCGGATTCGGCTTCCGGGGCGACCGCGGATTGCCTGCCGAAGGTCGCCGGCGCAGGCGATCGTGGTACCGCAGGCGCGGGGGCCTCGGCTCGCCGTTCCACGGTCGCCGCTGCTGCCTCGTCCTGCGCGGCCCTGGCGACGGTCGATGAACGCTCCGCGCGTTGGACTTCGGCCGTCGGCGGCGCCACGCTGGGTGGACGGTGAGGCAGCGGGGTTTGCGGCGTCGACGCGGCACGCGGCGCGGGGACCGGCGCAGGGGCTTGCGCCGGATCGGTCGCCCGGACCGGCGCCGTCACAGGGCCGGCAGCGGGCGCTTCGGCCTTCGGCTGCGGTGCAGGGTTCGGCACCGCGGTGGGCGCCAGCACGGCGACGTTCGTGACCCGTTCGGGCGCGTCGCGCAGCGCCCGGGTCCCGACCATGCCGGCGAGCACGGAGACGAGCAGCAGGGCCGCCGCCGACAGCGGCCAGCGTCGCGTGCGCGCCCGCCCGCTCGGCTGCCCCGGCGTGGGGACGTTCGCCGGCCGCGCGTCGACCGCGCGCGCCGCGGCCGCGAGCACGGCGGCCCGCACGCGCGGATCGGGTCGTTCGTCGCGGTGCTCCGCGGCGACGCGGTTCGCCTGTCGCAGCGCGTCGATCTCGTCGTGCATGCGGTCGTCAGACGCCATCGTTTGCTCCCACGACTTCCCGGGCCGCGCCGGGTACGCGCGCATCGAGCCAGTCGGCGCACGCGCAGCGCACACGCCGCATCGCATAGCGCAGGCGGCTCTTCAGGGTCTCGATCCCGACCCCGGTGACATCGGCCATCTGCTGCATCGTCAGTTCTCCATCGACATGCAGCAGGAAGGCCTCGCGCTGTGCAGGCGGCAAGGCTTGCACCGCGGTGACGAAGCCGTCGGCATGCTGCCGCGACATCGCCTGCACGTCGGGCTGCGCCGCATCGCCGTCGGCCACGCGATCCATGCGGGTCGTGCCGTCGGCATCGGACTCGCCATCGGGATCGTTCGCGGCATCGTCCAGCAGCACGTGCTGCCTGCCGGCCCGCCACTGGTCGATCAGTTTCCTGCGCGCGACGAGATACAGCAGCGTCGTGAAGCGTGCGCTGACCGTATAGCGATGCGCGCCCTGCAGGATCGCCATCCAGGTCTCCTGCAGCAGGTCGTCGGCCTGATGCGCGGCGACCCCCTGACGCAGGAAGAAGCGGTACACCGGGCGTTCGTGGCGATCGTAGAGGCGCGCGAAGGCCGACGCGTCGCCGGCCGCGTAGGCGAGCATCAGCGCTTCATCCGTGTCGTCGTCCGCGTCGTGATTCATGGGTCCGACATTCTGCCTCCGCGTCCGCGCTGCGCCAGTGCCGACGGCGCATCGATCGGACATCCCGAACGAGAGACCGGCATGCCTCGGTCCGTCTTCGGTCAACGCGGCGGTGGGTCGGCGACGAACCGGCCGCTGTTCGGGAAAGAATTGGCGACGGGGGCGCGCGCGACCGGCGGCAGTGCGGGCGGCAGGATGCCCAGCGCGATCAGGTTCTCCACCCGATCGTAGTGGATCGTCACGATCTCGTTCGGCGTGCTCTGCGCGCGCTGGAACGCCACGTACTGGATCGACGATTCCTCGATCTCGCCGTGGCCGGTGCCGATGCGCCCGAGCGGCTGGGCCGGGGCCCGCGCGCGGTCCTCGGCCTTCGTGGTCGGCTGCGACGACGGTGCGTCCGCGTTCGCGGACGGCGGCGCCCCGGCGGGCGATGGCGCCGGCTCCGTGCGGTCCGCTTCCGCAGGGGCCGCCCTGGCCCGCGCGACCGGCACGACCCTCCGCCTCTCGCTGAACGTGGCGACGCCGATCACGCCGACGTTCGCGGGCCGGCCGGTGCGGGCCGCGTACGAATCGGGAAGCGCGGTGAACTCGAAGGCCGCGAGCTGGTTCATGTTCTTCCGCCAGCCGTCGATCTGGTTCCGCTGGTACGCGTCGAGCACGTAGCCGATCTGGTTCCAGGCGGCGGTATCGCCGGAGATCGCGTTGACGCCGTCGATGGACACGACGTTCAGCGTGCGTTGCGGATTGCGGCTCAGCAGCGTCACGCCGTAGCGCGCGCCGGGGTTGCCGGCGATCCACCAGTCACCCTTGTAGAGGACCGGCGTCAGGGTCTCGCCGGTGCCGCGATCGACGACCTGCACGTCGACCAGATTGCCGACCGCGTGGGCGGAAGGTAAAGAGCCGACGGCGGCGGCACATAGCGCGAGCGTGGCTGCGACGGGTCCGAGGTTGTTGCGAAGCATGGTCGTACTCCTTCGTGTGTCCATGCTGCTGTAAACGGAGCACCGCGACGAAAGGGGTTGGACGCTTGCGCGAACAGATGCGGAATTTCTGCGGAAACGTTCGAGTCCGTCGCCCGCATAAGGCAAAGTGGGGGTCCTGCACGCGCACCGCGAGGACGTCATGCCTCTCCCATCGCCTTCCCGTCTGAAACTGTGCGGCGTCGTTGCCGCAACGAGCCTGTGGCTCGCGTCGTCGGCAGCGTCTGCCTTCGACGCCGGTCCGACCCCGTCATCGTCTTCCGGTGCGGAAAGCCGGGTGGCGGCACCAGCGCCGCGTTCGAGCCACGGCGAATCGGCCGATGCGAAAGCGAAGCGTCTGCAGCGCCTGCGGATGCAGAGTTGTCGGCGGCATCCGCAGACCTGCATCCAGCGACGCCCCGCCGGCGACGCGAGTGCAGGCCCCGCGATCGACCGATAAACGATCGATCGCGATCCGCTGGCCGATGCGGATCGAGGCTACCGGTCGACGTCCGACAGGTCGAGCCGCCAGATGCCCCGACCGTGGGTCGCGGCATACAAGGTCCGCGAGCCGCTATCGATGGCCAGCCCATAGACGGCGACCGGCGGCAGCCGACCGGCCGCGCTCGCGAGCCACGACGTGCCGTTGCGGGGGAGCACGGCCACGCCGAAGTCGGTGGCTGCATACAGCCTGCCCGTGCGCTCGTCGAATGCGAGACCGGTGATCGGCTGGTCACCCAGTCCGGCGCTGCGATCGGTCCAGCTGGCCGTGCCGCTACCTGCATTGACGAGGACTTCGAACACGTGTCCCGGGGTGGTCGGGGTGTAGGCGTCGTAGCCCGAGAACGAGACGAAGGCATGCAGCGGGTTCGACGGATCGACCGCGATGCCGCTGATGAACCGCGTCGGTTGCGCGGCGGTGTCGATGCGCGTGAAGGTCGCCGCTGCCGCAGCCCCGTCCGCGTTCGTCGAGACGAACAGCCGGCCGCGCCGCGTGGCCACCCACAACGGCGTGCCGACGGCGGGCGCGCGGGCGATCGCGACCACGTACGAGCCGCCTTTGTCCGGGCCGTTCGCCGGCCCCACCAGCGACTTGCCGCCGAGCGGAACCCAGTCGCCGCACTGGACCGCGAAGTCGCCGAAGAACTCGTTGCAATGCAGATCGAGGTAAGTCTGCGGGCCGCCGTTGTCCTGGGTTCTCCAGACGCGCTCCATTCCGACGAACCAGGTGCCGTTGCGGACCGGGTCGGCGATCAGCGGCACGTAGAACGATGCCGCTTCGCCGCTGGCGTACAGCGGGTCGGAGATCCAGTCCCAACCGAGCGTGTCGGAGCCCGCGAAGTTGACGTCGAGCGACTGCCCGAAATAGCTGTGTACCCGGACCGACGGCGTGACGGCGTTGATGCCGGACTGGCCGCCATCGCCGCCGACCGATTCGAACCAGCTGCTGCTCTTGCCGCTGTACGACCACGTGCCGTTGTCCTGGGTGCCGCCGATCAGGTCCCGGCGGGGATCGAGCGGATTGAACGAGACGCTCTGGAACTGCAGCGTGGGCAGGCCGGCGTTCATCGGGATGATCTCGACGGGGATCGCCTTCAGCCAGAGCTGGCAGTCAACCAGGTCGGCGCCCGAGAGCTTGCGCGGCGAGCAGTCGCCCGACGCGTCGGCGTAGGCGCCGTCGGTGCGCACCACGCCGCCGTCGGAGCCGATGATCCCGATGTCCGGATTGCCGGGATGGAACACGATCGCATGCTGGTCCGGGTGCATGCCGAGCGGTGCCGGCGCCTGGGTATCGTTGGTCATGTCGGTGAACTGCACGCCGGCGTTGGTCGAGCGCTGCACCGCGCGGCCGTTCGACGGCGGCGTCGACGTGAAGATCTCGCCGTACTGCATCTGGCCGCCGATCCAGACCGTGTCGGGCTGGCCCGGCGGCGAGGCCACGACCATGTCGTAGCTGCACTGGCCGCCGCAGAAGTTGAACGACGAGAAGCCGGGCGTCCCCCGTGTCGCGCTGGACAGCTTGGTCCAGCCTGGACTGCTCCCGCTGACCAGTCGAAACGCCGGCACGTTGGCGTCGTCGGTGCGATAGAAGTCGGCCGCCGCAGCGCCGGCATCACCGACGTAAATGCGCAGCTTGTCACCCATCGGCGCCAATGCGAACTCGGTCCGTGACGCAGCGGAGTGGGGGATGGTGCCGCCTCCGGCGCTCGCGAAAACCTGTTCGTAACCTCCGCCCGACTTGGAGCGGTAGAGCCCGTAACCGAAGACCGAGAAATAGATGCGGGTCGGCTCGCGTTCGGCGACGCCCGTGCGCGACATCTGGATTTTGCTCACGCCGCCGCGAAAGAAGTCGGAGCCGTTCGGGCTGTTCGGGTTGACCGCGTCGCTGTTCACGGAAAACACCAGCGTGAAGGTCCTGCCGCCGTTGGTCGACTCGTACAGGCCGATCTTCGGCGCGCCGGGCGGCGTGAAGCGACCGCCGTTCACGCTCGACGAGCCATGGCGTGCGACCGCCGTGCCGATGAAGATGTGCCGCGGATCGACGGGATCGATGCCGATCGCCGCGATCGCACGGCCGGTGGCGGCCGCGACGCTGCCGGACATCAGTTCCCAGTGTTTGCCGAAGTCATCGGATCGAAACAGGCCGAGGCCGGCTTCGGAGTCGCTCGAGCCGTTGGCCTCGCCGGTTCCGACATAGAGCGTGCGGCCCTCGTCGTCGGTCGGGTCGAAGACGATCGAGCCGATCGCGTTGGTCGGGAGGTCGCCCTTCGTCGATTTCCAGTCGGGGGTCCTCGACAGCGGGTCGCGGGTCATCCACACGCCGCCTCCTGCAGCGCCGACGAACAGGGGGCAATGGTCCGCCCTGCAGCGCGGCGAGATCGCCAGGCTGGTGACGCGGCCGGAGACCGTCGTCGCGCGACCCGTGTAGGTGACTTCGCCGGGCACCACGCCGGTGGTCGGCCCGACCAGGTCCCACGAGCCCCGGTGACCATAGCCTCGGCGGTCCATCCGATCGGCATCGTCGGCCGCCTTCCCGCGCACGCTCGGCGCGACGTAGAGCGATGGGTAGGCGCGGTTGTCGGCCTCGTAGCCGGCACGCTCGGCGCCGTCGTCCTCGATGCCGAAGAGCTTGAAGTAATGCGTCTGCTTGAAGTTGGTCGGCTCGGCCGCGAAACTGGTCGCGCCGTTCGACATGAGACCCGCCACGGCCGTGGCGGCAAGACGATAGATCAGGCTCTTGCGATTCATCGAGGCTCCCCTTGGTTATTTGACGCGCGGACTTGAGAGAGCGGCCCGCGGCAGGGGAGTCTCGCACGCGAAACTTGTTTCGCCAAGATCGTTCGATTGCGTCGAGTGCTCGACACTTCACGGCTAACCGCCCAGATACGCCTCCCGCACGCGCGGGTTGGTCAGCAGCGCCGCTGCATCGTCCGCGAGCACGATGCTGCCGGTCTCGATGACGTAGCCGCGCGCCGCGATACGCAGCGCTTGCTTGACGTTCTGCTCGACGAGAAAGATCGCCAGCCCGTCCCGGTTCAGCGTGCGCAGCGTGCGGAAGATGTCCTGCACGATCAGCGGCGCGAGGCCCATCGACGGCTCGTCGAGCAGCAGCAGGCGCGGCCGGGCCATCAACGCGCGACCGATCGCGAGCATCTGCTGTTCGCCGCCCGACAGGTTGCCGGCCGCGCCCGATGCCCGCTCCTCGAGCCGCGGGAACATCGCGAAGATGCGCTCCAGGTCGGTCTCGCGATCGGCGCGGCCGCTCTTGCGCGAATAAGCGCCGAGCTCGAGGTTCTCGCGGACCGTGAGCGTGGTCAGCGTGGCGCGGCCTTCGGCGACCTGCACGAGGCCGCGCGCGACGATCCGGTGCGCGGCCAGGCCGGTGATGTCCTCGCCGTCGAACACCACGCGCCCGCCGGACTTGGCGACCAGCCCCGACAGCGCCAGCAGCGTCGTGGACTTGCCGGCGCCGTTGGCACCGACCAGTGTCGTGATCGCGCCCGCATCGACGACCAGGTCGATGCCCTTGACGGCCTCGATGTGGCCGTAGGAGACCGCCAGCCCTTCGACCGACAGCAGCGGCGTGCCGCTCATCGCCGCGCCTCGCCGTCGAGCCGCGTCGGCGAACCGAGTTCGGGGAAGTCGCCGGACAGGTCGGGCAGGTGGACCGGATGTTCCTCGGTGAGGTCGTCCCCGTCATCGTCGCGACCGAGATAGGCCTCGATGACGCGCGGGTCGTTGCGCACGGCGTCGGGCGTGCCGTCGGCGATGATGCGACCGAAGTTCAGCACGCCGACGCGCGAGCACAACCCCATCACGAAGCGCATGTCGTGCTCGATCAGCAGCACCGTGTAGCCGCGTGCGGCGATCGCCTCGATCTCGCGCATCAGGCCGGTCTTCTCGACGCTGTTCATGCCGGCGACCGGCTCGTCGAGCAGCAGTAGCTTCGGCTCGGTCGCGAGCGCCCGGGCCAGTTCGAGCTTGCGCTGGTTGCCGTACGACAGGTTGTCGGCGAGCTCGTCGGCCCGCCCGTCGAGCTTGACCCACGACAGCAGTTCGAGCGCGCGCTCGCGGGCGCGCTTCTCCTCGGCGCGGTAGCCGGCCGATGCGAACAGCAGGCCCAGCGCGCCATAGTGCAGGTGCAGGTGCATGCCGACCACGACGTTCTCGAGCAGCGTTATCTCCTTGAACACGCGGATGTTCTGGAAGGTGCGGGCGAGGCCGAGCTGCGTGATGCGGTGCGGCCGCTGGCCGACCAGGCTCTGGCCGTCGAAGCGCACGCTGCCGGCGGTGGGCGCGTAGAGGCCGGTGATGATGTTGAACAGCGTGGTCTTGCCGGCGCCGTTCGGGCCGATCAGCCCGTGGATGCCGCCTTGCGGGACCACGAGGTCGATCGCCTCG
>JBBRRW010000075.1:0-14866 GCA_038245975.1 Burkholderiales bacterium
AAGGAGTTGTCGTTCGCCAACGAGCGCAAGGCCAGGTTCGTGTTTTCAGACCACGTCGACAAGAAGCTCATCGCGATCAAGGTAGCCAAGGCCACGGCCAAGCAGCCGGCGGCCCTCGCCGAGAGCGCCTAGCGCCCGCTGTGCATCGACGCCGATCCGCAGCAGCCGCGGCAACTGCCCCGGCGAGCGGACGAGCGAGCGCAGCACCGCTGGAAGATCGATCCGGCCGTCGTCGCGCATCGCGAGCAGCGCGGCGGGCGGTAGCGATCGGACCAGCGGGTCGGCGATCGCGCGCAGCGCCGCGAACGGCAGCCCGTGGGCCGCGGCGATGCGCGCGGCGATGTGCGATTCCATGTCCACGGCGCTCGCACCGGTTGATGCGTGCAACGCACTCTTTTCGGCCGGCTCGGCCACGATCCGGTCGCAGCCGGCCAGCGGCGCTTCGAGCGCGGCCGGCAAGCGACGCAGCAGGGCGCGCGACCACGCGGCGTCGACCGGATGGGTCGCGGCCGGACCGACGATCGAAGCGGCGACGATCAGCGCGCCCGGTTGCAACGACGGGATCAACGCCCCAGCGACACCGAAGCTGACGATCGCAACGATGCCACCCGCGACTTCGCGTTCGATGGCCGCGCTCAGTGCATCGGACCGCCCGCCGCCGTGGACGGTGCGAACGCCCTGCCCCGCAGCGATCCGCGATTCGACGGTCAGGCCGCAGACCGCGAGCACCGCACCGGACGGATCCGGCGAGTGCCTCACAAGCCGAAGCGGGGTCCGCCCTGTGGCGACCGCGGGAGGCGGCGATAACGCGCGAGCGCCCACAGCGGAAAGAACTTCGGGTAGCCGTGATAGCGCAGATAGAACACGCGCGGGAAGCCGGTGGCCGTGAACTCCGGTTCGGTCCACGTCCCGTCGGGCTGCTGCGTCCGGATCAGGTGGGCGATGCCGCGCACGACGGCGTCGCTGCCGATCTCGTCGGCGGCCATCAAGGCGAGGATCGCCCAGGCCGTCTGCGACGCGGTGCTGGCGGCCGGCCGGTGCGCCTCGGCCTCGAGGTCGTAGCTGCTGGTCTGCTCGCCCCAGCCGCCGTCCGCGTTCTGGATCGCCAGCAGCCACTGGACCGCGCGCCGGGTCTCGGTGGACGCGGTGCTCACGCCGGCCGCCTGGAAGGCGCTCAGCACCGACCAGGTGCCGTAGATGTAGTTCATGCCCCAGCGGCCGTACCAGCTGCCGTCGGCGCGTTGTTCGCGGCGCAGGAAACGCAGGCCGCGCGCCATGGCGGCGCGGTCTTCCGGCCGGCCCATCTGCGCCAGCATGCCGACGCAACGCGCGGTCACGTCCGACGTGGGCGGATCGAGCAGCGCGCCGTGGTCGGCGAACGGGATGTTGTTCAGGTACTCGCCGGTGTTGTCGGCGTCGAACGCGCCCCAGCCGCCGTTGCGGCTCTGCAGCCCGAGCACCCATTCGCTGCCCCGTTCGATGGCCTCGTCGTAGGCGTCGGTGGGCACGCCGCGCAGCCGCGCCGAGCGGTGCATCGCGAGCACTACTGCGGCCGTGTCGTCGAGGTCGGGATAGTGCGGGTTGTCGTACTGGAACGCCCAGCCGCCGGGCCGCACGTCGGGACGCTGGATCGCCCAGTCGCCCTGGACGTCGAGCACCTGCCGCGACTTGAGCCAGTGCAGGCCGCGGTCTGCGCTGTCGTTGGCCCTGCGGTCGCCGACCTCGAGCAGCGCGTGCGCCATCAGCGCGGTGTCCCACACCGGCGACACGCACGGCTGGCAATAGGCCTCGTCGGACTGGACGATCAGCAGCCGGTCGATGGCCTTGCGAGCGGTCACGAAGTCGGGATCGTCGCGCGCATAGCCCAGCGCGTCGAACATCATCACGGTATTGGCCATCGCCGGAAAGATCGCGCCGAGACCGGAGTCGCCGTTCAGGCGCTCGCGCACGAAGGCCACCGCCTTGTCGATCGCGCGACGGCGGATCACGCGCGGGAACGCGGGCTCGGCGAGGCGCAACATCGCGTCGATGGTAGCGAACATGCGGTACCAGACCTGCGACTGATGCCGTGCGCGACGCGGACGACCCACGTCGGCGGGATCGCAGATGAACAGCTCGTCGATGCGGACCTGGCGCGGATTGCGGGCTACCGGCTTCAGCGCCTGCAGCACCAGCAGCGGTACCAGCACGGTCCGGCCCCAGTACGAGATGCGCGACAGATGGACGGGGAATCGCCGCGGCAGGAACATGATCTCGACCGGCGTCACCGGCACCGCGGCCCACGGCACCGCACCGAACAGCGCGAGCAGGATGCGGGTGAAGACGTTGACCGATTCCGCGCCGCCGTGGGCGAGGATCGCCTCGCGCGCTTCGATCATGTGCGGCGCCGACGGCAGGTCGCCGATCGCCTTCAGCGCGAAGTAGGCCTTGACGCTCGCGCTTATGTTGAAGACGCCGCCGTGATGCAGCGGCCATCCGCCGCCCGCCAGCCGGACGCGTCGCAGATAGGCCGCGATGCGCCGCTCCAACAGCGGCTCGGGTTCGCCGAGGAAGTGCGTGAGCAGGACGTACTCGGCCGGGATGGTCGCGTCGGCCTCGAGCTCGAAGACCCAGTGGCCGTCGGGACGCTGCTGCGCGAGCAGCGACTCGGTGGCACGCTCGATGGTGGCGTCGATGGCCGACCGCTGCGGCGCTTCCGCGACGCCGGAGTCGACGTCGGACACGAGATCGGCCCCGTCGGCGACGAGGTCGAGGGGCATCTCCAGGACTCGGTTCAGCTGCTGCATGCGTTCTGTTCTATGGCTGTTGCACTCGATCCGCAGGACCGACGGCGGTCCTGCGCAGCGCGATGATCCCGCTTCGCTTCGCGTCGACGATCACGGCGTTCCCACCGGCGACCCGTTGACGCGGCCCTTCCACAGCCCGCCCCGCCCGCGCGCGTGCTGAAACGCCGACTCGACGGTGAACGCGAGGTAGACGCTCGCAACGACGGGCAATCCGACGCACCACCAGGCCGGCACACCGTAACGCCGCGTCATCGGCGCGAACAGCAGCGCCATCAGAACCCACGCGACCAGCCCGAGGGCCTGGGTCCAGCCGCTACCCGCGATCGCGAATACCACCGGTGCGACGAAGACCATCGCCATCGCGATCACGACGAACGCGAGGCGCCACGGCGCGAACCTGAGCTGGGCGTAGGCCGACCGCACGACCATCCGGCGGATGTCCGAGAACGACGGATACGTGCGAAGACTCTGCACCTGCTCGCCCAGCGCCAACTGGATCGCGCCCTGCGGCTTGAGCCGACCGGCGAGCGCGCAGTCGTCGATCAGGGCGCCGCGGATCGCCGCGATACCGCCGGCCGACTGCAGTGCCGCACGGTCGACCAGCATGCATCCGCCGGCCGCGGCAGCGGTCCGGCGATGCGGCTGATTGACCCACGCGAACGGATAGAGCATCTGGAAGAAAAAGACGAAAGCCGGAATGAGCGTTCGTTCCGCAAGGCTCACGCAGCGCAGCTTGACCATCAGCGACGAAAGCACCAGCCGGTGCTCGACCGCGGAGGATACCAAAGCGGCCACGGCGTCGGGGGTATAGCGGATGTCGGCATCGGTGAGCAGCAGGAAGCGCGGCGGGCCCGGCAGACGGTCGGCATGCGCGACGCCGGTCGCGACGGCCCACAGCTTGCCGGTCCAGTCGGCCGGCAGCGCCGGCGACGCGAGAACGGTCAGTCGTGCGCGGCAGCCCGCCGTTACAGCCGCGTGCGCGGCGACCTCGGCCGTCCCGTCGTCGCTGTGATCGTCGACCACGATGATCGAGAGCCGCCCGGCATATCGTTGCGCCAGCAACGAAGCCACCGTCTCGCCGACCAGTTCGGCTTCGTTGCGTGCCGGGATCACGGCGACGACAGCGGGCCAGCTGCGCATCGCACCTGCCGTGGCACGCAGGGCTTCGTGCATGGCGCGGTCGTCCTGCAGGCCGCGCCAGAAGCCGCCGCGCCCGAGCGCGAGATACACCCAGACGGCGCAGGCGAGCGCCGCGAGCGACAGGTCGATCACCGGATCAGGCCTTCGCGCCGGAACCAGGCGATCGCGTCCTCGAGACCGCGCTCGTACGGCCGCGCCACATAGCCCAGCTCGCGCTCGGCCTTCGCCGACGTGAAGAACATGTGGTACTTCGCGAGGTGCAGCCCGTCGACCGTGAGAAACGGCTCGCGGCCGGTGCGGCGCGCCCAGGCCTCGGCCGCGTAGGCCAGCGGATACAGCAGGCGTCGCGGCAGCTGCAGCGTCGGCGGTCGCCGATCCATCAGCCGCGCGATGGCGCCGAGCATGTCGCCGAGCGCGACGTTGGCGCCGCCCAGGATGTAGCGCTCGCCGATGCGGCCACGCTGCAGCGCCGCCAGATGGCCCGCGGCCACGTCGTCGACGTGCACGAGGTTCAGCCCGGTATCGAGGAAGGCCGGCATGCGGCCCGATGCCGCCTCGACGATGACGCGGCCGGTCGGCGTGGGTCGCGCGTCGCGCGGGCCGATCGGGGTCGACGGATTGACGATCACGGCGGGCAGGCCCTCGCGCTCGACCATGTCCAGCACGAGGCGCTCGGCCGCCACCTTGCTGCGCTTGTAGGCCCCGATCGCCGCGTCCTCGCGCAGCGCCACCGACTCGTCGGCCGCCCCCTTGCCCGGCTGCAGCGCCAGCGTCGCGACGCTGCTGGTGTAGACGATGCGCTCGACGCCCGCACGGCGCGCCGCGTCCATCACCGTGCGCGTGCCGACGACGTTGGTGCGGACGATCTCGGTCGGGTCGAGCGCCCACAGCCGGTAGTCGGCGGCGACATGGAAGACGTGGCGCACGCCGGCCATCGCCCGCGCGACGGCCTCGGCATCGCGGATGTCGGCATGGGCCAACTCCACGCCGAGCCCGGCCAGGTTGGCGGTCGAACCGCTGCTGCGGACCATCGCGCGGACCCGGTGGCCGGCTGCAATGGCCTGGCGCACCACGGCGGAACCGACGAAGCCTCCCGCTCCGGTGACGAGGACCAGCGAGCCCGCGGTCATCGCCGTGCCACGGCGCTGCGTGCGGGGCATTCGGTCGTCGGGGTCGTGCGCAAGAGGGTCGTCCGTCGCGGTGGGGGGCCCGCGACAGCGATGTCGCGGAACCCGTGATGTTATCGGCAATGTAAAGGACGCACGGTGCGGCGCGCGCGGCTAGACAGAGCCCTGCGCGGGTCACGACATAAAAGCAACGACGAACGTGCCAAAGGCCTGCAAGTCTGTGACGATCGGGCGCGCAGTTTGCTTCGTCTCCCCACCCACGTTCGAAAGGTGTCTCCCCCTTGGCCAAGATCCCCGCCGGCGTCGGTCCGCAGTATCCGCAGGTCGTCGTCCTCGTCGGCGCCACCGGCGACCTGGCGCGGCGCAAGCTGCTGCCGGGCCTCTTCCACCTGACCAGCGCCGGCTTCATTCCGGGCTGCCGGATCATCGGCATGTCGCTCGACGACATCGACGTGGACGGCTTTCGCAAGCTCGCCCGCGCGTCGCTGGACGAGTTCTCGCGGCGCAAGACGCCCGACGCCGAATGGGAGGCCTTCTCCGCCTGCCTCGACTACGTGCCGCTGTCCGCGGGCGCCGAAGTGCTGAAAGCGGCCGTCGACCGGGCCGAGAAGACGCTCCGGGGGGAGAGCCGTCGCCTGCACTACCTGAGCGTGCCCCCGAAGGCCGCGCTGCCGGTCGTCCGCATGCTCGGCGAGGCCGGGCTGATCGAACGCTCGCGGATCGTCATGGAGAAGCCGTTCGGCATCGACCTCGCGAGCTCGGTGTCGCTCAACGCCAAGCTGCACGAGGTTTTCGACGAAGAGCAGATCTTCCGCATCGACCACTTCCTCGGCAAGGAGCCCGCGCAGAACATCCTCGCGTTCCGCTTCGCAAACGGGTTGTTCGAACCGATCTGGAACCGCAACTTCATCGACCACGTGCAGATCGACGTGCCCGAGACGCTCGGCCTCGGGACGCGCGCGGGCTTCTACGAAGCCACCGGCGCGTTCCGCGACATGGTGGTCACGCACCTGTTCCAGATCCTCGCGTTCATGGCGATGGAGCCGCCGACGTCGCTCGAGCCGGTGCCGATCAGCGAGGAGAAGAACAAGGTCTTCCGCAGCATGCTGCCGATCCTGCCGGGCGATGTCGTGCGCGGCCAGTACACCGGCTACCGGGCCGAGGACGGCGTCCATCCCGAGTCGGACACCGAGACCTTCATCGCGCTGAAGTGCTCGATCGACAACTGGCGCTGGGCCGGCGTGCCCTTCTACCTGCGCACCGGCAAGCGACTGGCCGAAGGACAACGGATCATCTCGATCGCGTTCCGCGAGCCGCCGAAGAGCATGTTCCCCGCCGGCTCGGGCGTGGGCTCGCAAGGCCCGGATCATCTGACCTTCGATCTCGCCGACGCCTCCAAGATGTCGCTGTCGTTCTACGGCAAGCGGCCCGGACCGGGCATGCGCCTCGACAAGCTGAGCCTGCAGTTCGCGATGCACGACACCGGCTTCATCGGCGACGTGCTCGAGGCCTACGAGCGGCTGATCCTGGACGCGATGCGGGGAGATCGGACGCTCTTCACGGCGGCCGAAGGCATCGAGCGGCTGTGGGAGGTGTCGACGCCGTTGCTCGAGGCGCCGCCGCCGGTGCGCCTCTATGCGCCCGGGTCGTGGGGTCCGAATGCGATCCATCAGCTCGTCGCGCCGCGCGCCTGGAGGCTGCCGTTCGAGCGGGCCTGGCGGGATACCAATCGCTGAAGCGTTCTCGCGCGCCTCGGCCGCGACGGTCGCGACCGCGCAAGTTCGAGGTGCTTCAGTCAGGCGTGACGACGCATCGACGACAAGTCTCATCAACGTCCACGGCCGGGTGGTCGATCGTCGTCGGCGAATGCGTTGCACGCGGCGCAACTCGCGGTAACTGCCTATTGGCAGGCCCTCGTGAAAGTCGTTAAGGTCCTCGCGCACAGCCGATGCACCGTCGGCGCCGCTTTCGTCGTTCGGACCGGAATGAACGACGACCACATCACGAGGAGACATCGATGCTTGATCGGGACGGGGTCCGCCAGGGACCCGGCATGGCTATTCCATTGGGCGACGCCGCGGCGTCGAGTCGTTCGCGCCTCGGCGTCCGGTTCGGCGCGCACCTGCGCGCTTCGGCGCTCGCGCTCGCCGCGACCCTGACACTGGTCGCCTGCGGTGGCAACGACGACGGCGGCCCGCCGCCGGTCGCGCCGCCGACGTTGAAGGTGCTGTCGAATCGCGCCGACATGGTCAGCGGCGGCGACGCGCTCGTCGAAGTCGTCCTGCCGGCCGGCGTCGCCGCCAGCGCACTGACGGTCAACGTCGGCGGCCGCGACGTCACCGCCCAGTTCGCGGCCCGGTCCACCTCCAGCGGCCGGATCATCGGCCTCGTCACCGGTCTCGCGACGGGCAACAACGTCATCAGCGCGAGCGCCATGGGCTCCACGTCGACGCTGACGGTCAACAACCATGCGATCGGCGGCCCCGTCTATGCGGGCAAGCAGATCCAGCCATGGGTGTGCGCGACCCCGGTCGCGACGGCCGAAACCGCCACCACCGCCGCGACCAACGCGAGCGGGCTGACGACCAACGCGACCGATGCCCAGTGCAACATCGCGACGGAGTTCAAGCTCTACTACAAGACCACGACCGCGGGCTGCAGCTTCGCGCTCCCCGATCCCAACCCACCGACGGTCGCACCGACCAATCCGTGCTTCAAGCCGTACACGGCCAGCGCCACGGCGCCCGCGGACCTCGCGACCACGACGACCGATGCCGGCCTGACGGTGCCGTACATCGTCCGTGTCGAACGCGGCACGCTGAACCGCGGCATCTTCGACATCGCGGTGCTGTACGACCCGTCGACGGCGTGGACGCCGACGGCGCCGCAGGCCCAGTGGAACCGCAAGGTGGTCTACACCTTCGGCGCCAGCACCGGCCAGCCGCGTCGCCAGTACCGCAGCGAACAGACCTGGGTCGACGACGCGGCGCTGTCGCGCGGCTTCATGGTGGTCGACAACAGCCTCACCGATTCGCTGTACAACTCGAATCGCGTGCTGATGAGCGAGACGCTGATGATGATGAAGGAACACATCGTCGACGCGTACGGCGAGGTCCGCTACGTGGCCGGCAACGGCTGCTCGGGCGGTTCGATCCAGCAGAACACCGCGATCTCGATCTATCCGGGTCTGCTCGACGGCATCCAGGTGGCGTGCGATTACCCCGACTCGATCACGACCGGACTCGAGGTCGCCGATTGCGTCCTGCTGGTCAATTTCTACACGTCGCCGCAATGGACCGCGCTGACCGCCGGCCTCACGTCCGCGCAGATCATCGCGAAAAAGACGGCCATCAACGGCCACCTCGACCAGCTCGGCTGCCACTCGTGGAACAACTTCTTCGGCAACGCCAACAAGCCGGGCAACTACATCCCGCGACTGGTGATCAACGCCAACGGCGACATGGCTTCTTCGGGTGCCGCCCGCAACAACTGCCAGCTGCCGGCCGGCTCGGTCTATGACGCCGCGACC
Source organism: Burkholderiales bacterium (assembly GCA_038245975.1). Classification (GTDB taxonomy): domain Bacteria; phylum Pseudomonadota; class Gammaproteobacteria; order Burkholderiales; family Burkholderiaceae_D; genus CAHJXF01. Next base: position 8,583 of record JBBRRW010000075.1, read on the forward strand.
AATCCGACGGGCATCCGCTGCACCGACCCGGACGCCGCGGTCGCGGTCTGGGGGCTCGCGCCGGGCACGACCCGCGCCAACCTGACCTACGACAACGTGGGCGTGCAGTACGGGCTGAAGGCCTTCAAGGCCGGGGCGATCACGGCCGAGGAGTTCGTGACGCTGAACGAGAGGATCGGCGGCACGGACCCCGACAACGCCCTCGTCACGACGCGCGCCGTCGGCGACGCGGCCGCGTTCCCGATCGCCTATCGGGCCGGCATCCTGACCAACGGTACGCGACTCGCCCAGGTGCCGATCATCGACCAGCGCGGCTACGACGAGCAGGGTATCCACTTCCACTGGAGAAGCTTCTCGGAACGCGACCGTCTCGATACGGACGCGGGGGGCCACGGCAACCAGGTGATCTGGCGCTACGGCACGTCGCTGATCGCACCCGCGGCATCGGGTCTCACGCTGCAGTCGTTCCTGACGATGGACGCGTGGCTGGTCGCGCTCAACACGTCGGCACCGAAGACGACGTTGAACGACACGCGCACGCAGGCCCAGGTGATCGCCGGCAAGCCGGCGACGGCCTTCGACTTCTGCTACCTGAGCACCGACACCACGTTCAGCACCAAGGTGACGGTCCAGGCGACCTGCGATGCGGACGCGAGACTGGCCGTGCATACGTCACCGCGCCAGGTGGCCGGCGGCGGACGGGTCGAGAACATCCTGAAGTGCCAGCTCAAGGCGCTCGACACCGCCGACTACGCGCCGGGCACGTTGACGGCAGCGCAGCTCACGCGCATCCAGGCCGTGTTCGCCGGTGGCGTCTGCGACTGGACCAAGCCGGGCATCGGACAGCAGGCGCCGGTGTCTCCGCTCGATTTCAGCACCACGCCCGGTGGCGTGCCGTTCCCGGCGGCCCCGACGTCGCGGGCGAGTTGAACGCTCGCCTCGCCCGGTCTTCGGACCGGACGGGGCGATCGCGGCCTTGAAGAGGGTGGACTCCGGTCCACCCTTGTTGTTTGTGCGACGCGCATCGTGGCCGCGTCGGCGAGCTTGTATAAGCTTCGTGCTACCGCGCATCGTCACCGCCGCGTCGGCCACCGACCGGTGCGGCGCCCCAATCCACCGAGCACCATGACCGCAGAGAGCAAGCTGTCCGGCAAGCAGATCGTCAGCATCGTCTTCACGTGCCTGATCCTCGCCGGCGCGTTCGCGGTCCTCCAGCCGTTCCTGCTCGCCATCATCTGGGCCGCGATCATCGCCATCGCGTCGTGGCCGCTGTATCTGTGGATCGAGACGCGCTGCGGCGGCCGTCGGGCCACCGCGTCGGTGCTGACCACTGCGCTGATCTGCGTGCTGCTGGTCGGGCCCATGGTCCTGCTGGTCGTCTTCATCACAGAGGACATCGTGTCCGTCGCCAGCTATCTCGTGAAGGTCGACTCGACCGGCGCGCCGGCGCCCGAGTGGCTCGGGCACGTGCCGTGGTTCGGCGACGTGCTGCTCGAACGCTGGAACCTCTACCTGGCCGAGCCCAACCAGCTGTCCACGATCATCCGCAACACGGTCTCGACCAAGGTCGACCTGCTGCGGACCGCGGCGCAGTTCTTCCTGATCGGTTTGACGGGGCGCATCGTCACCCTCTTCTTCGCGCTGTGGGTGCTGTACTTTTTCTATCGCGACGGACCGCAGCTGATCGAGCGCATCGGCACGATCGGCAACCGCTGGTTGGGCAAGCGCTGGAGCGAATACGTCATCCACGTGCCGAACGCGCTGCGCGCCGCGGTCAACGGCCTCGTCATCGTCGGTTTCGCCGAAGCGATCATCCTCAGCAGCCTGCTGTCGATGACCGGCGTGCCGTCGGCGGTGCTGCTCGGCACCGCGCTGGCCATCCTCGCGTTCGTTCCGGGCGCGGCGCCGCTGCTGCTGGCGATCATCACCATCGGGCTGGGGGTCAGCGGATCGACCGTCACGGCAGTGATCGTATTCGTCGCGGGCATGCTGATCGTGATGGTGGTCGATTACACGGTGCGGCCGCTGCTGATCAAGGGTGGGACCAGCCTGCCGTTCCTGGCGATCCTCTTCGGCATCTTCGGCGGCGTGATCGCGATGGGGGTGGTGGGGCTGGTGATCGGGCCGGTGATTCTGGTGTTGCTGATGGTGTTCATTCGGGAGGCGACGTCGAACGAGGCGGAGTCGATGCCGGATATCAAACCGGAGGCGTTGGCGCGCGAGGCCAATCCGGCGGGGACGAGTTAAGACGATCGGGTTGGTGTTCTTTCGTGTGTCGTGACGAGTACCCTCGTGCCGGGACGGGTACGCCGGGGGCCAGTCCCGACCGGCAGGTCGTCCCGAAGCGAGAGAGACGATCGAGCAACGACAGAAGATCGTTGACAAGTCAACTACAACACTCAGGGCCGAAGTCTCAACGTCCCCACCGCCCCCCTCTCCACCGACTCTCTCCGCGTCTGCATCGGCACCGCCTCGACCCGTCGCCACCGATCGAGAAAACTCGAATAGAACGGCGACAACCGGTGGCCGGACTCGCCGCTCGACTGCACGAAACTCGACCGCTCCAGATCGCCGAAGTCGATGATCTGCCGCAGGCTCGGCCCGTGGTACACCGCGAACGGATCGACCTCGTTGCGGATCGCATAGCCCGCGACGTTCACCGTGTTGGTGTCGCCCCCCACCGGCGCCTCGAGATCGAAGATGCGCGCGAGCGGCGGCACCCGGCCGAAGGGCCGGTGCTCGGCGCGCACGAAATGCAGCGCGTCCCAGCGCCAGTGGCTACGATCGGGACCGATGCGCCGCGTCAGGTCGGCCAGCGCCAGGTCGAGGGCGCGCGCCTTCATCTGCGCGCACGTCTCGACCTCGGGCGTGTCGATGTCGTCGCACCAGCGCGACTGCCCGTCGCGATCCGACAGCACGTTGATCATGAAGACGGTGCGCTGCTCCCAGTACGCCGCGAACAGGTCGGCGTCCAGCTCGTCCCGCATGACCAGCCGCGTCAACTCGCGCATCCAGGTCGCGACGATCAGCGGCTCGGCGCGGTCGGCGCGCATCGTGCCGTCCCACGCGGACAACGTGGCGAGCACGTCGCGTGCGGCTTCGTTCGACGGCTTCGTGTCGAGCAGCAGCGGCAGCAGGTCGGCGATCGCGAGCGAACGCACGTCGCCCTGGATGGCCGCGAAGCGCGACGCGTCCAGCTTGCCCGACGCGTCGAGCAGCGCCTCGATGCGTCGGGCGCGGAACGGTGACGCCCACTCTGCGGTCAGGAAGGGTTCGTAGTCGTCGTCGACGATCTTGTGATTCGCCGTGACGATGCGGCCTGCGGGCGGATTGAGCCGCTGCGGCAGCCGGTCGAACGGGATGAAGCCGTCCCAGTCGTAGCGTGCGTCCCAGCCCGGTGCCGGCACCTGGCCCTTGAGGTCGTTGTCGGGTTTGCGGACCGGCACGCGACCGGGCGCGACGAAGCCGATGTTGCCGTCGACATCGGCATAGACGAAGTTCTGCTGCGGCGAATGGAAGTTCTTCAGCGCGTCGACGAAGGTCGACCAGTCGCTCGCGAAATCGATCGCCCGGCCCGCCTGCAGCGTCCTGTCGTCGTCGCGCAGCGCAGCCCACTGAAAGGCGAGCGCGTAGCGCGCGTTACCGAGCGTCTGCACGGCCTGCGTCGCCGTCTTCGAGACGTCGGAGATCAACGGGCCGTGGCGCGAGGTCCGCACGACCAGCACGACGTCGCCGCCACCCTTGACCCGGATCGTCTCGTTGCGGGTCTCGATCGGCTGCCAGCCGTCCGGCGTGCGCACCTGCGTCGCACAGTCCCCGGTGCGCAGCTCTTCGATGAACAGGTCCTGGGTGTCGGGCCCGGTGTTGGTGACGCCCCAGCCGATGCGCTGGTTGCGGCCGATGATGACGAAAGGGATCCCCGGCAATGTCGCGCCGATCACGTCGAGTCCCTGCGCCGACAGGTGGGCCAGGTACCAGATCGACGGTGCCGACAGCGACAGATGCGGGTCGTTCGCGAGCAGCGGCCTGCCCGACGCGGTGCGCGCGCCGGACACCACCCAGTTGTTCGAGCCCAGGCCTTCGACATAGCTGGGTGGCGCGAGGGCCATCAGCGACGTTGCCTGCTGCGACAGCGCCGCAGCATCGGTCCCGAGCCGGCGATACAGCGCCGGATAGTCGGCGACATCGAGCGGCCGGTCCGCCAGCGCAGCGCTCGCATGACCGTCCGCGTCGAGCCGCGGGTTGCCGGGATAAGGTGGCATCAGCTCGTCGATCTGCTGCCGGGTCAGGCGCTGCGCGAGGCGCATGCGGGCGATCTCGCTGCCCCAGTTGGTGGACAGGTCCCACGCCATCATCGTGCTCCAGCCTGCCGAGTCGGCAGGGGTCCACGGCTCGGGGAACGGCGCCCCGGTCAGCGCGAATTCCGGCGGCAGCAGCCAGCGCGACCGATGCCGCCGCTGCTCGAGGTTGGCGTTGACGCCGGCGGCGTAGCGATCGAGCGCGTGCCGGGTCGTCACGTCGAGATGGGCGACGATTGCCGCCGCGTTGCGCGCGATGCCGAGCGTGCGCAGGAAGCGATCGGTGTCGAGCGCCGCGGGGCCGAGCACTTCGGCGAGCCGACCGGCCGCGGTGCGGCGGTTGAGCTCCATCTGCCACAGCCGGTCCTGCGCGTGCACGAAGCCGAGCGCGAACCACGCATCGTCCTCGCTGGCCGCGTACAGGTGAGGGACGCCGGCGGCATCACGGACCACGTCGACGGCGCCCGAGAGTCCGGGTACCGTCAGCGCACCGTCGATCTGCGGCAGCGACAGCTGGCGATAGCCGATGACCAGCAGGACGATCGCCACCAGCAGCGCTATCAGCGACCACAGCAGCGCACGCCCGAGGCGGCGCACGGCCGATCAGCCGGGGATGGCGGCGGCTTCGGGGGACGCCGGTTTCGCAGGGGACGCAGGCGCAGGTTTGAGCTGCAGCGACTTGTATTCGAGGAACTCCTCGAAGCCGTAGACGCCGCTCTCGCGACCGTTGCCCGACTGCTTGTAGCCGCCGAACGGCGCGCGCGGGTTGTACGGACCGCCGTTGATGTCGATCTGGCCGGTGCGGATGCGCCGCGCGACCCTGATCGCGTGCTCTTCCTCGCCCCACACGCCGCCACCGAGACCGTAGGGCGAATCGTTGGCGATGCGGACGGCTTCGTTCTCGTCGGCATACGGCAGGATCGTCAGCACCGGGCCGAACACCTCCTCCTGCGCGATGGTCGACTTCGAGTCGGCCGTGGCGAACACCGTCGGCTTGACGAAGTAGCCCTTCGCGAACGGCGCTTCCGAGCCGCCCGTGACGAGCTCGGCGCCCTCTTCGACCGCCTGGTCGATCAGGGTTCGCACGCGATCGCGTTGCGCGCCCGACACCAGCGGGCCGAGCTTCGAGCCTTCGGCGAGCGGGTCGCCGACGGTGAACGACTCGGCGATCTGCTTGGCGATCGCCTTGGCCTCTTCGAAGTGCGCGGCGGGCACCAGCATGCGGGTCTGCGCGATGCAGGCCTGGCCCGAGTTGAGGAAGCAGTTGCCGATGGTTCCCTTGACCGCGGCCGCGAGGTCGGCGTCGTCGAGGATGACCGAGGCCGACTTGCCGCCGAGCTCCAGTGTGACGCGCTTGATGGTCTGCGCGGCGACCTCGCCGACCCGACGGCCGGCGCGGGTCGAGCCGGTGAACGAGATCATGTCGACCTCGGGATGTTTCGCCAGCGCCTCGCCGACCACCGGCCCGTAGCCGGTGACGAGGTTGAAGACACCGGCCGGCAGGCCGGCCGCATCGATCGCCTCGGCGAGGATGAACGCGACCGACGGCGCGACCTCGGAAGGCTTGAGGACCACGGTGCAACCCGCGCCGATCGCCGGCGCGACCTTCAGCGTGATCTGGTTCAGCGGGAAGTTCCACGGCGTGATGCAGCCGACCACGCCGATCGGCTCGCGCAGCACCAGGGACGAGCCGACGCGCTTCTCGAACTCGAAGCTCTCGGTGACCTTGGCATACGCCGCCCAGTTGGCGACCGGCCCGTCGGTCTGCACGCGGCGCGCGAGCTTCAGCGGCATGCCGACCTCGGTGGCGATCGCCAGCGCGATGTCGTCGGCGCGCTTGCCCAACTCGGCCGAGATCCTGCGCAGCGCTGCGGCGCGGTCGGCCGCCGGCGTCGTCGCCCAGCCGTCGAACGCGACCCGCGCCGCAGCCACCGCCGCATCGACGTCGGCTTCGTCGCCTTCGGGAATGCGCACCACGGGCTCCTC
>JBBRRW010000076.1:0-14428 GCA_038245975.1 Burkholderiales bacterium
CTTCGCGATCTCGATCGAGCGCCGCATCAAGCACCCGTGCGTGGCGATCGTCACCGAGACGGCGCGCACCGCGTTCTTCGCCTAGCCGCAGCCGCCGCGCGCTTCTTCCGACTGCAAGCGACCCAGACCGTTGAGGTCGATGTCGTCGGGCGGTCCGGTGAGGTGCCGGCGACCATCGTCGACCCGATCAGGAGCGGGCCGGTCGAGCGACTGCCGCTGGTCAGCGCGTGTGATGGCGGCGCCGTATTGCGTCGCGCCGACGGACGACCACGGTCGGGCACTCAAGATATCCACGCCGCGGCCGATTTCCTATCGACTGCATCGTCCATCGCTCGCGGCCCGGCTCGCGCCCCATCGCCTCGACCGACCCGTTCCCCTGTTTCCGTCTCGTTCCTGCCGTCGCGACGTCCGCGGCACCCCGCTCGATCGCACGTCTTCCCCATGCTGAATTTTTACGACTGCATCGCAAACGCGCACGACTTCCGCATGGTGGGACTCGCGGCGCTGATCTGCGCGTTCGGCGCCTATGCCACGTTCGCCATCGGCGTCCACGCCTGCACGATGACGCGCGGCGCGATCCAGGTGCGCTGGATGATCCTGACGGTCCTCACGTCGGCCTGTTCGATCTGGGCGACGCACTTCATCGCGATGCTGGCCTTCCAGGTACCGGTGCCGTCGGGCTTCGTGCTCGCCCCCACCGTCCTGTCGTTCGGCGTCGCGGTCGTTCTCGTGTCGATCGCCGGCTGGATCGGGATGCGGTCGGGAAGCCGGCGCATGGCGATCGTCGCCGGCGCCGTGCTCGGCTTGGCCATCTCCGCGATGCACTACACCGGCATGAGCGGCTTCCGCGTCGTCGGCGACGTGACCTGGAATCCGCTCACGGTCGCCGTGTCGATCGCGTTCGGCATCGCGTTCTCGGTGGCTTCGGCGTTGTCCGTCGGCGGACGCGCGAATCTGCGCGTGATCCGGCCGGCGATCTTCTTCGTGCTGGCGGTGTGCAGCGACCATTTCGTCGCGATGAGCGCGGCCACCGTGTCGTACAACCCCGCCGTATCGCTTCCCCACAACCTCGTCGAAGGGCAGGGACTGGCGTTCGGCGTCGGCGTGATTGCGCTGCTGATCCTCGCATCGACGCTCACGGCTTACGCGCTGAACCTCCGGTCGCGCCTTCGTCTGGTCGCGGAACGTACGCGCCTGCAGGAATTCGCCGACTTCTCGGTCGAAGGCCTCGTGATCTGCGACGGCGACACGATCGTCTGGGCGAACCGCAGCATCCGCACCCTGCTGCCCGAAGGTGGCCGCGACTGCGTCGGTCGCGCGCTGACGCTGCTGTTGCCGACGGATGTCGTCGCCCGCCTGTCCGACACCGTCGAGATCGATGCGACGCTCGGCGCGGGACCGTCCGCGACGCCGGTCCGCGTGATCTCGAAGACCATCCAGCTCGAGAACCGGCCGCATACCGTCGTCGCGTTCCGCGATCAGCGCGAGCGGCTGACCGCCGAGGCCGAGATGCGTCGCCTCGCCAACAGCGATCCGCTGACCGGTCTCGCGAATCGCGCGCGCTTCAACGAGGCGATGGAGCACCGGTTCGCATCGCGACGCGCGGAGGGGCGTGCGTTCGCGCTGCTGTCGCTCGACCTCGACCGCTTCAAGCAGGTCAACGACGCGCACGGCCACGCGGCCGGCGACGCGCTGCTGGTCCGCGTCGCGCGGCGCCTCGAGGCGATCGTGCGCGACGACGGCCTGGTCGCCCGCATCGGAGGCGACGAGTTCTCCATCGTCGCGGCCGGCACCGGCGGACCGGACGGCGTGCGTTCGATGGCCGACTGCATCGTCGAGATCCTCTCGCGTCCGTTCGTCATCGACGGTCACGTGCACGAGATCGGGACCAGCGTCGGCGTGGCGCTGTCGCCGCACGACGGGACCACGGCCACGGCCCTGGTGCGCGCCGCGGACCTCGCGCTGTATCGCGCGAAGGAAGACGGCGGCGGCACCTATCGTCTCTTCGAGACCGAGATGGACGCGCGCATGCAGGCGCGTCGCGACCTGGAAGCGGCACTGCGTCGCGCGGTCGCACGACAGGAGTTCGAGCTTTTCTACCAGCCGCTGGTCGATGCCCGCACCGGCGTCCATGTCGGTGCCGAGGCGCTGATCCGCTGGAACCATCCCGAACGTGGCCTGGTGTCGCCGGCCGAGTTCATCGGCGTCGCCGAGGAGACCAACCTGATCGCGGGGATCGGCGAGTGGGTGCTGCACGAAGCCTGCGCCGAGGCCGCGACCTGGCCGCCGCACCTGAGCGTCGCGGTCAACCTGTCACCGGTCCAGTTCCGCGATCCGCGTCTCTTCACGATCGTGGCTTCCGCACTCGACGAGGCCGGCCTGCCCGGCCATCGCCTCGAACTCGAGATCACCGAGAGCGTGCTGATCGACGACGAAGTCGAAGTCCTGTCGCTGCTGCAGGCCTTCCGTCAGCTCGGCGTGCGCATCTCCCTCGACGACTTCGGCACCGGCTACTCGTCGCTCGGACATCTGCGGCGCTTCCCGTTCGACAAGATCAAGATCGACCGCAGCTTCGTCAGCAACGCGCCACACGACAGCGACAGCGCCGCGATCGTGCGCGCCGTCGTCTCGCTCGGCCTCAGCCTCGGGCTGGCCACGACGGCCGAAGGCGTCGAGACCGAGGCGCAGCGCCGCTTCGTCGCCGACGAAGGCTGCGACCAGATCCAGGGCTACCTGTTCAACCGCCCGACGCCGGTCGCCGGCCTGCCGGCCGCGTTCAGGAACCATTCGAGGAACGACCCATGCCAGTCACCCGACTTCTCTACCGCAGCGACAGCGAACTGACCGGTTCGGATCGCGCGGTGCGCGAGTCCGCGCTGGCGATCGCCGACGCTTCCCGGCTCCGCAACGCGCGCGACGACGTCAGCGGAGGGCTGATGTTCGCGGGCGGGGTCTTCGTGCAGCTGCTCGAAGGCGACGGCCCGGCCGTCGAGGCGACGTTCGAACGCATCTGTCGCGACGGTCGCCATCGGCGCCTGCAACTGCTCGACTTCTCGATCACCGACGAGCGGGCATTCGCAAGCTGGCAGATGGTGGCCTTCGAAGGCGACGCCCATGCCCGCTCGCTGTTCCCCAGCCTGGCCGAAGCCACGTCGTTCAACCAGCGCAACCGGATGTCGGCCAACACGGTGATCGCGCTGATGCAGACGCTGCTCGCGAAGCGCACCACGCGTCCGCGGATGCCGGGCGTCAACTGGATGGTCGCGACCGGCGTGATGGAGTGACGGTCGGTTCCCGGCAACGCGGAGCTAGCCCGATCGGCGCTCCCGTCGAACCCGTCACGCTGCGGACAAACCCGGAGGATCAGACCGCCGTTGACAGACGGTCGGAGCGGGATGCTAGTGGGCAGGGCCGCCCGGCCCGACCACGAAAACAAAAGGGAGAACGCCATGTCCGCATCCGTCATCCAGTACGTTTTCAAGCCCAATCCGGGGACCGACCTCCAGACGCTGCTGGGGTTGATCAAGGAAGCAGCCGACCTGTGGAAGAAGCACGGCGCCGACGTGAGTCTGTGAAACGTCCAGGTAGGCGAAATCGGCAACATGACCTTCGTCGCGCGTTTCGAGTCCGCGTCCAAGCTCGGGGCGGGCTCGACGCGATCAACGGCGACGCGGCCTTCGTCGCGTGGCGCGCGAAGAGCCTGAAGGCGGGCATGGTCTCGTGGGTCCGCAGCAACCAGGCCTACGAGATCCAGATCTGATTCGCGTCGCTCGCGCTCTTCTTTCGGGGCCGGCCGCTTGGTCGATCCGGACGCGGCTTCAGTTGCCGGCGACCGTCATCGACTCGATCAGGATCGAGCCGGTCGAGCGGCTGCCGCTGGTCAGCACGTCGGTGCCGACGGCGACGATGCGACCGAACATGTCGAGCAGGTTGCCGGCGATGGTCACTTCCTCGACCGGATACGCGATGACTCCGTTCTCGACCCAGTAGCCGCTCGCGCCGCGCGAGTAGTCGCCGGTGATCCCGTTCACGCCCTGGCCCATCAGCTCGGTGACGACGAGGCCGGTGCCCATCTTCCTGAGCATCCCCGCGAAGTCGTCGGTACGCTTCGTCAGGCGGCTGCGGAGCGACAGGTTGTGCGCGCCGCCGCCGTTACCGGTCGGCGGCAGGTTCAGCTTGCGGGCCGAGTAGGTCCCGAGGAACCAGCCGGTCAGCACGCCGGCCTCGACGACCGTGCGCCGCCGTGTCGCGACCCCGTCGTCGTCGAACCAGCCGCTCGCCATGCCTTTGATCACGAACGGGTCGTCGACGATGTCGATGTGTTCCGCGAACACGCGTTCGCCGAGCTTGCCGATCAGGAACGACGACGAGCGATACAGCGAGCGGCCACTGGCAGCGCCGACGTACGAGCCGATCAGGCCGGCCGCGAGCGGCGCCTCGAACAGGACCGGCACCGTACAGGTGTCGATCTTGCGCGCGCCGAGGCGCGCGAGCGTGCGCTCGGCCGCGTAGCGACCGATGGCCTCGGGCGATGGCAGGTCGGCCGGATCGCGACGCGACGCGTACCACTCGTCGCGCTGCATCCCGTCGCGCGGACGGCTGGCGATCGGCGCGACCGCGATGCTGTGATACGAGTGCGCGTGGCCGCCGACGAAGCCGCGCGAGTTGGCTGAGACGAAGCGGCCGTGCTGCAGCGAGACGTTGCCGCCGTCGGAGTTGCGGATCATCGGGCTCGTCTCGAGTGCGGCGGCTTCGGCGCGGCGCGCGATCGCGGCGGCGGCGTCGGCTTCGATGTTCCACGGGTGATAGAGATCGAGGTCGCGCGGTTCGCGCGCGTACCAGGCGTCCTCGGGCAGCGCGGCGGCATCGTCGATCGCGGTGAAGCGGGCGATGTGATACGCGGCTTCGACCGCGTCGCGCAGCGCGCCGCTCGTGAGGTCCGACGTGCTCGCGTTGCCGCGGCGCACGTCCTTGCCGGTGCCCAGGAACACGGTGACGCCGACGCCCTTGTCATGGTTCTGTTCGATGGTCTCGATGCGGCCGTTGCGCACGTTGACGGTAAGGCCGTTGCCTTCGTCGACGTCGACCGCGCAATCGCTGGCGCCGATCTGCTTCGCATGCGCGAGCACGTCGCGGGCGATCTGCTGCATGTCGTCGTCGCTGCGCAGTCGATACAACGCGGCGTCGCGCGGTTCGGCGCCACCGCGCGGATGGGCGGCCGGCGTCATGTCCAGCGTGGCGGACTTCGTGCGTCGTGACGGCGCGCGACGCGACTGCAGTGCTCGGGTCATGAAAGGAACGGCAGGGCCGTCGAAAGAAGGAGGCGACCGGGGTCGCGATGTCGGCGTTTCGTGCCGCGGCTTGGTGCAGCGCGGCTTCGTGCAGTATGTGAGCCGTATCGCAGGCGGCCCGGGGCAGGATCGAAGGCGGGCTTTATCATAGCAGTCGAGCCGCTCGCGACCGAGCGCCGACCGTCACCGCAGAGCATGCCCGGATCCACCGGGCTCGCCTACGGCGCGTCACCCAGCGACCCTTCCTCCCATGCCACGCCATTCCCCCTCCGTTCCCGTCGAAAACCTCGCGCTGCGCAATCCCGACGAGCCCGCGATCGACGAAGGCCCGCTCTATACCAAGCCGAGCAAGTCGCAGCTCAAGCGCGACATGACGGCGTTGCAGAAGCTCGGCGAGGAGCTGGTCGGCTACACCAGCGAACGTCTCGAGAAGGTCGAACTGCCCGACGACCTGCGGCAGGCCATCGACGACGCGCGCAAGATCCGCGACCACGAAGGCCGTCGGCGACAGATGCAGTACATCGGTCGCCTGATGCGCGACGTGGACGTCGACCCGATCCGCGCGGCCATCGAAGCGTTCGACGGCGCGTCGCGCGAGGAGGCCGCCGCGTTGCACGCGCTGGAAGGCTGGCGCGAGCGGCTGATCGACGACGATGCCGCGCTGACGGCGTTCGCCGTCGAGCACACGGCCGCGCTCAGTCCCGACACGCTGCAGCGCCTGCGCAACACCATCCGCATGGCGCGCAAGGAGCGTGCCGAAGCGAAGCCGCCGAAGCACTTCCGCGAGCTGTTCCGCCTGGTCCGCTCGGTGGTCGAAGGCGAGAGCGGACCGCAGGAAGGTGCCAATGCCGAAGCGCAAGACGACGACGCGCGCTGAATGAAGACCGGCACCTTCGACCATGCGGTCGACCGCCCGCTGCGCATCGGCCTCGTATCGGTCAGCGACCGCGCGTCGACCGGCGTCTATGCCGACCAGGGCCTGCCGGCACTGACCGACTGGTTTGCCCGCGCGCTCACGTCGCCGCATCTGATCGAGTCGCGCCTGGTGCCGGACGATGGCCCGACGATCGAGGAAGCACTGGTCGAGCTGGTCGACGAGCTGCACTGCGATCTGGTGGTGACGACCGGCGGCACCGGCCCTTCGCGGCGCGACGTCACGCCCGAAGCCACGGAGGCGGTGGCGACGCGCGAGATGCCGGGCTTCGGCGAGCAGATGCGGCGCATCGGCCTTGCGTTCGTGCCCACGGCCATCCTGTCGCGACAGGTCGCGGTGATCCGCGAGATCGGCGACATCGAGGGCCAGCATCACGCGGCGCTGATCATCAACCTGCCCGGCCAGCCGAAGTCCATCCGCGAGACGCTCGAAGGGCTGAAGGGCGACGACGGGCAGTCGCTGGTGCCGGGCATCTTCGCCGCGGTCCCCTACTGCATCGACCTGATCGGCGGTCCGTACATCGAGACCGACGAGACCGTCGTCAAGGCCTTCCGACCCAAGTCAGCGATCCGCAAGACATGACCACCGCACTCCAGACCATCGAACGCAAGACCGGCCCCGCCGGCCAGCCGGCCGACGCCGCCATCATCTGGATGCACGGCCTCGGCGCCGACGCCAACGACTTCGTGCCGCTGGTGCCGGAACTCGACGTGCGGGCGAAGTCGGGCGCGCCGATGGCGATCCGATTCGTCTTCCCGAACGCGCCGGTGATGCCGGTGACGATCAACAACGGCATGTCGATGCGCGCCTGGTACGACATCCTGCACATGGATCTCGGCGGGGTGGGGACCTCCGGCATCCCGCGCGAAGACGAGAAGGGACTGCGCACGTCGCAGGCGCTGATCGACGCGCTGATCGACGCGCAGGTCGCGCAGGGCATCCTCGCGTCGCGCATCCTGCTTGCGGGTTTCTCGCAGGGCGCGGCGATGACGCTGATGACCGGACTGCGCCACCCGTCGCGGCTCGCGGGCCTGATCGCGCTGTCGGGTTACCTGCCGCTCGGCGCGCAGCTCACCACCGAACGTCATGCGGCCAACCACGACGTGCCGATCTTCATGGCGCACGGGACCTACGACCCGGTGGTCCGCATCGAGCGGGCGCTGCAGTCGCGCGACCACCTGATCAAGCTCGGCTACCAGGTGGACTGGCACAGCTATCCGATGCAGCATTCGGTGTGCGGCGAGGAGGTCGCCGCGATCGGCAGCTTCCTGCGGCGCGTGCTCGACCCGGCTTGAGCCTCGCCGCTTGATTGCGGCGGGGCCGCCTCGATAACGCAAGGCTCGGGGGAACACACATGCAGCATCTCATCGCACTCATCACCGAATACGGACTGCTGTTCGTGTTCTTCAACGTCCTCGTCGCGCAGGCGGGGTTGCCGTTGCCGGCGGTGCCGACGCTGGTGCTGACCGGCGCGCTGCTCGGCGTCGGGCACTACTCGGCCGGCTCGCTGATCCTGGTCGCCGTCTTCGCAGCGCTGATCGCCGACACCGCCTGGTATTTTGCCGGCGCGCGCATCGGCCGGCCGGTGCTGCGCCTCATGTGCCGCATCTCGCTGTCGCCCGACACCTGCGTGCGTCAGACCGAGACGATCTACACGCGTTTCGGCGCGCCGTCGCTGATGGTCGCGAAGTTCATCCCCGGGTTCGCGGCGGTGGCCACCGCGCTGTCAGGCGCCGTGCGCACGCCGCTGCCGACCTTCCTGCTGTTCGACGCGATCGGCGCGGCGCTGTGGGCGGGCGTCGCCGTCGGTATCGGCTCGTTCTTCCGGAACACCGTCGAGACGCTGCTCGATACGCTCGCGCGTCTGGGCGAGATCGGCATCGCGCTGGTGCTGCTCGCGCTCGTCGTGTTCGTCGCGCTGAAGTGGTGGGACCGGCGCCGCTTCTTTAACGAGCTGCGGATGGCGCGCATCACGGTGCCGGAGCTTGCCGAGATGCTGAGCGCGGGGTCGGCGCCGATGATCCTCGACGTGCGTTCGCTCGAGAGCCAGATGGCCGACGGCCGCATCCCGGGCGCCATCGCGGTCGACGAGAAGACCATCGAGATCCGCATCCCCGATGCGGAGAGCGACCGCGAGGTGATCCTTTATTGCGCGTGTCCGAACGAAGCGTCGGCGGCCCGCATCGCGAAGATGCTGAAGGCGCGCGGCTTCACGCGCGTGCGGCCGCTGGCCGGCGGCATCGATGCGTGGATGCAGGCCGGCTACGAGATCGAGCGCGAGGTCGACGGCGGTCCGGCGCGGATGGTCGTCACGGGGCAATAGGCGTCGGGTACAGCCGGCGCGACCTGCGTCAGAACTGTTCGGCCTCGAGCGCCATCACGGCAGCGGACCCTTCGACGATGCCGTCGCGCAGACCGGGCGCCCGCGACAGCAGGTGGTCGGCGAAGAAGCGCGCGGTGGCCAGCTTGGCCTTGTAGAAGTCGCTGTCGGCGTCGTTCGCGGCGATCTTCGCCGTGGCGATGTGCGCGGCGCGCGCCATCTGCCAGCCGCCGAGCACGATGCCCGCGAGTTCGAGGTAGGGCACCGATCCGGCAAAGACGCCGCGGATGTCCGACTTGGCGTTCGCGACGATGAAGTCGATGACCTCGTTCAGCGCCCGCGCGCCGGCGTGCAGCCGATGCGCGATGGCCTTGAGGTCCGGCGAGTCCGACGACGCCAGCGTGGCCGCGGTCATCGTGACCTGGCCGACGATGCCCCTGGCCGTGGCACCGCCGTCGCGCATCGTCTTGCGTCCCACCAGGTCGTTGGCCTGGATCGCGGTCGTGCCTTCGTAGATCGTCAGGATGCGCGCGTCGCGATAGTGCTGCGCGGCGCCGGTCTCCTCGATGAAGCCCATGCCGCCGTGCACCTGCACGCCGAGCGACGCGACCTGGATCGACAGCTCGGTGCTCCAGCCCTTGACGACCGGGACGAGGTATTCGTAGAACGCCTGGTTCTGCTTCTGCGTGGCCGCATCGGGCGACTTGCGGGCCGCGTCGTAGGCCGCCGCCGTCACATAGGCGATGGCGCGCGCGGCCTCGATCTGCGAACGCATCGTCATCAGCATGCGGCGCACGTCGGGGTGATGGATGATCGTGACCGGGCCGCTCGATCCCGCGACGTCGCGCGACTGCACCCGATCCTTCGCATACGCGACCGCCTGCTGGTAGGCGCGTTCGGCGATCGCGATGCCCTGCATGCCGACCTGGAAGCGGGCCGCGTTCATCATGACGAACATGTACTCGAGGCCGCGATTCTCCTCGCCGACCAGCTCGCCGATCGCGCCGGGCTTGCTGCTGCCGTCGGCACCTTTGACCTTGAAGTTGTCCTCGCCGAACAGCAGCACGGCCGTGGGGCTGGCCTTGATGCCGAGCTTGTGTTCGATCGACGCGCAGTACACGTCGTTGCGGGCGCCGAGCGTGCCATCGGCATTCACCAGCGTCTTCGGCACCGTGAACAGCGAGATGCCCTTGACGCCTTCGGGCGCGTCGGGCGTGCGGGCCAGCACGAGATGGACGATGTTGTCGGCCATGTCGTGTTCGCCGTACGTGATGTAGATCTTCTGGCCGAACACGCGATAGGTGCCGTCGCCTTCGGGCACGGCGCGCGTGCGTACCTGCGCGAGGTCGGAGCCGGCCTGCGGCTCGGTCAGGTTCATCGTGCCGGTCCACTTGCCGGAGATGAGGTTGGCAAGATAGGTCTTCTTCTGCGCGTCGCTGCCGGCCGTCATCAGCGCCTCGATCGCGCCGTCGGTCAGCAGGGGACACAGAGCGAACGACAGGTTGGCCGAGTTGAGCATCTCGATGCACGGCGTCGCGATCAGCTTCGGCAATCCCTGGCCGCCGAAGTCGACGTCGTGCTGCACGCCCTGCCAGCCGGCCTCGCCGTAGCTCTTGAACGCCTCCTTGAAGCCGGCCGTGGTCGTGACCACGCCGTTCTTCCACGAGGACGGCGCGGTATCGCCCGCGCGGTTGAGCGGCGCGATCACATCCTGGACGAACTTGGCGTTCTCCTCGAGCACGGCCTGCGCGGTGTCGGCGGTCGCGTCCTCGAAGCCGGGCAGCATGGACACGGTGTCGAGGCCGGCCAGTTCGTTGACGACGAACAGCATGTCCTTCAGCGGCGCCTTGTAGTTCATGTCTGCCTCGTCTCTTGATCGCTTCTGCCGTGCTCGCCGGCACCGGCACGGGCCGGGCCATTCGGGAAGTGCCGCTCGCGGCGCCGGCGAGACGCACGCGTCCCGTCGAAGGACAACGCCGTCAGAGCGCCGCGACCAGCTCCGGCACCAGCGTGTTCAGATCGCCGACCAGCCCGTAGTCGGCCACGCCGAAGATCGGTGCCTCCGGATCCTTGTTGATCGCGACGATGACCTTGCTGTCCTTCATGCCGGCCAGGTGCTGGATCGCGCCCGAGATGCCGACCGCGATGTAGAGCTGCGGCGCGACGATCTTGCCGGTCTGGCCGACCTGGTAGTCGTTGGGCACGAAGCCCGCGTCGACGGCGGCGCGTGACGCGCCCATCGCGGCGCCGAGCTTGTCGGCGAGGGGTTCCAGGACGTTGTGATAGTTCTCACCACTGCCGACGCCGCGTCCACCCGATACGATGACCTTTGCCGCGGTGAGTTCGGGGCGATCGAGCTTGACGATCTCGCGGTTGACGAAGGTCGACTTGCCGAAGTCGGCCGCCGCCGCCGCCGACTCGACCGCCGCCGAGCCACCCGTCGAGGCCGCCGCATCGAAGCCGGTGGTGCGGACCGTAATGACCTTGACTGCATCGGTGGCCTGTACCGTGGCGATCGCGTTGCCGGCGTAGATCGGCCGCGTGAAGGTGTCGGGCGACTCCACGGTCATGATGTCCGACAGTTGCGCCACGTCGAGCTTGGCGGCGACGCGCGGCGCGATGTTCTTGCCGTACGCGGTCGCGGGAAACAGGATGTGCGAATAGTCCTTCGCGAGCGACAGGACCTCGGCGGCGATGTTCTCGGCGAGGCCGTCGGTGAGGTGCGGCGCATCGACGAACAAGACCTTCGCGACCCCGGCGACCTGCGCGGCCGCATCGGCCGCGGCCTTGGCGCCGCCGCCGGCGACGAGGACGTGCACGTCACCGCCGCAGGCGATCGCCGCGGTGATGGTGTTGAGCGTGGAACCCTTGAGGGTGGCGTTGTCGTGTTCGGCGATGACGAGTGAGGACATACGATCGTGCTCCGTTGCTTGAATGTCGTCCCGGCGAAGGCCGGGACTCAATTGGATAGCAGGACATGAGGCCCCGGCCTTCGCCGGGGTGACGGCTGCTAGATCACCTTCGCTTCGTTCTTCAGCTTCGCCACCAGCGTCGCGACGTCGGGCACCTTGATGCCTGCCTTCCGCGCCGGCGGCTCACTGACCTTCAGCGTCTTGATGCGCGGCGCGATGTCGACACCGAGGTCGGCCGGCTTGACGATTTCCATCGTCTTCTTCTTGGCCTTCATGATGTTCGGCAGCGTGACGTAGCGCGGCTCGTTCAGCCGCAGGTCGGTGGTGACGATCGCCGGCAGCGTCAGGCTGATGGTCTCGAGACCGCCGTCGACCTCGCGGGTGACCGTGACTTTGCCATCCGCGACTTCCACCTTGTTCGCGAACGTGGCCTGCGGGTATTCGCACAGCGCCGCCAGCATCTGGCCGACCTGATTGCTGTCGTCGTCGATCGCCTGCTTGCCGAGGATGATCAGCTGCGGCTGCTCCTTGTCGACCAGCGCCTTCAGCAACTTGGCCACGGCCAGCGGCTGCAGCTCGTCGGCGCTCTCGACCAGGATGCCGCGGTCGGCGCCGATGGCCATCGCGGTGCGCAGCGTCTCCTGGCACTGCGTGACGCCGCACGACACGGCCACGACCTCGGTCGCGAGGCCCTTCTCTTTCAGGCGCACGGCTTCCTCGATCGCGATCTCGTCGAAGGGGTTCATCGACATCTTCACGTTGGCGATGTCGACGCCGCTCTGGTCCGATTTCACGCGCACCTTGACGTTGTAGTCGACGACGCGCTTGACGGGCACGAGGATTTTCATGACGGTCCTGTACTTGAATGCGGCTGCGCGATGCGGCAACCGGTGGGCGAGCGATGAGCGCCTGGGTTCATCGCGACAAAGGCGCGGTGCTGCTGCGGCATGGGGCCGAACATTGCGGGCCGGTACGGCAGCGCGACGCGCAGAATAGCACGACCGTTCGCAAATTTTGCAGCGTGCGGATGGACGGCGTCGGCGGCGTCAGTTCTCACTGAGCGCCTTGACGTGGGCGGTGACGCTGCGCCCCAGCGCGGACAGGTTGTAGCCCCCCTCCAGGCAGCTGACGATGCGCCCCTGCGCATGCCGGTCCGCGACGGCCATCACCTGCTGGGTGATCCATACGTAGTCGGCCTCGACGAGGCGCATCTGGCCGAGGTCGTCCTCGCGATGGGCGTCGAAGCCGGCCGAGATGAAGATCATCTCGGGCCTGAAGGTTTCGAGGGCCGGCAGCCATTTCGACTCGACGACCGCGCGCACCACCGCGCCGTCGGAGTAGGCCGCGACCGGAACGTTGATCATGTTCGACGCCGGCCGATCGACGCCGCTGTACGGATAGAACGGATGCTGGAAGAAGCTGACCATCAGCACGCGTTCGTCGCCGGACAGGATGTCCTCGGTGCCGTTGCCATGATGCACGTCGAAGTCGACGACCGCCACGCGCGACAGTCCGTGGACCTCGAGCGCGCGACGCGCGGCGACCGCGACGTTGTTGACGAAGCAGAAGCCCATCGCCTGCTTGCGCGTCGCGTGATGACCGGGCGGACGGGTGCTGCAGAAGGCATTGCGGGCCCGGCCCTCGATCACCGCGTCGGTGGCCGCGACCGCGGCGCCGGCGGCGCGCCACACCGCACGGACGGTCGCGGCGCACATCATCGTGTCGGCATCGATGGCCGCGTAGCCGGTCACCGGCGCGCAGTCGCGCAGGCAGTCGAGGTGCGCCTGCGTGTGGACCCGCAGCAGGTCGGCGTCGTCGGCGAGCGGCACGTCTTCGTGCGTGACCAGGTCGGCCAGGCCGCTCGCGATCATCCGGTCCTCGATCGCGCCCAGGCGCTCCGGCGACTCGGGATGCCACGAGCCCATGTCGTGTGCGGCGCAGTCGGCATGCGTGAACCACGCCGTGGTCGTGGACCGGCCGGCGGCTCGCGAGGAGACGGTCGACGGGGTCTCGGGGTCGACGGCAACGTCGACGGAATCTTCCATGGGTCTCGCCTGGTGGAGCGCGCGTCGTCGGCCGGACCGGCCATGCCGAAAGTGGCGCCGCGTATGCGGTTGCAGGGCGAAGGATTATGCCCGACCTCACAGGGCGTGGGGAGGGCGGCGATCCTCGCGGATTGCAGAGCGTTTGGGCGCCACGGTAGCTGCGCGTGGCGCGAGCCAGGAAAGTCATCGTCAACGCTCCGTACGGCCCCGCGGTCTTGAGTCGCGGCGGCGACGTGCGAAAATCGGGCACAGCATGCGCAGCGGCCGTCGTCTCGGTGTCGCGTCGTGCGCACCCATCGCCCCTCATGTCCCGCTCCCTCGACGCACTGATCGCCCAGGTTTCCGAAGTCATCCTCGGCAAGGACATCGCCATCCGGCAGAGCGTCACGTGCCTGCTCGCCGGCGGGCACCTGCTGATCGAGGACCTTCCGGGCGTCGGCAAGACCACGCTGGCGCATGCGCTGGCCGTCTCGCTCGGCCTGCGCTTCTCGCGCGTCCAGTTCACCAGCGACCTGCTGCCGACCGATATCGTCGGCGTCTCGGTCTACGAGCGCGGCGATGAACGGCAGGCGTCCACCGAGGCCCGGCAGGGCGGCCGCTTCGTCTTCCATCCCGGTCCGATCTTTTCCGAGATCCTGCTGGCCGACGAGGTCAACCGCGCCACTCCGAAGACGCAGAGCGCGCTGCTCGAGGCGATGGAAGAACGGCAGGTGTCGATCGACGGCGTGACCCGGGCGCTGCCCGAGCCGTTCTTCGTGATCGCCACGCAGAATCCCTTCCACCAGATCGGGACGTTTCCGCTGCCCGAGTCGCAGCTCGACCGCTTCATGATGTGCATCGCGCTCGGCTACCCGGATGCGCGCGCGGAACGCGCGCTGCTCGAAGGCGAGGACCGCCGGCTGCTGATGAAGAAGCTCGATCGCATC
>JBBRRW010000077.1:0-14144 GCA_038245975.1 Burkholderiales bacterium
CGCGCAGACACTGGTCGGCAGCGCCGTCGATCACTACCGCGCGGATCCGGGGAGCTTCTACGGCTTCGACCTGTCGACGATCCTTCCGAGCAACCTGCTGCGGACCTGGCATCTGCAGCTGGCGATCTTCTGGATCGCGACTGCCTATGTCGCGGCGGCGCTGTTCCTCGGGCGTTCGCTCGCCACAGACGAGCCGCGCTGGTTCGCCGGCTGGGTGCACGTGCTGTTCGTCGCGTTCGCCGTGGTGATCGTCGGGAGCCTGCTGGGGGAATGGATGGGCATCGCCCAGTCGCTCGGCGACCTGTGGTTCTGGTTCGGCAATCAAGGCTGGGAGTACCTCGAACTCGGCCGCGTGTGGCAGTACCTGCTGGTCGCGGGACTCCTCCTGTGGTTCGCGCTGCTCTGGAAACTGGTGAGGCCCGGCTCGTTGGTCGAGCCGGCGTCAAAGCCGATCGTCTGGATGTTCCTGGTCGCGGCGCTGGCGATCCCGGTGTTCTACGTCCCGGCGCTGTTCTATGGGGCCCGCACCCATTACACGATCGTCGATACGTGGCGCTTCTGGATCATCCACCTGTGGGTCGAAGGCTTCTTCGAGTTCTTCGCCACGACCATCGTCGCGTTGACCTTCTACCAACTCGGGCTGACCCGCCGCAATGTCGCACTGCGCGTGATCTATCTCGACGCGATCCTGTACTTCGTCGGCGGGTTGATCGGGACCGGTCACCACTGGTACTTCACCGGACACAGCAGCGTGAACATGGCGATGTCGGCCATGTTTTCGGTGCTCGAGGTCGTACCGCTAACCTTGCTGACACTCGACGCCTGGGACTTCGTGCGAACTACGCAGGGCCGATGCGACGTCTGCGGCAAGACGATGGTGATCCCGCACAAGTGGGCCTTCTATTTCCTGATGGCGGTGGGATTCTGGAATTTTGTCGGTGCCGGCATCTTCGGTTTCCTGATCAACCTGCCGATCGTCAGCTACTACGGTCGGCACGCTGCTGACGCCGAACCACGCGCACGCGGCGCTGATGGGTGTGTTTGGCATGCTCGCGATCGCGCTGATGGTGTTCATGCTGCGCCAGACCAGCGACGACGCGCGCTGGGCCGATATCGAGAAATACGTGCGGGTCGCGTTCTTCGGAACCAACGCCGGCCTCGCGCTGATGGTGGTGCTGAGCCTGTTCCCGAGCGGCGTCCTGCAGGTCTGGGATGTGGCGCAGCACGGCTACTGGCATGCGCGCAGCCTCGACTACATCGGCAGCGACAGGTCCCATTTGCTCGAATGGCTGCGCTTACCCGGCGATCTTGTGTTCATCGTGTTCGGGGCGGTGCCGCTGGTGATCGCGTCGATCAACGGATATCTCGGCGTGAAAGCCGGCGCGCCCGTGCGGACGCCGGCACGGTAAAATCGTGCGTTATCGATCCGGTCGTGCGTCGCCGTACCGCCCGCCCGTCCGCCCCACGCCTTCTGGAGATTCCGTCATGCCCCTCGTCTCGATGCGCCAACTCCTGGATCACGCCGCCGAGAACGGCTACGGTCTTCCCGCCTTCAACGTCAACAATCTCGAGCAGGTGCAGGCGATCATGAGCGCCGCGGCCGAGGTCGACAGCCCGGTGATCATGCAGGCGTCGGCCGGCGCGCGGAAGTACGCCGGCGAGAACTTCCTGCGTCACCTGATCGAGGCGGCGGTCGAGTCGTATCCGAACATCCCGGTCGTGATGCATCAGGACCACGGCCAGTCGCCGGCCGTCTGCATCCAGGCGATGCGCCTCGGCTTCTCGTCGGTGATGATGGACGGCTCGCTGCAGGCCGACGGCAAGACCATCGCCGACTACGACTACAACGTCGACGTGACCCGCAAGGTCGTCGACATCGCGCATGCGATCGGCGTCACCGTCGAAGGCGAGCTCGGTGCGCTCGGTTCGCTCGAGACGATGATGGGCGACAAGGAAGACGGCCACGGCGCCGAAGGCACGATGACCCGCGAGCAGCTGCTGACCGACCCCGACGAGGCCGCGCGTTTCGTCAAGGCCACGCAGCTCGACGCGCTGGCCATCGCCATCGGCACCTCGCACGGCGCCTACAAGTTCACGCGCAAGCCCACCGGCGATATCCTGGCCATCGATCGCATCAAGGCGATCCACAAGCGCATCCCGAACACGCACCTCGTCATGCATGGGTCGTCGTCGGTGCCCCAGGACCTGCTGGCGATCATCCGCGCCAACGGCGGCAGCATGAAGGAGACCTACGGCGTGCCGGTCGAGGAGATCCAGGAAGGCATCAAGTTCGGTGTCCGCAAGATCAACATCGACACCGACATCCGTCTCGCGATGACGGCGGCCATCCGCCAGTACCTGGCCGAGAACCCCGAGAAGTTCGATCCGCGCGACTACCTCAAGCCGGCGATGGCCGCGGCCAAGAAGATCTGCGTGCAGCGCTACACCGAGTTCGGTTCGGCGGGCCAGGCCTCGAAGATCAAGCCGGCCAACCTGACCTTCATCGCCGAGCAGTACAAGAAGGGCGAGCTCGCGCAAGTCGTTCACTGACGCTTCTGGCCCGCGGTCCGCCCCGTGCGATCGGCGCTGCCGCTCGACGGCACCGCGTCGCTTGGCGACGTCATGGCCGCCGCGGAGTGCGGCCGGCGACGGCGATCCACGACGACCCGATGCGCGAGGGGCACTGCCGCAACTGAGGCGCCGCCGCGGCCGGCAACTTCTGCGCGAACTGCGGCCAGTCGCCTGGCCACCGCCGGCGTCGTCACGATATCGCTCGTGATTTGAGGCAGACTGCGGCCTCGACCGAACACCTTCCGGACCGATGGCCGACGAACCGAACAAGAGCGGTAGCTGGTGGACCACGCTGCCCGGTATCCTGACCGCGACCGCCGCCGTGATCACGGCCGTCACGGGCCTGGTCGCGATCCTGTCGCAGACCGGCGTCTTCGGTGAAAAGAACAAGGCGCTCGTGAGCCAGAAGGCCGCGGACGTTCGCGATGCCGTCGTGTCGTCGGCCACATCGACCAGACCCGATGTCGCGATCAAGCCGGTCGAGACGAAGGCCACGCCATCGGCCGTCGTGAATGAAAGTGTCGCATCGGGCATCGCGGCGACGCCGCTCAACGCGGTGCCGTTCACCGGCGCTATCGTCATGCTGCTCGACGGATCGGTCGTCAAGCTGCGCGACGACGTCAAGGAGTATTGCCAAGGCCGTCCCTTGCTGAAGACGCTGGGCGGCCAGTACATCGAGATGCAGCGCATCCGCCGCTTCGAGCTTTCGAACTGGACCGACCAGAAGGGCAGTGCCCACATCATCCTCAACAACGGCGAGACCATGGACGTCCGTATCGAAGGCTGCGCGATGGTCGGCAACAACGACCTCGGCGCCTATCACGGTGGCTTCGAAACCATCCGCGCCGTCGAGTTCGTTCGCTAGGATCTCCGTGAGCACCCTCTACGCCTCGTCGCTGCATTCGTTGCCCCTGCTCGGGCGCGGCAAGGTCCGCGAGAACTACGCGGTCGGCGACGATCGCATCCTGATGGTCACCAGCGATCGCATCTCGGCTTTCGACGTCGTGATGAACGAAGCGATCCCCGACAAGGGGCGGATGCTGACGCGGATGGCGCTGTTCTGGTTCGCGCGGCTGCACGACGTCGTGCCCAATCACCTGACCGACATCGCGCCCGAAGCGGTCGTCGACGTGGACGAGGTCGATCAGGTCGCCGGCCGGTCGATGGTCGTCAAGCGCCTGAAGCCGTTGCCGATCGAAGCCGTGGTCCGCGGCTACCTCGCCGGGTCGGGCTGGAAGGACTACCAGGCCAGCGGATCGATCTGCGGGGTCGCGCTGCCGGCCGGCCTGCGCAACGCGGAGCGGCTGCCCGCGCCGATCTTCACGCCGGCGACCAAGGCCGACCTCGGCGACCACGACGAGAACATCGACTTCGACGCGACGGTCTCGGCGATCGGGGCCGACCTCGCCCAACGGGTCCGCGCGATCAGCCTCTCGCTGTTCGCCCGCGCCAGCGAGCACGCGGCCACGCGCGGCATCCTGATCGCCGATACCAAGTTCGAGTTCGGCCTCGACGAGCACGGAACGCTCACGCTGATGGACGAGGTGCTGACCGCCGACTCGTCGCGTTTCTGGCCGGCCGACTCGTACACCGCGGCGTTCACGCAGGGCCGCAATCCGCCGAGCTTCGACAAGCAGTTCCTGCGCGACTACCTCGAGTCGGTCGAAGGCTGGAACAAGCGCGCGCCGCCGCCGCCGCTCCCCGACGACATCATCGAGCGCACGGCCGAGAAGTACCGCGAAGCCCTCCAACGTCTGGTCGATTGACCGGCTGTCACGGCCCGTCGCGCTTTCGTCGGCTGCGAAGCACCGACCGGGGCCGGACGGCTAGAATCGCAGACCGCGCAAGTTTGCTCCGGCGTCGGACCGGGCGCGCCTGCGGCGAGGCTGTTACGCGTGGTCGTTCGTGGCGCATGCTCGGCCTTCACCCCATGCCTGGTATCGATGAGTCCTGATTCCGTGTCCCGCCGGTCCTTCTGGTCCTTCCGGTGCATCCCCCGGTACGTGACGGCGGTCGCCGCCGTGGCGACCTGCCTGCGTATCGCCGTCGCTCCGGCCGTCGCCGCGGGCGTCCCCTTCAACGAAGTCGCCGATCGGTCCGAGTTGATGCAGGTCGTCGATCGTTTCGGCGGTGCGACCCTCGGGCTGATACTCGTCGCGGTCGCGATCATCGCGTTGCTCGTGGGACGCGTGGTCGTCATGATCCGCCGTGAACGGCCGGTGCGCGTTCCGCCCCCCAAGCGCCAGAAGGCCGCCTTCGAACCTGATTCGCTCGCCCTGGCCACCACCCAGCCCATGACCGACTGGGGCTTCGACCAGAACAAGCGAGCTGCGCTCGCCCGCTCGCCGGTCGTGCTGCCGAACGCGGACGTGGATCTGCCGTCGCTCGACCATGCGGTGACGCAGTGGTCCGTCTCCGACGTGCACAAGGCCGTCAACGACGGCGTGCAGACCACTGACGCGCTGGGCCAGTCGCCGATGAAGTCGACCAGCCCGTATCGGACCAGTTTCAATCCGTACTTCAAGCCCGAGGAGAGGAGCAACGGCTTCGAGGTCGTCGAGGTCGCCGACGCCCTGCTGCAGGCTGAATTACTGGTGCAGCTCGGCGATCCGAAGCAGGCGATGACGCTGCTGTCGCATCACATCCGCGAGACCGAAAAGCCCGGCCCCGCCGCGTGGCTGATGCTGCTGAACCTCTACCAGTCCACCGGTCGCGAGGCGCAGTACAACGCGCTGGCCTCTGGCTTCCGGACGCTGTTCAACGCCGAGGTGCCCGCCTGGGCCACATCGCCGGCTGCGATGGCGCGCGAACTCGAGTCGTATCCGCAGGTGATGATGAGGCTGCAGACGACCTGGCCAGGGCCGCTGGCCCGCGCGACCGTCGAGGGCATGCTCAACGACGACCGCGGCGGCAGTCGCCAGGGCTTTTCGCTGTACGCCTATCGCGAGCTGCTGTTCCTCGCGGAGATCCTGCTGGCGATCGACGCGATCGACCAGGACGAAGAGGATCGCCGGGGCATCGGTCGCAAGCTGGGCACGCTGCCGAGCTGATCGGCCGCGCCCCGACGTCCGGCGCTCACTTGGTGCCGAACAGCCGGTCGCCCGCGTCGCCCAGGCCCGGCACGATGTAGCCATGATCGTTGAGGGCGCGGTCGATCGCGGCCGTGAACACCGGCACGTCGGGATGCGCTTCTCCGAAGTTCTTCAGGCCTTCCGGCGCGGCCAGCAGGCACACGAAGCGGATCGACTTGGGGTTGGTCTCCTTCAGCCGGTCGACCGCGGCGATCGCCGAGTTGCCGGTGGCCAGCATCGGGTCGAGCACGATCGCGTCGCGCTCGTGCATGTCGTGCGGCATCTTGAAGTAATACTCGACCGCACCCAGCGTCTTCGGGTCGCGGTACAGGCCGACGTGGCCGATGCGTGCGCCCGGTACCACGCTCAGCATGCCGTCGAGGAAGCCGTTGCCCGCGCGCAGGATCGACACGAACACGGTCTTCCGTCCTTCGATCACCGGCGACATCATCGTCTCGAGCGGCGTCTCGATCTCGATCAGACTCGTCGTCATGTCGCGCGTGACCTCGTAGGCCATCAGCATCCCGACCTCGGTCATCAGCGTGCGGAAGCCGTAGGTGCTGCGCGACTTCTCGCGCATCAGCGTGAGCTTGTGCTGGATCAGCGGATGCGTGAGGTGATGGACTTGATGCACGGGATCGACAGCGGTCATGGGGTGCGGGCCAGGAAGAGGTGAGGCGGGGAGGGAATGCACGGTACCGCGCGATTCAGAAGACCGTGCCGTCGCTCTCGACGGTGACCGGCGGTGCACCGGTCTTGCGTTTTTCGGCCGCGATGGCGCGGCCGGCGGCCCACGTCCCGCCTTCGAGGATGCAGGCGAGCGGCAATGCGGCGGCGGTGACGCCCAGCGTCGCGCGCACCAGCGGCGCGATCTCGTCGAGCATCGCGACCGTCAGCGCGCGCCACTCGACGATCCACGGGTCGGCCGGGGTCATCGGCTTGGCCATGCGGCGCGGCTTGTTCGCCACGAGCACACCCGCGTCGATCAGCAGGCCGCCGTTGCGGTATTCGGGCAGGCCGGTCAGCGCGTCGAGGCCGACGACCTGCAGGCCAGCCCATTCGAAGGGCTCCAGCAGCGAGTACGTGAGCCACTGCGACAGCTTGTGGAAAGGCACGAAGCCCGCGCTCGCGCCTTCGCCGCCCGCATCGGGATGCGGCCACACGTCGCCGACCGGTCGCCCTTCGAAGACCTGGCCGCTCGGCCAGATCACCGAGAAGACATCGAGCAGCAGCGCGAGGATGTCGGCGGCCTGCAGCGTCGCCGGCACGCCGTCGCGAGCGGCTGTGGCCTGCGCGGCCAGCGCATCGAACATCATGCCGGGGCGGCCGTCGAGGCCGAACAGCTGCGGCTGGTCGTGCAGCACCTCGCCGAGCCGGCGCAGCAGCGCCACGCGACCGTCGAGACCGACCAGAGGATTGCCGGGACTGGCCTGGAACATCGTCGCGAGCGCCGTCGCATCGATGCCCATCAGCGCCTTGGCATCGACCCGGCACGGCTCGTTGGGGTCGGACGAGAAGCGGCCGTTGGTGAACGCGCGGAAGCTCGCGACCGCGAGACCTTCGGACCGCGAGTAGCGCTGCGTGACCGAGGGGTATTCGATGAAGCGCCACTGCGGGCCGGCACCGGCGTCGAGCAGCACGCTGATCAGCGTGAGTTCGATCCGCGCGCGCGCGATCTCCGCGACGCTGCGGCCGTCGAGCAGGTCGTCGAGCCGCTCTTTCCGATCGATGCCGCCGGCTTCGAAGTGACGCCAGCGGCTGTGGTACGGGATCTGCAGGTCGGGGAAGCGCAGGCGCGTCAGCTTCGCGACGCGCAGTGCGACCGGCTCGAGCTGCGCGCGATCGATCGTAAAGTGCGGCGAGTGGCCCGCCAGCACGGCCGCCGCGATCGCGTGGCAACGCGTGCGGATGGTCGCCGGGTCGCGCAGCACGCGGACGGCGGCATCGATGTCGGCATCGGTCTTGGGAACGACGAGCGTCTTGCGCGAACGCGCGGGCTTCAGGGGGGGCGCGTCGCCGGCGGGGGTCGTCGGCGCGGGGTCCGTGTCGGTTCGGATCTCAGGCAAGGCCGCGTCCTTTCGTCTCGGCGAGCTGCGACGCGTCGGGGACGGCGCCGTCGGTGAAGTAGCCGGCGGCGATCTTGGCCTGCATCTCCACGTTGGCATCGGCCGGCACCAGCGCGTCGGGGATCTTGACCCGTTCGCCGACCGCGATGCCGCTGCCGGTGATGGCGTCGTACTTGTCGTTGCTCATCGATACGAGCCGATGGATCTTCGTGATGCCCAGCCAGTGCAGCACGTCGGGCATCAGCTCCTGGAAGCGCATGTCCTGCACGCCCGCCACGCATTCGGTCCTCAGGAAATAAGTACTCGCGCTGTCGCCGCCCACCTGGCGCTTGCGCGCGTTGTAGACCAGGAACTTGGTGACCTCGCCGAGCGCGCGACCTTCCTTGCGGCTGTACGCGATGAGACCGACGCCGCCACGTTGCGCGCCGGCGATGCATTCCTCGATGGCGTGCGTGAGATAGGGCCGGCACGTGCAGATGTCGGAGCCGAACACGTCCGAGCCGTTGCATTCGTCGTGCACGCGGCAGGTCAGTGTGACGGTCGGATCGGCCAGCGCGCGCGGGTCGCCGAAGATGTACAGCGTCTGTCCGCCGATGGGCGGCAGGAACACTTCCAGATCGCTGCGCGTGACCAGCTCGGGATACATGCCGCCGGTTTCCTCGAAGAGGTTGCGGCGCAGGTCGACCTCGTTGACGCCGAAGCGCGCGGCCACGCCGGGCAGGTACCACACCGGTTCGATCGCGACCTTGGTCACGACGGCCGAGCCGTTCTCGAGCAGCACCCGGTTGTCGGGGACCAGGCGGTTGAACGTGATCGCGTGGCGGATCTCGGGCAGGTCGATGTGCGCCTTGGTCACCGCGATGGTCGGACGGATGTCGTAGCCCTGCGCGATGGTGGCGGCGAACACGTCCGATACCGACGCACCCCACGGATCGATCGAGACCATCTTGGTCGCGTCGCTCCACTGCGGATACGGGCCGATGAGGTCGGTCGGCGACGTGTTGGTCAGGTCCGCGCGATGGCCCTTCGGGAGGTTGCCGGCTGCGACCGCGAGCGCGCGGTAGACACCATAAGACCCCGAGTGCGTGCCGATGACGTTGCGCTGGCTGCGGTTGGCGGTGGACCCCACGACCGGCCCGCGTTCGGCCGCGGTGGCGGCACCCCAGCGGATCGGCGGTGACCCGGCGCCGATGCCCTGCTGGCCGGGATGGGACGTCAGGCGGATGTGTCTCTGCAACGTCTTGCCGGTATTCGGGTCGGTGGCCATGGTCGATCTCGCGCGAGTCGTTCGCGATCGGTGGTGCGGTGGGTCCTGGTGCCGGCGCGGGACGTTGTCCGGGCTGGCACGATGGGGTGCGCCTCGCTATTACAATACGCGATCTTATTTGGTCCCCTACCGTGCCCCGAAAAACTTCTCCGTTGTCTCCATCCACGAAGCGCGAGCTGTTGCTGGCGCGTCACGATCGCGTCACCGTGCCGCTCGCGAGCGACGTCCGCGTGGGCATCGTGATGGGCAGCGCCAGCGACTGGGAAACGATGCGGGTCGCGGCCGAGACGCTGCAGGAGTTCGGCGTGGTCTTCGATGCGCGGGTCGTTTCGGCGCACCGCATGCCCGACGCGATGTTCGCGTATGCCGAAGAGGCGACGCGGTCGGCCGCCGACGGCAAGCTGGTCGCCCTCATTGCGGGCGCCGGCGGCGCCGCGCACCTGCCCGGCATGCTGGCCGCGAAGACCGCGGTGCCGGTGCTCGGCGTCCCGGTCCCGTCGCGCTACCTGCATGGCCAGGACTCGCTGTATTCGATCGTGCAGATGCCGCGCGGCATCCCGGTCGCGACCTTCGCGATCGGTAGTGCCGGCGCGGCCAACGCGGCCTTGTTCGCCGTCGCGATGCTGGCCACCGGCGACCGCGCGCTGGGCCGCGAGCTTGCGAGCTGGCGGGCCGCGCAGACGCAGGCCGCGAGCGATGCGCGCCTCGAACTCTGAACATCGACCGTCTCCGATGACGCATGAACGCAGAGTGGTCGCACCCGGAGACTGGCTCGGCCTGCTCGGCGGGGGCCAGCTCGGACGCATGTTCGCGATGGCCGCGCAGAGCCTCGGCTATCGCGTCGCGGTGCTCGACCCCGCGCGCGACGGACCGGCCGCGTCGGTCGCCGACGAGCATATCGAGGCCGACTATCTCGACGCGCCCGCGCTCGAGAGTCTCGCGCTCCAATGCTCGGCCGTCACCACCGAGTTCGAGAACGTGCCGGCGCAGAGCCTCGCGTTCCTCGCGGAGCATTGCTTCACCACGCCGTCGGCCGAGAGCGTGGCGGTCGCGCAGGACCGCATCGCCGAAAAAAGTTTTATCGCGTCGTGCGGCATCGCCGTCGTGCCGCACGCGGTGATCGAGTCGCTCGCCGATCTCGACGTCGCGCCGGACACGCTCTTCCCCGGCATCCTCAAGGCCAGCCGTCTCGGCTACGACGGCAAGGGGCAGGCGCACGTGGCGAGCCGCGCGGAAGCACGCGAGGCCTTCGCCACGCTCGGCGCCGCATCGGCGGTGCTCGAACAGCGGCTCGACCTCGCCTTCGAGGTCTCGGTCGTCGTCGCACGCGGTGCAGACGGCGGCACGGCCATCTACGCGCCGGCCGAGAACCTGCATCGCGACGGCATCCTCGCAGTGACCACGGTGCCGTCGCCGTCGATCAGCGCGGCGCTCGAGACCGATGCGGTCGCGGCCGCGCTGCGCATCGCGCATGCGCTCGACTACGTCGGCGTGCTGTGCGTGGAGTTCTTCGTGGTCCGTCGGGCGGCGGGCGACGGCCACGACCTGCTGGTCAACGAGATCGCACCGCGGCCGCACAACAGCGGCCACTACAGCATCGACGCCTGCATCACCAGCCAGTTCGCGCAGCAGGCGCGCATCGCCGCGGGGCTGCCGCTCGGCGACACGCGCCGGCACAGCGCGGCCGTGATGTTGAACCTGCTCGGCGACCTGTGGTTCACCGAGCGGGCGACCGACGACGCAGTGACCTTGTCCGGCTATGCCGGCGACGCGGCCGCGGATGTCGACGCGCAAGCGACGGTCGACGTGGACCGGCTGCTGGCAAAGGCCGAGGCCGCGATCACGCAGTCGCCGCAAGAGGAGGCGGCTGCCGAAGCCGACGACGACACGATCGCCGCCGATGCGATCGACGACGCAGCGGCGGTGATCGAGCGGGACCCGGCCGATGCCGACGCGCAAGGACCGACCCGTGCGGAGCCGCCCACCGCATCGCATCGCGCGACGCCGTTCGCGGAGAGCACCGAGCCCGACTGGAGCGCCGTGCTCGCGCATCCCGGCGTGAACCTCCACCTCTACGGTAAGCGCGAGGCGCGGCGCGGCCGGAAGATGGGTCACGTGACGATCGTCGCCGAGCAGCCGGAAGACGCGCGGCGCATCGCGCACGCGGTCGCGCGCACCCTCGGCATCGCGCGCTGGTGACGCCGGCGTGACCGCGGCCGCCGACATCGAGGAGGCCGCGGCGCGGCTGGACGCCGGTCGCCTCGTCGCGTTCCCGACCGAGACGGTCTACGGCCTCGGTGCCGACGCGGCCGACGATGCGGCGGTCGCGCGCATCTTCGCGGCGAAGGGCCGACCCGCCGACCATCCGCTGATCGTGCATCTGCCGGTGGGCGGTGATCCGCTGCAGTGGGCGCACGACGTGCCGCCCGATGCGCAGCGGCTGATCGACCGCTTCTGGCCCGGGCCGCTGACGCTGATCCTGCCGCGACGACCTGGCGTCGGCGAGGCCGCGGCCGGTGGCCAGGACTCGATCGGCCTGCGCTGTCCCGCGCACGCCGTCGCACAGGCCTTGCTGATGGCCTACGCGCTGCGCCGCGAGGACGACGACGGCAGCACGCACCGCCACCGCCACGCGCCGATCGGCATCGCGGCACCGTCGGCGAACCGCTTCGGCCGCGTCAGTCCCACCACCGCGGATCACGTGCACGCCGAGTTCGATGGACTCGGCGTCGACCTCTTCGTCCTCGACGGCGGTCCGTGTCCGGTCGGGATCGAGTCGACCATCGTCGACTGCTCGCGGCTGGCGACGGTTGGCCCCGTGCTGCTGCGTCCCGGCGCCGTCACGGCCGGCATGATCGCCGAGACCATCGGCCGCGAGCCGCAGGCGCCGGACGACGCCGCGCCGCGCGCCTCGGGCACGCTGGGGTCGCACTACGCGCCGATGACGCCGGTGGTGCTGGTCGAGTCGGACGCGCTAGCCGAAGCCGGCGACGACGTGGTCGTCTGGACCTGGTCGGCGACGCATCTCGCGCCGCGGTGGTACCGTGCCCCGCGCGACGCCACCGCTTTTGCGCATGCCCTTTACGCGACGTTGCGTGCGCTCGACGCCGAGGGCGCGAAAGCGATATGGATCGAGCGACCGCCGCGGACGGCGGCTTGGGCGGGGGTGCATGACCGATTGCGGCGGGCGGCGGGCGGCGGGGCTGAGCCTGGCTAGGTCAACGTCTCGACGAGGTCGGCTCATGGAGCGATTCATCGAAAGCGAGGATCGAATGCAATCACCTTGCTGCCCGAATGTCTCGAAGATTACGTGGCCGACGATATGCCGGTCCGCGGCGTCGAACTCTTCGTCGAACACGCGATCTCACTCATCGTCGCCTCTGCGCCGGCGATACCCGTCCGTCGGCTCGATCAAACACGCAAACGCGGTCGACGCCCAGCGGCCGCAGGTTGCCAAGGCAGCAGGGCGCCGAGCCACCGTCGTCTTGTCCTACAGCCGTTCGAGTCGCGCTCGGGCTGTGTGCTGCCGCATCGCGCGCTAAATTATTTTGCCGATCGCGCAACGCGTGGTGGCATTGCGCCCCAGGGCTGTTGTCCACGCTGGCCAGTCCCGCGGTATCTGCAGTACGGCGATGCCCGCCAACGACAGCCAGCCGCAATCACTAGGACCCCCATGAACATCCTGATGGTGTTGACCTCGCATGACCAGCTCGGAAATACGGGCAAGAAAACCGGTTTCTGGCTGGAAGAATTTGCTGCGCCGTACTACGTGTTCAAAGACGCAGGCGCCAAGGTGACGCTGGTGTCGCCCAAGGGTGGCCAGCCGCCGCTGGACCCGAAGAGCGATGAGCCAGACGCGCAAACCGAGGCTACTCGGCGCTTCAAGGCCGATGCAGATGCCCAGCGCGCGCTGGCCCACACGGGCAAGCTGGCCGATGTGGATGCGGCCGAATACGACGCCGTGTTCTATCCGGGGGGGCACGGCCCGCTGTGGGATCTGGCGCAAGACCCGCACTCGTTGCAGCTGATCCAGCAGATGCTCCAGGCCGACAAAACCGTGGCTGCTGTGTGCCATGCACCTGGTGTGCTGTGGCGTGCCAAAGGTGCCGATGGCGCCTCGGTGGTCAAGGGCAAACGCGTCACCGGCTTCACCAATTCTGAAGAAGACGCCGCAGGCCTGACCCAGGTGGTGCCGTTTCTGGTGCAAGACCTGCTGGTGGAAAACGGCGGTGTCTACAGCAAGGACGCCGACTGGCAGCCCTACGTGGTGACCGACGGGGCGCTCATCACCGGCCAGAACCCGGCCTCGTCGGAGCCAGCCGCGCGCGCGCTGCTGGCCCGCCAGGCAACGCGCTGAGTCACCCGTACCGCACCAACCCGAACCGCGCCGATCAAGGAGTGCCCGATGGCCTACCGCAGCACCAACCCCTACACCAACACCGTGGAGAAGTCTTTCGACGAACTGAGCGACCAGCAGCTGCAAGCCAAGCTGCAAGCCGCTCAGGACTGCTTCGACCACTCCTGGCGTGACCAGAGCTTTACGCAGCGAAAGGCCGTGCTCAAGCGCGCAGCGGCCTTGATGCGCGAGCGTCAGCAAGCCCTGGCCGAGCTCGCCACGCTGGAGATGGGCAAGCTCATCGGCCAGAGCGCCGGCGAAGTGGCGCTCAGCGCCGCAATCATCGACTACTACGCCGACCACGCCGAGGCGTTTCTGACGCCTGAGCCGCTGAAGACCGACAAGGGCCAGGCAGTGATCGAGAGCAGCCCGTTGGGCGTGCTGTTTGGTGTGGAGCCATGGAACTTTCCGTACTATCAAATCGCCCGCTTCGCTGCGCCCAACCTGATGGCCGGCAACGTGGTGATGGTCAAGCACGCGTCCAACGTGCCGCAGTGCGCGCTGGCCTTCGAGCAGCTGATGCACGACGCCGGACTGCCCGCCGGCGCCTACACCAACCTGTTCGCCTCGAAAGACCAGGTGACCGCGCTGATCGATGACCCACGTGTGCGCGGCGTGGCCCTGACCGGCAGTGAAGCGGCAGGTGCCGTGGTGGCCGCGCGTGCAGGCCAGAACCTGAAGAAATCGACGATGGAGTTGGGCGGCAGCGACGCCTTCATCGTGCTGGAAGATGCCGACATGGGACGCGCGGTCAAGCAGGCCGTCAGCGGCCG
>JBBRRW010000078.1:0-14114 GCA_038245975.1 Burkholderiales bacterium
CCGGCTCGCACAGATTGCCAATCGTCGCGACAATCCACCGTCGGGCGAACTCCGGGAGCCGCGACTCGTCGTCAGCAATGGCTGAACAAGCAAGGCTCGAACAGGCATGCAAAAATGACGCCTCGTTCCGGCGCCTGATCCTGTCGTAGTCGCCCCGTCGCTCGATCTCCACCGTCCCCTTACCCGCCGTCGCGGGTCACTCCATATGAATGCTCCAGACCCGATCAAGTCCATCTCGTTCGATCTGCCCGACGTCCAGGGTTCGCCCGACCAGCGCCACCTCGCCATCCAGCGCGTCGGCATCAAGGGCGTGCGCCACCCGGTCACCATCCGCAATCAGGCCGGTGAATCGCAGCACAGCGTCGGCCTATGGAATATGGACGTCCATCTGCCCGAGGCCGTCAAGGGCACGCACATGTCGCGCTTCGTGGCGCTGCTCGAAGAGCGTAGCGGCGTGCTCGACATCCGCGCGTTCCGCACGTTGCTGGCCACGATGATCGGCAAGCTGAATGCCGAGGCGGGACGCATCGACGTGAAGTATCCCTTCTTCATCACCAAGGCCGCTCCGGTATCCGGCGTGCAGAGCCTGCTGGACATCGAGGTCATGCTGACGGGTCGCATCGCGCAGGGCAGGACCGACGTCTCCGTCACGGTCGTCGTGCCGGTCACGAGCCTGTGCCCGTGTTCGAAGCAGATCTCCGACTACGGCGCGCACAACCAGCGCTCCCATGTGACGATCGAGGCCGGCCTCGGTGACCACGACGAGATCGCGGTCGAGGAGCTCGTGCGCATCGCGGAAGAAGAAGCGTCGTGCGAGGTCTACGGGCTGCTCAAGCGCCCCGACGAGAAATACGTCACCGAGCGGGCCTACGACAACCCCAAGTTCGTCGAGGACCTGATCCGCGACGTCGTGCAGCGTCTCAACGACGAGCCGCGCATCGGCCGCTACGTGGTCGAGGTCGAGAACTTCGAATCGATCCACAACCACAGCGCCTACGCGCGCATCGAACGCCTTGCGCGGGATGCCGCGCGCTAGACCTTGCTCGACCGCGTCGCCAAACTCCGCCGCGTGCGGGGTTTTTTTTGGGGGCTCGACGCGCGACACGCGGTTGCCGCCCTGACGCTTCCGCCGGAAGCACGGCGCCGACCGAATCCGCGAGGAACGGACCTCCCGGCAACACGCGCCGGACGTTCGTCGGCCCGCGACGCCGTAGGAAGTAGTCGATTGCTTTGCGACGCGATTCAGATTTCAAAGAAATGCGCCGATAGAAGGAGTGGTCCACTCGCGGCAGCCTCAACCCTCGCGGCGCATTCCGGAAATCGATGAAGAAGTTCCTTGGCTCGCTCAGCATGAAGTGGCGCCTCGCCGTCGGCGCCACCGCGCTGGCGCTGGGCCTGATCGCGGGGGTCAGCACGATCCAGGTGCACTTCCTGCGACAGGACATAGCCGAGACCGTCTCCGCGCAGCAGTCCGCGCTGGTCACGCAGGTCGGCCACGACCTCGACGCCAAGCTCGCAGCGAACGTGCAGGCGCTGCAGAAGCTCGCGAAGGCGCTCCCGCCGGCGGTGCTGCGGGATCCCGCGCAATTCCGTACGCACTTCGCGCAGCGCCCGGCGCTGGCGGTGCTGTTCGACGACTTTCTGCTGGTCGGCGTCGACGGTCGCATCGCGGCGGATTTTCCGGTGATCGCGGGACGTGCCGGTATCGACGTGTCGCAGCGCGACTACTTCAAGAGGGCTATGGCCACCGGTGCGGTGACCATCTCGGAACCGATCCATAGAAAGGTGAATGGCGAGCCCATCGTCAGCGTCGCGGCACCGGTCCGATCGCCGGAAGGCGAGGTCAAGGCCGTACTGGTCGGCACGATTCGTCTTCTGCGCGACAACTACCTCGGCAGCCTCTCGTCCGCGAAGGTCGGCGCGACGGGCTACTTCTTCATCCTCACGCGCGGCGAGAAACCGGTCTATGTGATGCATCCGGACCAGAGCCGCATCCTCAGCGAGCGGCCGCCGGGCGCGAATCCGAGCACCACGCGGGCGATCGCCGGCTTCGAAGGAACGGTCGAGGACACGAACAGTTCGGGTACGCATGCGTTGTTCAGCTACCGACGTCTCGCGACGACCGACTGGCTGCTTGCGAGCGTGCTGCCGGTCGACGAGGCGTTCGCGCCGATCGTCCGGGCCGAGCGTCGCACGGTGGTCGTCGCGGCGATCGTCGCGCTGCTGTTCACGCCGCTGGTGTGGCTGCTGGCCTGGAAGTTCTTCGCGCCGCTGACGCTGCTGCTGCGATCGATCAACGACCTGCGATCGGTCGCCGATCGCGACGCCGAGCCGCCGGCGGTCGCGGTCGACGAATTCGCGTCGCTGCAGCGGTCGTTCCGGGCGCTGATGGCCGAACGCGAGGGCGCGGAACTGCGGCTGCGCGACAGCGAGCAGCGGATCCGCAACATCACCGACAACCTGCCCGCGCTGATCTGCTACATCGACCACGAGCGCCGCTTCCGCTTCAACAATCTGAGCTACGAGAAATGGCTGCATCGGCCGCTGTCGGAGATCACCGGGAAGACGGTGCTGGAGGTCTACGGGGAAGCAATCAACGAGCGTCTCGGCCATGCGCTCGATCGGGCGCTGCGAGGAGAGCCGACGCGCTTCGAGGTCGCCTTCCCCGGCCGTGACGGCCGTGTGCATCACGCCCGTGGCAGCTATCGTCCCGACTTCGACGACCAGGGACGGGTGCGCGGTGTCTATGGACTGATCAGCGACGTGACCCGCCTGAAGGACGCCGAAGACCTGCTGCTCGAAGAGCGCGGCCGCATGGCCCGCATCATCGAGGGGACCAACGCCGGGACCTGGGAGTGGAATATCGTCACCCGGGAAATCCGGGTCAACGCGCGCTGGGCGCAGATGCTCGGCTACGCCCTCGAGGAGCTGGGCACCGTCACCGTGGATACCTGGCTGGCCTTCATGCAGCCCGACGACGCGGGCCGTGCGCGCGAGTTGCTGGCGCCACACTTCGACGGGTCGGTCGATCACAGCGCATTCGAGATCCGCATGCGGCATCGCAGCGGCGAATGGCTGTCGATCCTCGTCTACGGGCGCGTGTCCGCGCGCGACGGTGAAGGCCGTCCGCTATGGATGCATGGCGTGAGCCTCGACAACTCCGCACGCAAGCAGGCCGAGGACGCGCTGCGACTGAGCCGGCAGGTGCTCGAGCGCACCGGGCAGGTTGCCGGGGTCGGCGGTTGGGAGGTCGACCTGCGGACCCGCAAGGTAACGTGGACCGACGAGACCTGCCGCCTGCACGATGTCGAGGTCGGTCACGAGCCGGACCTGGACGCGGCGCTCGCGTACTACACGGACGCGTCGCGGCCGATCATGGAGGCGGCGGTCGAGGAAGCCATCCGCAGCGGCACGCCGTGGGACCTCGAGCTCGAACTGGTGTCGGCGCGGGGCCGGCCCTTCTGGGCCCGCGCGGTCGGTACGGTCGAATACGAAGACGGCGAGCCCGTCCGGCTGGTGGGCGCCTTCCAGGACGTCAGCGTGCGGAAGGCCATCGAGGACGAGCTCGCCGAAGGCCGCGAGTTGATGCAGACCACGCTCGATTCGATCGGCGACGCGGTCATCACGACCGATGTCTCCGGCAACATCCGCTGGCTGAACCCGGTCGCCGAACGCATGACGGGCTGGACCAAGGCCGAAGCGGCCGGGCTGCCGGTGGCCCAGGTCTTCGTGATCATCGACGAAGAGACCCGCATGGCGGTCATCGACCCGGTGGCGGCCTGCATCAAGCAGGGCAAGATCGTCGGCATGGCGGACAAGACGATGCTGCTGTCGCGCAACGGCGACGAGTACGGCATCGAGGATTCGGCGTCGCCGATCCGCGGCGAGGACGGCGAGTGCCATGGCGTCGTGCTGGTCTTCCACGACGTCTCGGAAGCGCGCAGGCTGAGCCGTGAGATGACGCACCGCGCGATGCACGATCCGCTGACCGGCCTCGCCAACCGACTCGAGTTCGAGGTGCGTCTGCAACGGTTGTTCACGGCGGTTGAGGGCGCCGACAGCCGGCACGCGGTCCTGTACATCGACCTCGACCAGTTCAAGCTCGTCAACGATGCCTGCGGACATTCGGTCGGCGACCAGTTGCTGCAGCAGGTCAGTGCGCTGCTGTGCCGTTGCGTGCGGGGCCGGGACACCGTCGCGCGCCTGGGCGGCGACGAGTTCGGCGTGATCCTCGAGCACTGCAGCCTCGATCAGGCCGGCCGCGTCGGCCAGAAGATCTGCGACGAGATGGAGGACTTCCGCTTCATGCACGGCGACCGCCGTTTCCGCGTCGGCGCCAGCATCGGGCTGGTCCCCTTCGACGCGCGCTGGGACAGTGTGGCGTCCGCATTGCAGGCGGCCGACGCGTCGTGCTACGCCGCCAAGGAAGGGGGCCGGAACCGCGTGCATGCCTGGGTCGAGACCGACGGCGCGATGAAGACCCGGCGCGGCGAGATGCAATGGGTCACGCGGCTGGAACAGGCGCTCGACGAGGATCGCTTCATGCTCTACGGCCAGCGGATCGAGCCGGTCGCATTCGCCGCTGCCCCGCAGGCGCCGCTCCATTGCGAGGTCCTGCTGCGGCTGAAGGAAGCGGACGGAACGGTCGTCCTGCCGGGCGCGTTCCTGCCGGCCGCGGAGCGCTTTCACATGGCGACCCGCATCGATCGCTGGGTCGTGCGCGAGGTCTTCGCGTGGCTCGAGAACGCCAAGGATGCCGAGGACGGGATCGCGCTGATCGCCGTCAACCTCTCGGGGCAGTCGATCGGCGATCGTTCGTTCCATCGCGAGGTCGCGAAGCTGATCCGCGGCGCGTCGTTCGACGTGCGCAAGCTCTGCTTCGAGATCACCGAGACCGCCGCGGTCACCAACTTCGCGGATGCCAAGGCGTTCATCGACGAGGTGCGCAGCTTCGGCGTGCGGATCGCATTGGACGATTTCGGCGCCGGCACGTCGTCGTTCGGCTACCTGAAGAACCTGCCGGTCGACTTCCTCAAGATCGACGGCCAGTTCGTCGCTGGGCTGCTCGACGATGCACTCGACGATGCCGCCGTGCGCTGCTTTCGCGAAGTCGCCAGGGCGGTCGGCGTGCAGACCATCGCCGAGTTCGTCGAGCGCCAGGAGACCCGCGACGCGCTGCAGGCGATCGGCATCGACATGGCGCAGGGCTACCTGATCCACAGGCCCGAACCGCTCGAAAGGCTGATGCTCGCCACGGTGTGACGACGCGTCGACGGCCCGCTAGAAACGGCGCGTCAGCACCATGCTCTGGCCGTCGCGACTGACTTCGGTCCGCGACAGGAAGCTCATGCCGAGCAGCGTCGGTCCGTCGTAGCCGCCTTCGAGGATGCCCGCTGCGACGTTGGTCAGTTCGACGTCGCCGACCTTGATGCGGTCGAGCCTGACGAGCCGATAGGAGACCCGGCCGTTCGCGGTACTGGCGTTCGCCTGGGGCGCCAGCTTGTAGGCGAGGTGCAGGCGGTCGGCCTCGTTCGACGACATCACCACCAGCGTCGCGCCGGTGTCGACGAGGAACCGCGTCGCCGTGCCGTTGATCGCGCCCTGCGCGACGTAGTGCCCGGAGCCGTCGGCGCCGAGGACCGCGGTGGCGCGGCCGTGGTCGCTGGTGCCTGCCAGGTACGAGCCCATCGGGATGGTCTGGCGTCGTCCGTCGACGAGGAAGGTCGCGCCGTCGCCGCCGACCGAGACCAGCCTGAAGCCGCCGACGCTGTCACCGACGCCGATGCTGCGCGGGGGCCCACCGTCGACCGAGACTACCGCCTTGCCCGGGAAGAGGCCGACGACGTCGAGCTGTGCTGCCGACGCGCTGCCGGTCATGACGACGAGAACGGCAACGGCTTGCGGCCAAAGGATTCGTTGGATGGGCGTCACCGTCGCTCGCTGCACTCCCGCCCGACCCTCTCCCGGGAAGAGAAGGTGAGGACGGTCGCTGCTCGCGCGAGCAGCGAAAGAGTCTTGATGGATCAGTCGCGGAAGTTGTTGAAGTCGAGCGGCATGTCGCTGATCTCCTTCTTCAGCAGCGCGATCGCCGATTGCAGGTCGTCGCGCTTGGTGCCGGCTATCCGGACCGCATCGCCCTGGATGCTCGCCTGTACCTTCATCTTCGCTTCCTTGATCGCCTTGACGATCTTCTTGGCCGCTTCGGACTCGATGCCGTTCTTGACCTTGATGACCTGCTTGACCTTGTCGCCACCGATCTTCTCGACCTTGCCGATGTCGAGGAAGCGGATGTCGACGCTGCGCTTCGTCATCTTGGCGTTGATGATGTCGCGCACCTGGCCGAGCTGGAACTCGGAATCGGCGAACAGCGTCAGGTCGCGGTCCTTCTGTTCGACGCGGGCGTCGGAACCCTTGAAGTCGAAGCGCGTGCCGACTTCCTTGTTGGTCTGGTCGATCGCGTTGCGGACCTCGACCAGGTTGGCTTCAGAGACGACGTCGAACGAAGGCATGCGGGTTCCGGCATCAGCGGTTGAACGGGATGAAAAGTATAGACGACGGGCCCGCGCATCTCGCTATACTCCGCCGCTTTGCACGGCCGTCGTCTTCGGCGGCCCGCTTCCGACCGCGATATGCGCCTGACCCTCCAGAGCGATTTCCTGCTCACGCCGTTCAACACGTTCGGCATCGCCGCGCGGGCGCGGCGGTTCGCGAGCGTGGCGTCGCTCGACGCATTGCACGCACTGCGCGACCGTCCCGAATGGAACGAAGGCCCGCGTCTCGTGCTGGGCGGCGGCAGCAACGTCCTGTTTACGCGGGACTTCGACGGGCTCGTCGTCCACCTGGCGACCCGCGGCCACGCGCATCTCGGCGACGACGGCAGCGATCATCTCGTCGCCGTCGAGGGCGGCGAGTCGTGGGACGGCTTCGTGCGGACCAGCCTGCGCGCGGGCTGGCCGGGCCTCGAGAATCTCGCGCTGATCCCGGGTTCGGTCGGGGCCGCCCCGGTGCAGAACATCGGGGCATACGGCCTCGAACTCGACGAGCGCTTCGCATGGCTCGATGCCTTCGACATCGAGTCGGGTCGCGTCGTCCGCATGGATGCGGCGGAATGCGGCTTCGGCTACCGCGACAGCGTCTTCAAGCGGACCCTGCGCGAGCGCGCGATCATCACGCGTGTCGTCTTCCGGTTGCCGCTGCGCTGGGAGGCGCGCATCGGCTATGCGGACGTGGCGTCGCGCCTGCGGCAGTCCGCCGTCGAGCGCCCGAGCGCCGTCGAGGTCGCGGACATCGTGACGGCGATCCGTCGCGAGAAGCTGCCCGACCCGGCGATCACCGGCAATGCCGGCAGCTTCTTCAAGAACCCGATCGTCGATGGGCAGCGGCTGGACGTCCTCCGGTCGTCGGAGCCCGACGTGGTCGCGCATGCGCAGGCCGACGGGCGCTTCAAGCTCGCGGCCGCCTGGCTGATCGATCGCTGCGGCTGGCGGGGTCGCTCGCTCGCCGGGTCGACCGGGCGGGCGGCGGTACACGACCGGCACGCGCTGGTCCTCGTCAATCGCGGCGGCGCGACCGGTGCCGAGGTCCTGGCACTCGCGAGCGCGGTCCGCGACAGCGTCCAGCAACGCTTCGGCGTCGCGCTGGAGACCGAGCCGCAGATCGTCTGAACGGCGCCGCGCCAGTTACTGCTTCGCGGGGGGCGGCTCGATGCCTTCGCAGCTGTTGCCGATCCACTTGCCGGCCATGCCGATGTGGAATTTGCTGCCGTTGCCGCGATCCATGTCGATGGCGCCGACGACCGCTTCGGGCGTCTTCGCTTCGAAGCTCATCGTGCCGGTCGCTGCCCGTTCGCCGGTGCAGGTCATCGCCAGGACGAGCTTGTTCTGCGACCGCGAGACCGTCTTGACGGCGCAGTTCGGATCGTTGCTCTTCATGAAGCTGTCCTGGTCGAGGTCTTCCTTCTTGACACAGGACTTGCGGGTCTGGACGTTGCCGGCGCCACCGGCCGCCATCTGCTTCTCGACCATCGCGCGACGCTCTGGCGGCATCTTGGCCAGCACCTCCGGCGGGATCATGTTGCCGGACGGCGTCACCGTCATCTCCCAGGCCCCGGGCTTGGCATTGAAGGCCTGGGCGTCCGCGGTCGACCACGCCAGGAATGCGACCGACGCCACCGCCATGCGCGCGGCCGTGCTCGACATCGACTTTCCCATCAACCGTCTCCCCATCGACAGCGCCGGCCGGACGCCGACGACGCCCGAGTATCCCAAACGGCGCTTCGACCGTCGAATGGCATCATCCCGGGTGGACCGGGCGCTCGCTCACGACCGCCTGCGCCGTGCGGTCTCCGCGATCCGCATCCGCAGGGCATTGAGCTTGATGAAGCCGCCCGCATCGGCTTGGTCGTAGGCGCCGCCGTCGTCGTCGAAGGTCGCGATGTTCTGGTCGAACAGCGTGTCCTTCGAGTCGCGCGCGACGACGCTGACGCCGCCCTTGTAGAGCTTCAGGCGCACGAAGCCGTTGACGTTCTGCTGGGTGTGGTCGATCAGCACCTGCAGCGCACGGCGCTCGGGGCTCCACCAGTAGCCGTTGTAGATCAGGCTCGCGTAGCGCGGCATCAGGTCGTCCTTCAGGTGCGCTACCTCGCGATCGAGCGTGATCGACTCGATGCCGCGATGCGCCTTCAGCAGGATGGTCCCGCCCGGCGTCTCGTAGCAGCCGCGCGACTTCATGCCGACGTAGCGGTTCTCCACCAGGTCGAGGCGACCGATGCCGTGCTTGCCGCCGAGTTCGTTGAGCTTCGTCAGCACCTCGGCCGCGCTCATCGCCGTGCCGTCGATGGCGGTGACGTCGCCGTGCGTGAACTCGACGTCGATGTATTGCGGGGAATCCGGCGCCATCTCCGGCGAGACGGTCCAGCGCCACATCGCTTCCTCGGCCTCGGCCTTCGGATCCTCGAGATGGCGGCCTTCGAAGCTGATGTGCAGCAGGTTCGCGTCCATCGAGTACGGCGCACCGCCCTGCTTGTGCTTCATCTCGATCGGGATGCCGGCGGCTTCGGCATAGGCCAGCAGCTTCTCGCGGCTCAGCAGGTCCCACTCGCGCCACGGCGCGATCACCTTGATGCCGGGCTCGAGCGCGTAGTAGCCGAGCTCGAAGCGGACCTGATCGTTGCCCTTGCCGGTCGCGCCGTGCGACACGGCTTCGGCGCCCGTCATGCGGGCGATCTCGATCTGGCGCTTCGCGATCAGCGGCCGTGCGATCGATGTGCCGAGCAGGTACTCG
The DNA here is from genome assembly GCA_038245975.1 of Burkholderiales bacterium. Lineage (GTDB taxonomy): Bacteria > Pseudomonadota > Gammaproteobacteria > Burkholderiales > Burkholderiaceae_D > CAHJXF01. The sequence continues at coordinate 9,283 of JBBRRW010000078.1, forward strand.
CCTTCGTAGATCGCGTTCGCGCGGAACATCGGGTAGACGAAGTCGCGGACGAACTCCTCGCGCAGGTCATCGATGTAGATGTTCTCGGCCTTGATCCCCGCGTTCAGCGCCTTGCTGCGCGCGGGCTCGAGCTCTTCACCCTGGCCGATGTCGGCGGTGAAGGTGATGACTTCGGCTTCGTAGTTGTCCTGCAGCCACTTCAGGATCACGGAGGTATCGAGTCCGCCCGAATAGGCGAGGACGACTTTGCGGATGTCGCTCATGGTGTGTGCTCGGACGATGCGATGCGGCGGGCGCCGCTTTCACAAGGGTTTCAGGTCACCGCGCTGCGTTTGGAACGGCGCGGGATCAAGCGGTACGGATCGGACGGGACTGCGTCGGGTGGTCCCGTCGGGCGCGGATTATAGACGACGCTCAGCGCGAGGCGCTGGCCGCCCCTGCGAGTTCCTTGCGTCGTCGCTTGGACTTGTAGAGCGCCGCGTCGGCGATGGCGACCAGTTCGCCGCTCTGCATCGTGTCCTCGGGGAAACAGGCGAGGCCGAAGGAGACCGCGACGCCGGACGGCGAGCCGTCGGGTGCGCGGGGCAGCAGGTCGATGAGGCCCTGTGCGAAGGCCTCGAGCCGCCCTTCGCCGACGACGCGATTGGTCCGCGGCAGGAAGATGCAGAACTCGTCGCCGCCGTAGCGGAACGCACGGTCGTCGTCGCGGAAGAAATCGCGCAGCAGGTGACCCGCCGCGGCGAGGATCTGATCGCCTGCGACGTGGCCGTGCTTGTCGTTGAACTGCTTGAAGCGATCGAGATCGAGCATCGCGACGATGACTTGGTGCTTGCCGATCGCGCTCTTCTCGAGCATCGCGTTCAGTGTGGGCAGCAGGTTGCGCCGGTTGAGCAACCCGGTCAGCGGATCACGCGAGGCCTGCTCGCGGAGTTCGTCGTTGAACGCCTCGATCTCGATGAAGCGGCTCTGTAACTCGGTGTTGACGGCTTCGAGCTCGGTCTTGGCTTGCAGGAGGTGGATGCGTTCGGCCTCGGCCGCATCGCGTTCGCGGCGGATCGCTTCCATCTGCAGCATCGCCTGCGAGTAGGCCAGCCGCACGTCGCGCGTGGTGTCCTGCCAGCGGCGATGCGATGCATGGAAGCGTTGGTGCCAGCGGAAGGCGCGACGATAGTCGCCGCGCTTCTCGTACAGCGAGGACACCGCGAGCGCCGTCTTCCAGAACTGCGTCAGGTGCGGATGGTGACGCAGGTTCCACAGCGCCACCCGCCACGCGCTGACCGCCTCGGGAATCTTGTTCTGCACGGCGGCGATGCGTCCCTGGTTCCACTTCGCGGTGCCGATGCCCATCGAGTAGTCGCGGCCGATCGCCGCGTCCAGCGCGTCGAACACGTAGTCGGTGGCCTCCTGCAGGTGCCCGGTCTCGATCAGGTTCTCGGCGACGGTGGTCATCACGTCGCCCGGGCGAAACAGCAGCAGCTCCTTGCGGTTCTGGTCGAGCGCCGTGTTGATCTCGAATGTCGCTTCTTCGACCCGGCCGGTGTTGATCAGGCAGTAGGCGAGGTTGGAGCGGCACATGATGTCGAAGCCCGGCATGCCGATGCGGCCGCTCTCGGTCAAGGCCATCCGCAGGCAGCTCTCGGCACCGTCCCAGTCGCCCGCGTGCAGCAGCGTCGCGCCGACGTTGAAGGCCATCAGCGCGTGCGCCGGCGGGTAATGGAAGCGGAAATATTCGAGGCCGATCAGCAGGTCGCGGAAGGCCAGTTCCGGCTTGCCGAGGCCGAGGAGCGTGATCGCGCGCCACAGGCGGATGTAATGCTCGTCGGACGGTTCGAGCGCATCGGGTTGCGCGAGCGCGCGCTCGAACGAAACCATCGACGCGACGAGATCGCGCTCGACCCAGTGCAGGGCCGCGTGCACGCCGTGGACGATCTGCAGCAGCCGCTGGAACGCGGGGCTGCGCGACGGCGACTGCGACAGTGCGGCACGCGCCTTCGCCAGGTGCGCGCGCGCGCGCGCAGTGTCGGCGATGCGCACGCCGCTGCTCGCCGCGATGAGATGCGCGAAGACCAGGTCGTTGGGCGCTGCCGTACGGTGCATCTGCAGATAGTTCTCGGCCATCGCGGCCGAATCGATCGGCGAGCACGGATGATTGAGCCACGCTGCCTCCAGCGTCGCGTCGAGAGACCGTTCGGTGGCGGGCAGGTGGGCGGCACTCATCGCTTCACGAGCGTGCGTGGAGCGCGGGCCGCTGCGGGCCTATGCATGGGTGCGCCCGAGAATCAGGAATTCCATCAGCGCCTTCTGCGCGTGCAGCCGGTTCTCGGCTTCGTCCCAGACGACGCTCTGCGGACCGTCGATCACCGACGCATCGACCTCTTCGCCGCGATGCGCGGGCAGGCAGTGCATGAACAGAGCCGTGGGCTTGGCCGACCACATCAGCCGGTCGGTGACGCGCCAACCGCCGAAGGCCTTCTTGCGGGCCTCGTTCTCGGCCTCGAAGCCCATGCTGGTCCACACGTCGGTGGTCACGAGGTCCGCGTCGCGACAGGCTTCGGCGGGGTCGGCGAACTCCCGGTAGTGCGCGGCATCGACCAGCCCGGCGCGCTCCGGCTCGACCTCGTAGCCGGGCGGTGTCGACACGTGCACGGTGAAGTTCAGCGTTTCGGCGGCCTGCAGCCAGGTGTTGCACATGTTGTTCGAGTCGCCGATCCACGCGATCGTCGCGCCCTCGATCTCGCCGCGCTGCTCGATGTACGTGAAGATGTCCGCGAGGATCTGGCACGGGTGGTATTCGTTGGTCAGGCCATTGATGACCGGCACGCGCGAATTGGCCGCGAAGGTCTCGATGCGGGTCTGCTCGTAGGTACGGATCATGACCAGGTCGACCATCCGGCTGATGACGCGGGCCGTATCCTCGATGGGCTCGGCCCGGCCGAGCTGCGAGTCGCCGGTGGTGAGGTTGATGACCGAGCCGCCCATCTGGTACATGCCCGCCTCGAAGGACACGCGGGTCCGCGTCGATGCCTTCTCGAACACCATGGCCATCGTGCGGTCGACCAGCGGCTGGTAGGCCACGTAGCGCTTGAAACGATCCTTGATCAGCCGCATGCGCTCGAACAGGTGCGCGTAGTCCTCGCGGGAAAAATCCTTGAACTGGAGGTAATGGCGAATCGTCATGGTTCGAAAGCTCAACATGAAACGCCTGCGCCAGCCACTGCAGGCCGCTGAACGGCGGGGCGTGCGCTCCCACCGGTCGTCGATCAGGCGCTTTGCGACCTTCGACTTCGCTCCGCCGTGACGGCGGCCACGAAGGTCGAAGGCGAAGCGCCCCGGGTCCTAGGCGGCCTTGGGTTCGGCCTGCTGGGACAGGAAATCACGGACGATGGAGACCACGCCTTCCGCCAGCAGCGTCGCTTCCTCGACATTCATCACGAGGGCAGGCAACAGGCGGACCACGCGATCCTGCGTGACGTTGATGAGCAGGCCGTATTCGGGCTTGTAGCGCAAGGCGCGCTTCGGGAGGTCTGCGCACGGACAGGCGAGCTCGATACCCATCATCAGGCCGCGACCGCGAATGTCGAGGATGCCGGCGACCGACGAGAGCTCGCGCGAGAACACCGCGCGGATCGCCTGGCCGACCACTTCGGCATTGGCCAGCAGGCCTTCGTCCTCGATCACCGACAGCGTCTCGAGGGCGGCACGGCACGCCAGCGGGTTGCCGCCGAACGTGGTGCCGTGGTTGCCCGGTCCGAAGACACTGGCGGCGTCGCCGCGCGCGACGACCGCGCCGATGGGCACGCCGCCCGCCAGACCCTTGGCCAGCGGCATCACGTCGGGCAGGATGCCCGCCCACTGATGCGCGAACCACTTGCCGGTACGACCGATGCCGCACTGGACTTCGTCGATCATCAGCAGCCAGCCCTGCTGGTCGCACAGCGCGCGTACGGCCTTCAGGTAGTCGACGCGGGCCGGCGTGACGCCGCCTTCGCCCTGGATGGCTTCGAGGAAGACGGCGACGACGTTGGGATGCTCGGCAGCCACCTTCTCGACGGCAGCGATGTCGTTAAGCGGCACGCGGACGAAGCCCGGGACCAGCGGCTCGAAGCCCTTCTGGACCTTGGCGTTGCCGGTGGCCGACAGCGTGGCGATCGAGCGGCCGTGGAACGCGTTGTCGTAGACGACGATTTCGGGATAGGCGATGCCGCGATCGTGGCCGTACTTGCGCGCGATCTTGAGGGCGGCCTCGTTGGCCTCGAGCCCCGAATTGCAGAAGAAGACCTTGTCCATGCCCGACAGCGCGGCGAGCTTGTCGGCGAGCGTCTCCTGCAGACGCACCTTGTACACGTTGGACGAGTGGATCAGCTTCGTCGCCTGGTCGGCGATGGCGGCGACCAGGCGTGGATGGTTGTGGCCCAGCGTGTTGACGGCGATGCCGGCCAGCCCGTCGAGGTACTTGCGACCGTCTTCGTCCCAGAGCCAAACGCCTTCGCCGCGCGCCAGGTAGACGGGCAGGTTCGCGTAAGTGTTCATCACGTGGGAACCCGGCTGCGCGGCGGTCGTCAGCGCGGGTTGCGGAGCAGAGGATGTCGGGTTCATGCGCGTCGGGTTGCGGCTCGGAAATGGGTCGGCTATGGTAAGCGATTTGGTCGGTACTGACGAGATACGCACCCGCATGCGGCGGTCGGCACAGCATCACTTCGCCGTGGCCAGTCCGGGCGTCGGGGTGGCCGGATATCCGGCCGGATCCGCGTGCCGGGCCTCGATCAGCGAGACGTCGGGCACGCGGCGCAGGTCGGTGCGCAGGTAGAGCAGGGCGACCATGCCCATGACCA
>JBBRRW010000079.1:0-13929 GCA_038245975.1 Burkholderiales bacterium
CCCTTCTGCTGCGGCTGGTAGATCGAGACGCGGGCCATCACTTCGTCTGACATGGGACGTTCCTTCTCGGGGGCGCTGCTCAAGGAACAGCTGGGCGTTGGGGCGGACGCGATGATCGGGCGCGGCTGGTCTGCTGACAAGCGACGATGGTTGAACCCCGCTCCGCAGTGTTTCAGGGTTCGCCCGAACTCCGCCGCCCTGCGGCGTTTTAGGGCGAACGCCTGACCGCCGCCCTGCGGCGTTTTAGGGCGAACGCCCTAACTATCCAACGTTTCTAGTTTTCTCCACCTAGGGGGCGTCGTGGAAGATGCGGTCCATGGAGTCGTGCAGCGGTTGATGAAGCGCACTGGCTCCGGCAGCGCAAGGCATTCCGCCGCGCTGCATGCGACCAACCCTGAACGGAAACTCACATGTCCAATACCACCACCCTGAATTCGGTTGCCATCGATGTCGTCGGTCAATACGGCCTCGCCAGCAAGCACCTCGTCAACGCCTACCGCCTCGGCACGCAGCGCCTCGTCGCGCAGATCAACGACCGCTACACGTCGATGGTCAAGTCGCCGTCGCTGCCGATGGTCCACGACTCGATCCGCGCCAGCATCCTGTCGGCGCAACAGCAGCTGGCCGGCTTCTTCGTCGGCGGCGTGACCCGCGCAACCGAGCAGGCCGACCTGGCGATCGACAAGATCACCGACGGCACGGCGCAAGGCATCAAGCGCCTGGGCGACGTCGGCGAGCGTTTCGAAGCGATGGTCGGCACGCCGGTCGTCGACACGATGACCAAGATCAACATGCCCGCAGCCCAGCTGTCGCTGCAGATCGCCGGCCAGGTCGTCGAAGGCACGAAGCGTCTGGTCGAGCGTGTCACAGCCGTCGAAGAAGCCGTCAACGCGACCGTCGTCGCCGCGACGACCGAAGCGAAGGCCCGCGGCAAGCGCGCTGCCGCCTGATCGAGCATCCACTTCGATGCCGCGGCCGCAGGGTCGCGGCCATCCGTGGTGATACGCTCCGCGAGGTTGCAAGGCCGGCCGATCGAGACTCTCGATCGCCGGCCTTGTGCATTACCGGCATCGCCTGCATCGCTGCAGCCAGGAGAGCGTCATGAGCAAACCCACCAGCAAGTCGACGGCGACCCGGAGCGCTGCGAAGAGCCCGGTCCGCAAGGCCGCGTCGAAGTCGATCGCGAAGCCCCTGCCTCCAGCACCGGACACACCGGCGGCGCCGCGCGCGTCGAAGAACATCCTCACCGCCGGCATCAAGGCGCTGACCAACGCGCACGAGGAAGCCGTCGCGCGCCAGAGCCGCGTCTTCGAGTCGCTGCTCGGCCTCGGCCCGAAGCGCGCTGCGGGCGAGTCGGCAGCGACACCGGCCGCGGCGATGACACTCGATCCGTTCGGCTTCAAGAAGTTCGAGGACGTGTTCGACCAGCGCGTGGCCCGGGCGATGCTGCACCTGGGCGTGCCGACGGCCGAGGCGTTCGCCGCGCTGCAGGCCGAAGTGGAGCGGCTGCACGAGACGGTCGCGACGCTCGAGGCGCGGAGCCGCAAGCGCTGACGCGCACGGCCGCGTCATGTCGCGTTCTCCCTGCCTGTCGTTCGCGCGCCCGCGCCGCTGATCGTGGCCGCCTCGAACACCCGCGATCGCATCCTCGAGATCAGCCTCGCGCTGTTCAATGCCGAGGGGGTCGCGGCGGTCTCGACGCATCGCATCGCGACCGAGACCGACATCAGCCCCGGCAACCTGCATTACCACTTCAAGACCAAGCAGCAGATCGTCACATGGCTGTTCCGGCGCTTCGAGGCGCGCATCGCGCCGTGCCTGGAGGCCGCGACCGGCGTCACGGCGATCGACGACGTGTGGCTGACGCTGCACATGACCTTCGAGGCGATCGACGCCTATCGTTTCGTGTATCGCGACATCGCGTTCTTGCTGCACGAATATCCGGCGCTCGAGGAGGCCGCGCGGGGACTCGTCACGGCCAACCTCATCGCATCGCGCGAACTGTGCGCGCGCCTGGCGACCGCCGGTGTGCTGCGCGCATCGGACGAGGACGTCGAGATGCTCGCGCTGCAGATGGTCTTCACGACCACCTGCTGGTTCTCGTTCACGCGGCTCACGCCCCGCAGAGATCACGGAGGTCCGGGCTTCGCTGCGTATTACACACTGACCCTGTTGTCGCCCTACGTCGTAGGCGAGGCGCGCGATTATCTGAATTATCTGAGAAGCAAGTATCTGGGTTGACCCGGACGGCTGTCCTGGCGGAAGCTCACCGCGGCCCTTCAGTCGAGCCGGCAAACTTTTGAAGGAACGAACACCATGAACACGATGACTCGCGATTCCACCGGCGATCACGCAGTGAAGCCGCCATCACGCCTCCTGCAATTGCTCGAGGGACGCGCGGTCTGGGAATTGGGCGCCACGGTCTCGATGTGGCCGCTGTTGTCGAGGTCGCCGAAGGGCGACGGCCACCCGGTGCTGGTGCTGCCCGGTCTCGTCGCCAGCGACCTGTCGACCCGCGTGCTCCGCCGCTTCCTGCGCGAGCGCGGCTATTACGTGCACGGCTGGGAGCTCGGTCGCAATCTCGGCCTGCGCGACGGCGTCGAGAAGGCGCTGTTCGAACGACTGGACGCGCTGAACCAGAGGCACGGCCAGAAGGTGAGTCTGGTGGGCTGGAGCCTCGGGGGCCTGTATGCGCGGGTGCTGGCGAAGCACAACCCCGACGTGGTCCGCAGTGTGATCACGCTCGGCAGCCCGTTCGCCGGGTCGCCCCGTTCGACCAACGCGTGGCGGGTCTACGAATGGGCGAGCGGTCAGAAGTCGGATGACCCGCAAGCGCACGAACGTCTGCGGGGCACGCTGAAGATGCCGGCAACGTCGATCTACAGCCGCACCGACGGCATCGTCGCCTGGCCTTCGAGCATCGACGAGGAGTCGCCGATCTCGGAGAACATCGAGGTCTACGCGAGCCACCTCGGGCTCGGCGTCAATCCCGCCGTGCTGTACGCCGTGGCCGACCGTCTCGCGCAGCCGGAAGGCGCCTGGAAGCCCTTCGATCGCAGCGGCTTCAAGTCCGTGATCTATCCGAAGCCGGCACCGGCCTGAGGTTTTTCGGTCAAGAGACAGGGGCGGCGCATGCCGCCCCTTTCTTTTCGCGTCGTGGATCGCTGCACGTGCGCACGAACGCCGGGCAAATTCAGCGGCCCCAGTACCCCCTGCCGCCGCCGTAGTACCCACCGCCGTAGCCGTAGCCGCCGTGCGCTCGGACCCCGACATAGACCGGCGGTCCGATCGGGACGATGGCGCAACCTGCCAGGGTTGTGACGAGGAGTGCGAGTGCGATGGCTTTCATGTGACCTCCGGGTTGATGCGTGATCAACGCGGAGGCGACGCGGTCGCCGACCGGAACGGCGGGTCGATTGTTACGGGAGTTTTCCGTGCGATCGCAGGGGGTGCCGATCCCGACCGGTCCGCTCACACGGCTTACGTGCCGTTACAGCGGCCACCCGATCGATGCGCGGTGCGCAGCCGCGGTCGGGAGCGGCAAACGACACTCAGTGCAGATGCTTCCCGTCGTGGTCGTGGTCGGGATCGTCGTGATCGTGATCGCCGTGCGTGTGCTCGCCGTGCGCATGGCCGTGGGCCACCTCTTCGTCGCTGGCCGCGCGCACGTCGAGCACCTCGCACGAGAAGCGCAACGCGATACCGGCGAGCGGATGATTGGCGTCGAGCACCACCGTGTCGGTCGTCAGATCGGTGATCGTGAGGATCTCCGGGTCCTCGTCCTCGTCCTCCGGAACGCCTTCGAAACGCATGCCGACTTCGAGGGGCTCGGGAAACTTGGAGCGCGCCTCGACGCGGACCTGGTCTGCGTCGTATTCACCGAAGGCGTCCGCGGGCTCGAGCTGCATGGCCGTCGTGAAGCCGGCCTCCTGCCCGTCCAGCGTCTCTTCGACGCGCGGGAAGATGCCGTCGTAGCCGCCGTGCAGGTATTCGACCGGCTCTTCCGTCTCTTCGATGAACTCGCCTTGCGCGTCGGTGAGCTTGTACTTGAGCGTGACGACGCTGTTCTTGCCGATTTTCATGGGAGTGGTTGCCAGCGGCGTTGTCCGTGAAGAGGCCCGGATTATACGCAGCGGCTCCGCTCCGCGAACCGCGGAGCGCCCCGTTGCGGCCGACTCGCGGCTAACATCGACGCCCATGTCCCGACCCGCGCCGTTCGACCCCCAACTGCTCGGCGGCCTGTCGCCCGAGACCTTCCTCGCACGGTACTGGCAGCGCAAGCCGCTGCTCGTTCGTCAGGCGGTGTCCGACCTCTCGTCGTTGCCCGATCGAAAGGCCCTGACCGCGCTCGCATCGCGCGACGACGTCGAGTCCCGGCTCGTCGCGGTCGTCGCCGGACACTGGTCGATGGAACCGGGCCCGTTCGCGCGCATGCCGCGACAGAAGCGCGACTGGACGCTGCTGGTCCAGGGCGTCAACCTGTACGACGCGCACGCCGACGCGCTGCTGCGGCGCTTCGACTTCGTGTCCGCGATGCGGCTCGACGACCTGATGATCAGTTACGCGGTCGACGGCGGCGGCGTCGGCCCGCATCTCGATTCGTACGACGTGTTCCTGCTGCAGGTCGAGGGTCGCAGGCGCTGGCGCTGGCGACACGGCGCCAGCAATACGCCGCGTGAGCGCGCGCTGGTCGCAGGCGCACCGCTCAAGCAGCTCAGGCACTTCGAGCCCACCGACGAAGCGCTGCTCGAACCGGGCGACATGCTCTATCTGCCGCCGTCGTGCGCACACGACGGCGTCGCCGTCGGGCCCTGCACCACCGCATCGATCGGCTTCCGTTCGCCGTCGTGGAACGCGTTGAGCCAGGAGTTCCTGTTCGCAATGGCCGAGCGGCCGTGGCCCGACGGCCGGCATGCCGATCCCGGGCGCGTGCCGACGAGGACGCCGGGCGCGCTCGACGCCGGGATGCTCGCCGCGATCGAAGAACGGATGGCCCGCATCCGCTGGACGGCCCGCGACGTGGAGGCGTTCGTCGGCCGCCATTTCAGCGAGCCCAAGCCGCACGTCTACTTCGATCCGCCGCCGCCGATGGCAGCGGCGGCGTTCGCACGCCGCGCCGCGCGCCACGGCCTCGCACTCGACCTCCGGACCACCTTGCTCTACCGCGGAACGCGCGGCTACATTGCGGGCGAGTCCGTCCAGCTGCCGTCGAAGAGCCGTGCGTCATTTCGACAGCTCGCCGATCGCCGAGAGCTCGCCGCCGCGACGGTCGCGTCGATGATGGAAGACCCCGACACGCGCGCACTGCTGCATGCGTGGTGGAGCGACGGGTGGCTCCGTTTTGCCGAAGGAGAACTCGATGGCCCATCCTGATTCCGATCCGCAGCTGCATCCCGCGAGCAGCACGTTCGTCCGCACGCGCTTCGACACGCGGGCCGCCTTCGTCGCGCGCCTGCAGGATGCCCTCGAACAGGCGCAGCGCGAAGTCTGGATGGCCGACCGCGACTTCGCCGACTGGCCTCTGACCGAGCCCGCGTTCACGTCGGCGCTGCAGGCTTTCCTGCGCGTCAGCGCCGCCAACCAGCTCCGCCTTCTGACGCTGGACGCCGACCGCATCGCGACGGCCGCGCCGCGCTTCATGCAGGTGATCAAGGGCCACGCAGTCAACGCGCAGTGCCGGGTCGTGCCGCCGCACGCCGCTGCACGTTTCGGCGAAGCCTGCTCGATGCTGATCGCGGATCGCTCGCTGCTGGTCCGGCGCTTCCACCGCGACCACCTGCGGGGCGCGGCCGAATTCGACCCCGCGGCGGCGCGGCCGTGGCTCGATCAATTCGAGACACTGTGGGAAGAATCGTCTCCGACGCTGGTGACGACCACGCTCGGACTCGCCTGAGACTTTCGAATTCGCGCAATTTGTCACATTGCGGGGAACTTGGCCCCCTCTAGACCATCCGACTTCGCGGACATCGCCCCGTCATCTATAATCGCGGGTTGTGTGAAGCAAAGACTTCACGCATGAAGCCTCGCGCGGTATAGCCATTCATGGCCCGTGCGTGCAGGTCGAGTCCTATATCTCGGTTTCGAAACGACCTGCAAGATGCCATCCGGCGCCAAGAAAGCGCTTACTCTCCCAAGGAAGGAACTATGAAAAAGACCCTGCTCGTTGCATCGTTGCTGGCTATCTCGTTGACCGCTTGCGGCAAGAAGGAAGAGACCTCCAGCACCACCTCGACGACCACCACCGTGCCGGCTCCGGCTCCGATGGCCGCGCCGCCTGCTGTACCGGCTCCCGCCGACACCACGGCTACGACGCCTGCTGCACCGGCTCCGGTCGACAGCACGACGACCACCAAGACCGAAGAAACCAAGAAGTAATCAAGTCTCGTCGTCGATGAAAAAAGCCGGCATGCGCCGGCTTTTTTCTGGTCGGGTTGCGCCGCGTCTCACGGCTCCAGCAGATCGATCCAGTCGAGGCCGGCATCCTGGTCGGCGAGTCCGATGCGCGCCGCTTCCCAGCCGGTCGCTGCCGCTAGCGCAGCGCGCGCAAGTTCGGGGGTGTTGTTCGATCGGCTCAGGTGCGCCGCGACGATCCGCCGCAGTCTCGATCGATCGAGACGCGACACGATCTCGGCAGCCACGTCGTTGGAGAGGTGCCCATAGTCGCCGCTGATGCGACGCTTCAACGGATACGGGTAGTCGGATGCCTCGAGCATCGCGGGGTCGTGGTTGCACTCCATCACCAGACCATCGCAGCCGGACAGGCTGTCGATGATGTGCGACGTTCCGCGGCCGGTGTCGGTGAGCAGCCCGAGACGATGGAGGCCGTCCTCGAAGACGAACTGCGTGGGCTCGCGCGCGTCGTGCGGCACCGGGAAAGGCGCGACCGTGATCGGCCCGATCGAGAACGTCGCGTGACTCGAGCACACGTGGACCGGCACGTTGGTGAAGCGTGTCGTCATCACCGACTGCAGCGTCCCGTGCGAGGCCCATACCGCCAGCCCGTGACGCCGCGCGAGCGCGAACACGCCGCCAAGATGATCGCCATGCTCGTGCGTGACGAGGATCGCGTCGAGCGTGGCCGGATCGATGCCCAGCCGCAGCAATCGCGCCTCGGCGGCACGCACCCCGAAACCGCAATCGACCATCACCCGCCACGGCCGTTCGTGGCCGTCGCTCGGCGCGGCCTCGACGATCAGTCCGTTCCCTTCGCTGCCACTGCCAAGCGAAGCGAATCGCACGCGCCGTATCCTTCGCCGTTCCAGCGCCCTACTTCAGCTGATCGTTGACCAGCGCGAGGATGTGCCCGCCGACGTCGGTGGTTACCGCCGCCCCGTCCTTGTCCTGCACCGTGATGCGCGTGGTGGTCGACTGCGTGCGGACCGCGATGCGGTACTGCGCGGCCTGCTTCAGGCGCTCGTCGGACGACGTGAAGATGCGCGACAGGAAGCCCGGCTTGTCCTTGGCATCGGCGTTCGGATCGACGTAGCGCACGAAATACAGTCCCTGGTTGCGATCGCGGTCCTCGACGGTGAAGCCGACGCGATCGAGTGCCAGACCCACGCGACGCCAAGCGCGATCGAAGGGATCCTCGAGCTCGACGTAACCCTGCGTGCCCGATCCTGCGGTCACCAGCTTCGAGCGGACCGGCGCTGTGTTGCCCGGCGTGACGTAGCCGGACGCCACGATGGTCTTCGCCTGTTGCTTGTCGGACCCGAGGCGAACCAGCAGCCTGCGCAGGAATTCGGCCTCGAGCTCGGGATCGGAAGCCCGCGGCTCCCAGACCGTGTTGCCGCCCTGCACGCCCACGATGGTTTCCTTCGCACCGCGATGGCTGATGTAGATCTCGCTGCCGCCGTCGGGCGTGCGCTCGATGCGCGTGCGGAACTTGTCGCGCTCGCCGGTGGAATAGAGGCCGTCGATGACCTTGCCGATGGTGTTGCGGATGAAATCCTGCGGGATCTTGGCGCGGTTCTCGGCCCAGTCGGTCTCCATGATGCCGGTGTCCTGCGCCTCGGTCTTGATCAGGAAGCCCTGTTCCTGCCAGAACTCCTTGGCGATCGGCCAGACCTGCTCGGGCTTGAGGTTGACGACCAGCCAGCGCTGACCGCCGGCGCGTTCCATGCGCGCGTCCTTGATGGTCGGCAGGACCTCGTTACCCGTCACGATCGGCGCGTTGGCTTTCTGCTGCGTGTAGCTCGACAGCGTCTGCGGCCCCTTGTCGCCCGGGATGTCGTAGCGGTCGTCGCGCGGCGCGGCGGACAGGTCCGGCGGCACCTCGAGCGACTTGACCTTCACGGTCGCCTGCGACTTGTAGTCGAGCTTGTCGCCTTCGAGCACGCTGCTGGTCCACGTGCAGGCGTTGAGCGCCACGGCCACCAGCAAGGCGACCGAACTCTTGCCCAGCGAAAAAGTGAATCGAGAATTCATGGGTTCCATTCGAAGATCATGCGGCCGACGGGATCGGCAACGCGGACGGCGAGACGCCTTCAGGCCGCGAGGCGATCGATCACGCCGGTTTGTTGCAATGCCCCGGATTGCCGGAGTGCATCGAGCACCGTTGCCTGCGCTGCCGACGAGAGCGGCACGAGTGGAAGGCGGATGCCCGAGTCGATCAGGCCCATGTGATGCAGGGCCCACTTGGTGGACGTGGGATTGGATTCGAGGCCCTGCACGCGATGCAGGGCAAGCGTCTTGAGATGCCAGTCGCGCGCCGCAGCCGCATCGCCCGCGATGGCCGCCTTGCACAGTTCGTGCAGGGCGCGCGGCGCGACGTTGGCGCTGACCGAGATGTTGCCCTTGCCGCCCATCAGCATCAGCGCGACCGCGCTCGCATCGTCGCCGCTGTAGACCGCGAAGTCCTCGCGCTCCTGCCCCTGCAGCGCGGCGATGAGCGCAATGCCGCGACCGATGTCACCGGTGGCGTCCTTGATGCCGACGATGCCCGGCACCGACGACAGTCGCACGACCGTGTCGTTGGCGAGATCGGCCACCGTACGGCCGGGCACGTTGTAGAGGATGACCGGGATATCCGACCCTTCGGCGATGGCCTTGAAGTGGCGATACAACCCTTCCTGCGTCGGCCTGTTGTAATAAGGCACGACCGACAGCACCGCGTCGGCGCCGATCGACTTCGCGAAGCGCGTCAGGTCGATGGCTTCGGCCGTCGAATTGCCGCCGGCTCCCGCGATGATGGGGATGCGTCCGCCCGCGTGCTCGACGGCGACGCGGATCAGCGTGCAGTGCTCTTCGACCGAGACGGTCGGCGACTCGCCGGTGGTGCCGACCGCGACGATGGCGTCGGTGCCCTCGGCGACGTGCCAGTCGATCAGCCGTCGATAGGCGTCGAGATCCAGGCTCCCGTCGGGATGCATGGGGGTGACCATTGCAACGATGCTGCCTTGGATCATGACGTCGAGTGCTTCGGGGCTGGTGCGCGCGAACGATCCGCGCGCGGTGGAAACCGGTGGACTGCGTGCCGGCATCGAGCCGGGCCGGTTGAAAAGGTGTGCGATTTTAGCGGATTTGAACCGCTCTGGCGTCGGTCCGGGTTACAAGGCGTGACGCACGGCGTCCACCGGCTCCGCGGCGGCTCGCGATGCGTCCGACGCGTCGTCGACGCGCAACGCGCGGACGGCGCAGATTCGCTGGATCGACGCCGCGGCGGGCTGCCCGATCAGGCCGTCCTCGTAGGCCACCACCGTCAGGCCGCTGCAGCGCGCCAGCAGCTCGCCGGCCTCGAGCAGGAATGCCGGGTTGCTCGGCTTGCCGAAGCGCGCGTTGCCGACCGCGAAGGTCTCGTAGAGCAGCACGCCGCCCGGCGCGAGCGCATCGAGCAGATGCGGAAACAACGGACGATGCAGGTAGCGCGTCACGATGACAGCCGCGAACTGCCGCCCCTGCACCGGCCACGCGATCGGTTCGCTCTCGAGGTCGCAGACGATCGCTTCGGACGCGCCGCAAACGGACAGCGCCTCGACGTCGCGGTCGATCGCGGTGACGCGATGTCCGTTCGCCTCGAACCAGCGCGTGTGCCGTCCACGACCGCACGCGACGTCGAGTACCGACCCACCCTCCGCGATCGCCGGCGCGAAGCGGACGACCCAGGGCGACGGCGTCTCGTCGCGATGCAGGTCCCCGGAAGACATGCCTGCGCTCAGGTGTAGGCCAGGCCCATCGCCTGCCGCACTTCCTTCATCGTCTCGCGGGCCACGACACGCGCCTTGTCGCATCCCGCGTCGACGATGTCGCGCAGCAGTGCCGGCTGGTCCAGGTAGCGTTGCGCGCGTTCGCGGATCGGTTCCTGTTCCTTGAGAATCGCGTCGATCAGCGGCTGCTTGCAGTCCAGGCAGCCGATGCCGGCCGTCGTGCAGCCCTGCACGACCCACTCGCGCGTGTCTGCCGTCGAATAGATCTTGTGCAGGCTCCACACCGGACACTTCTGGGGATCGCCCGGATCGGTGCGCCGCACGCGCGCCGGATCGGTCTGCATCGCGCGGATCTTCTTCGTGACCATCGCCGGTTCCTCGCGCATGCCGATCGCGTTGCCGTAGCTCTTGCTCATCTTGCCGCCGTCCAGGCCCGGTACCTTCGGAGACTCGGTCAGCAGCGCGGCCGGCTCGACGAGGATCTGCCGCTGCGACCCGATGAGATAGCCGAGCAGCCGCTCGCGGTCCGCGGAGCCGAGGCTCTGTGCATCGGCGAGCAGCATGCGGCCCTCTTCGAGCGAGTCGACGTCGCCCTGTTCGCCATAACGCTTCTTCAGCAGCTCGAAGGTCTTGCCATTGGACTTGCCGAGCTTCGCGACGGCGGCCTTCACCTTCTGCTCGAAGCCGGGTTCGCGACCGAACAGGTGGTTGAAGCGCCGCGCGACCTCGCGAGTGATCTCGATGTGCGGGACCTGGTCCTCGCCCACCGGCACGAAGTGCGCGCGGTAGATCAGGATGTCGGCCGACTGCATCAACGGGTAACCGAGGAAGCCGTAGGTGGTCAGGTCCTTGTGCGACAGCTTCTCGATCTGGTCCTTGTACGTCGGCATGCGCTCGAGCCAGCCGAGCGGCGTGGTCATGCCGAGCAGCAGCGTCAGTTCGGCATGCTCGATGACGCGCGACTGGATGAAGATGGTCGAGCGCTCGGGGTCGAGCCCGGCCGCGAGCCAGTCGATCAGCATCTCCCACACGCTCTTCTCGATCACGTCGATCTCGTCGTACGCGGTGGTCAGCGCATGCCAGTCGGCGACGAAGAAGAAGCACCGGTATTCGTCCTGCAGCCGCACCCAGTTCTTCAGCGCACCGTGGTAGTGGCCGATATGCATCGCGCCGGTGGGGCGCATTCCGGAAAGGACACGTTCAGGAGCCATGCAGCGGGTCTCGAAGAAGGCGATGGTGGAGGCCGCGACCGCGACCCTTCAACGCAGCAGGTTGAGGGGAAGGGTGAGCAGCGCGTAGAGCAGGCCGACGATCGGGCCCATCCACACGCTGAGGAAGCCGAACGCGACCAGGCCCATCACGATGAAGAAGCCATAGGGCTCGACGCGCGCAAAGGCGAGCGCCGCGCGGGGCGGCAGCAGGCCCAGCACGACGCGCCCACCGTCGAGCGGCGGGACGGGGATGAGGTTGAACGCAAAGATGACGCAGTTGACGACCACGCCGGCATCGACGACGTCGGTGAAGAACGGCTCGGTGTTGCCGAACAGCTTCAGCAGGATGCCGACGAGGACCCACAGCACGGCCTGCACGAGGTTGGACGCGGGTCCCGCGAGCGCCACCCAGATCATGTCGCGCTTCGGATTGCGCAGGTTCTCGAAGGCTACCGGCACCGGCTTGGCGTAGCCGAAGATGAACCCGACGCTGAGCAGCGCCAGCACCAGCGGGATGACGATCGTGCCGATCGGATCGATGTGCTTCAGCGGATTGAGGCTGACGCGACCCTGGATGTAGGCCGTCGCGTCGCCGAAGTACTTGGCCACATAACCGTGTGCGGCTTCGTGCAGCGTGATCGCAAAGATGACCGGGATGGCGAAAACGGTGATGGTCTGGATCGTCTGGCTGATGTCAATCATGGGGAATTCTAACTGGGCGTCCCGTGGGCGATCCGCTGGGCGGCCGTGCTCAATCGATCGCCGACAGCTCGAGGCCGAACGGCGCCAGGTCGCCGAGACCGGCGCGGATCAGCTGCGGCGCTGCGCCGGTCAGATCGATGACGGTCGATGGCTCGATGCCGCATGCGCCACCGTCGAGCACGAGGTCGAGCACGCTCTCGAGGCGGTTGCGGATCTCCTCGCCGTCGTTCATCGGCAAGGTCTCGCCCGGCAGGATCAGCGTGGTCGACAGCAGCGGTCCGCCGAGCTCGTGCAGCAGGGCCTGGAGGATCGCGTTCTGCGGCACGCGCAGCCCGATCGTCTTGCGCGACGGATGCGACACGCGCTTCGGTACCTCGCGGGTCGCGGGGAGGATGAACACGTACGGCCCCGGCGTCGTCGCCTTCAGCAGCCGGTACTGGACGTTGTCGACCTGCGCGTACTGCGCGATCTCCGACAGGTCGCGACACAGCAGCGCGAGGTGATGCTTGTCGTCGATGCCGCGGATGCGACGCAGCCGCGTAACGGCATCCTTGTCGTCGAGCTGACAGGCGAGCGCATAGCACGAGTCGGTGGGCAGCGCGACGACCCCGCCGTCGCGGACGATCTGCGCGGCTTGCTTGATCAGCCGCGGCTGCGGATCGTCGGGGTGGGGAGCGAAGTATTGGGACATGGATCGATCAATCGCGTTCTGTGGCGCGCGGTCTAGGACACGACGGCACCGGGCGGGGGCGGCATCGCCCGCACGGCCGTCTCTCGGACAGGATGGCTACCAGTTGTGCCAGACCGGCACGACCGAATCGGGAAGGGGTGGCAGGCTTCCGAAATCGAAGCGGCTTTCGTCGGGGCCGTGGAAGTCGGAACCGCGGGACGCGAGGAAACCGAACTCCTTCGCGTAGTTCGCGAAGCGCTTGTACTGGTCGGGACTGTGACTGCCCGTCACGACCTCGATCGCCTCGCCGCCCATGGCCTTGAACTGCGCGAACAGCTCGCGCAATTCGGCCTCCTTCAGCTTGTAGCGACCGGGATGGGCGATGACGGCGACGCCACCGGCGGCATGGATCCAGCCGACCGCGTCTTCGAGCGTCGCCCACTGCACCGGTACGTAGCCCGGCTTGCCGGCCACGAGGTATTTGGTGAAGACCTCGCGCACGTCGTCGCAACGATTGATCTCGACGATATAGCGTGCGAAGTGCGTGCGGCCGATCAGGTCGGGATTGCCGACGTAGTTGAGTGCGCCTTCGAACGCATGGGGGATGCCGACGGCCGCGAGTTGCGCCGCCATCGCGTGCGCGCGCAGCGTGCGACCCGAGCGCGTGCGTTCGAGACCGTCGCGCAGCGTTTCGTTGTCAGGGTCGATGCGCAGGCCCACGATGTGCAGCGTCTCGCTGCCCCAGCTGACCGAGATCTCGACGCCGGGTACGAAAGCAAGTCCGAGCGCTTCGGCCGCAGCCGCGGCCTTCTTCAAGCCGCCGAGTTCGTCGTGATCGGTCAGGGCCCACAGCTGCACGCCCTTCGCGTGGGCACGCTGCGCGAGCGCGAGGGGCTCCAGCGTCCCGTCGGAGACCGTCGAGTGGCAGTGGAGATCGGCGTTGAGCGGGGCGGGGTCGCGGCGCAGGCGGTTGGAAAACATGCAGTCATTTTACGCTTGAGGGGCGCTAGGCCCCGACCGCAGCCGGCGTTCTCGTTGCTGGATCGTCTCTCCTGCTTGAGCACGACCTGCTGGCCGGGACTGGCCCCGGCGGGCCAGTTTCTTTCTTGAGCCGCCAAGAAAGAAACCAAAGAAGGCGGATCCCGCGCTGCGGCATCACAGGGCACCACGTCACGGCTCGGTTGCGCCATTGCCCGGAGAG
>JBBRRW010000080.1:0-13808 GCA_038245975.1 Burkholderiales bacterium
GGCGAGAACTTCGATGCCGATTATGTCGCGGGCTCCACCGGTAACGCGGCGTTGATGGCTTTCACGCGCGCGATCGGTGGTGCGAGCCTCGACGACAGCATCCGTGTCGTCGGTGTCAATCCGGGGCCGGTTGCGACGGAGCGCATCGCGAAGGTCCTCAAGGTGCGTGCCGAGAAGCGCTTCGGCAACGCCTCCCGCTTCGCCGAACTGCTGTCGGCATATCCGCGCGGCCGCGCCGCGACCGTGCGCGAGATCGCGGACCTGTTCGTCTATCTCGCGTCCGACCGCTCGGCCTACACGTCGGGCACCATCGTCACCGTCGACGGGGGTATTACGTCGCGTCGCTCGATCTAGCAGGTTCGCACTGACCAACCCCTTTTCGAAAGGAACACCCCGTGGACACAGCGGACCGTTACGCAGGCTTCGAACGCCTCGCCTTCGACCGGCCCGCGCCGGGCGTGCTGCGCGTGACGCTCGACCGACCCGAACGCATGAACGCACTCGACGCGCTCGGCCATCGCGAACTGACCGACGTTTGGCCGCTGATCGATCGCGATCCCGACGTGAGCGCGGTGATCCTGTGCGGCGCCGGCAAGACCTTCTCGGCCGGCGGCGACTTCGACATGGTCGAGGAGATCATCGACGACTTCGACGCGCGGGTCCGCACGTGGCGCGAGGCGCGCGATCTCGTCTACAACGTGATCAACTGCTCGAAGCCGATCGTTTCGGCGATCCAGGGCGCGGCGGTCGGCGCGGGCCTGGTCGCGGCGATACTGGCCGACATCTCGATCGCCGCGAAGGACGCGAAGATCGTCGATGGTCACACCCGGCTCGGCGTCGCGGCCGGCGATCACGCGGCGGTCATCTGGCCGCTCCTGTGCGGCATGGCGAAGGCGAAGTACTACTTGCTGCTGTGCGAGCCGATGGACGGCGAGACGGCCGAGCGCATCGGCCTGGTATCGCTCTGCGTCGAAGAGAGCGAGCTGCAGGCCAAGGCGTTGTCCGTGGCCACGCGACTCGCGAACGGCGCGCCTACCGCGATCCGCTGGACCAAGTACGCACTCAACAACTGGCTGCGCCAGGCAGGTCCGACCTTCGACGCGTCGCTCGCGCTCGAATTCCTCGGCTTCACGGGTCCCGAAGCGAAGGAGGGCGTCAAGTCGTATCGCGAGAAGCGCAAGCCGACGTTCTCGCAGAAGACGTCGCTCTGAGCGTCGACATGACGACGGCCGTCGCATGAACTACGAGCGCCTGTTCACGCCGCTGCGCATCGGCGCGATGACGGTGCCGAACCGGCTCGTGATGGCGCCGCACGGGATGGTCTTCGCGGCCGGCTACGGCAGCGGCGTCGAGCGGGTCATCGACTACCACGTCGAGCGCGCTAAGGGCGGCGTCGGGCTGATGGTGATGAGCAACTTCCTCACGCTGCCGTCGTCGCGCGCGCTCGCGTCGTGGAATGACAGGCTGACCACGACGCCGCTCGGCAATCTCGACGTGGCGAACGACGCGACACTGCTGCCCGCCTACCGATGCCTGATCGAGCGCGTCCACGCGTACGGCACGCGCTTCGTGTCGCAACTGAACGCGAGCGGTCGCCAGTTGCATGCGCCCGGTGGGGTCGGGTTTGGATTGCCGTTGATGGCGCCGTCGCCGCTCCCGTGCCGCAAGCTGCAGGAGATCCCGAAGGAGATGACCGTCGCCGACATCGAGGAATACGTCGCGACGTTCGCCGATGCGGCGGTCAACATCCGCGAGGCGGGCGGCGACGGCGTCGAGCTGTTCGCGGCGCAGGGCTACCTGCTGTCGGAGTTTCTGTCGCCGCGGGTCAACCTGCGTACCGATCGTTACGGCGGCACGTTCGACAACCGGCTGCGCTTCCTGTCCGAGATCGTCGATGCGATCCGCCACCGGGTCGGGCGCGACTTCGTCGTCGGCGTGCGCCTCAATGCGGACGACGACGAACCGGGCGGCCTCGACCTCGCGGCCTCGATCCGCGTCGCGCAGGCGCTGCATGCGCGCGGCGACGTCGATTACCTGAACGTCAGCGGGATGACCGCGAGCCACTATCCGGGGTGGATCGCGGACATCGAGTCGCCGGTCGCGCTCTTCGCGTCGCATGCGGGCGCGATCCGCGCTGCCGTCGATGGCCTGCCGGTGTGCGTCGTGTCGCGCGTGGCGACGGCCGCCGAAGCCGAGGCCGTCCTCGCAGCCGGTCACGCCGATCTCGTCGGCATGGCCCGCGCTCTGATCTCCGATCCGGAACTGCCGAACAAGGCGCGCGCCGGTCGAGAGGACGAAACGCGCTATTGCACGTTCTCGAACCAGGCGTGCCTGCAGGGCCTCGACCGCGGTCGAGGCGTCGGCTGCGTGCACAACGTCGCGGTCGGACGCGAGGCGCAACTCGGCGCCGGCACGATGCGACCTGCCGCGTCGCCGAAGCGTGTCGCGGTCGTCGGTGGCGGTCCGGCCGGCATGGCAGCGGCGCGCATCGCAGACGCGCGCGGTCACGCGGTCACGCTGTTCGAACGTAGCGGCCAGCTCGGCGGACAGAACCGGATGACGGCGCGCGTCGCATCGCGTCGCGGCTTCGCCGAGGTCACACGATGGCAGGAGACGATGCTGCGCAAGGGCGGCGTCGCGCTGCGCCTCGACTGCGCGGTCGATGCCGACACGCTGCTGGCGATGGGCTTCGACGCGATCGTGCTCGCGACTGGCTCGACACCGTCGCGCGACGGACGTTCGAGCTTCCACGACGGCGACGAGTGCTTCGATGCGGGCGCCACGGCGGACCGCGTCTTCACGACCTGGGACGTGTTCGAGCGGCCGCAGGCGATCGGCGCGCGCGTGGTGGTGGTGGACGAGGACCCGCACTACGCGGGTACGGCCGTCGCGGAGCACCTGGCCGATGGCGGACATGCCGTCCGCCTGGTGTCGCCGCACCTCCACGCCGGCTCATCGCTGCATGTCTATCACTTGCCGGCGCTGTACCGCCGTCTGGCCGCAAAGGGAATCGCGGTCACGCCACACGTCGTGCCGCTCGCGTTCGCGGGCCGAACGCTGACGATGCGCGACCGTTTCGGCGGGTATGCGCGGTCCTTCGACGACGTCGATGCCGTCGTGCTGTCGATTGGCAACCGCACGGACCGCACGCTGTTCGACGCGCTTGACGGTTGGGTGCCGGAGCTGCACGCGATCGGCGACTGCCTCGCCCCGCGCCAGATCGATCACGCGATCGTCGACGGCGAGCGTGTCGGCTGGATGCTCTGACCAATCATCGACGAAGGAGCCTGCGATGGCGCGCATGGATGGCAAGGTGGTGTTCATCACCGGCGGTGGAGGCGGGATCGGCCGTGCAGCGACGCAGCGCTTCGTCGCCGAAGGCGGGCAGGTGATCGTCGCCGACGTCCAGCGCGATGCGGCCGACGAGACGGTCGCGAGCGTCGCGTCGGGTCGCGCGATCGCTGTCGCCTGCGACGTCGGCGACAGCGCCAGCGTCGAGCGCGCGGTGGAACAGGGCGTCGCCCGCTTCGGCGCGCTGCACGTGCTCTACAACAACGCCGGCGGATCGAGCTTTCGCGACGGCCCGGTCACCGAGGTGCCGGAAGACGAGTTCCTGCACGTGATGCGCACCGAGGTGTGGGGCCTGTTCACGTGCTCGCGGCACGCGATCCCGCACATCGCGCGCGCCGGCGGCGGCGCCGTGATCAACACGACGTCGATCTTCGCGAGCAAGGGGTATCCGGGACGCGACTGCTACACGGCGGCCAAGGGCGCGATCGCCGCGGTGACGCGCTCGATGGCCGTGGAGTACGCGTCGATGAAGATCCGCGTCAACGCGATCGCGCCGTCGATCACGCTGACGCCGCGGGTCAAGGCGATGATGGCCGCGCGCGACGACTTCGCGAAGCTCGGCGACCGCCACGTGCTCGGCTTCGGCTACCCGGAGGACGTCGCCGAGATGGCGTTGTATCTCGCGTCCGATGCGTCGCGCATCGTGACGGGGCAGGTCCTCGCGGTCGACAGCGGCGCCAGCATCAGCTGACGCCGCATCCCGGTCAGATCACGTACAGATCGACATACTCGTTGACCGGCATCGCCTCCAGCGCCTTCTGATCCAGCGACACGTCGAGGATGGCCTGCTGCTGCTTGACCGGGAACTTGCGCGCGAGGTTCGTGCGGAATTTCGCTTCGAGCAACGGGATGCCGTCCTTGCGGCGGCTCTTGTGACCGATCGGATACTCGACCACGACCTCGGCCATCTTCTTGCCGCCCTTGAACTGGATCGTCAGCGCGTTCGCGATCGAGCGCTTGTCGGGGTCGTGGTAATCCTTCGTGTACTGCTTGTCCTCGACGCAGACGATCTTGTCGCGCAATACGTCGATCCGCGGGTCGGCCGCGATCGCGTCCTCGTAGTCGCCGGCCGTCAGGCGGCCGAAGATCAGCGGCACCGCGACCATGTACTGGATGCAGTGGTCGCGATCGGCCGGGTTCGCGAGCGGACCCTTCTTGTCGATGATGCGGATGCAGGCTTCGTGCGTGCGGATCGTGACCTTCTCGATGTCGTCGACGGTCTTGCCGGCCTTCGCGAGCTGCTGGTGCAGCGTCATCGCCGCCTCGACTGCGGTCTGCGAATGGAACTCGGCCGGGAAGCTGATCTTGAACAGCACGTTCTCCATCACGTAGCTGCCGTACTTGCGCTGGAACTCGAACGGCTTGCCCTTGAACAGCACGTCGTAGAAGCCCCAGGTCCTGGCTGTCAGCACCGACGGATAGCCCATCTCGCCGGTCTTCGCGATCAGTGCGAGGCGCACCGCGCGGCTGGTCGCGTCGCCCGCGGCCCAGCTCTTGCGGCTGCCGGTGTTGGGCGAATGGCGATAGGTGCGCAGCGACTGGCCGTCGACCCACGCCAGCGACACCGCGTTGAGGATCTCGTCGCGCGTCAGGCCCATCATCTGCGCGACGACGGCGGTCGACGCGACCTTGACCAGCACCACGTGGTCGAGGCCGACCTTGTTGAACGAATTCTCGAGCGCGATGCACCCCTGGATCTCGTGCGCCTTGATCATCGCGGTCAGCACGTCCTTCATCACCAGCGGCTGCTTGCCGGCCGCGATCGCGTTGCGCGACAGCCAGTCCGCGGTCGCGAGGATGCCGCCGAGGTTGTCCGACGGATGACCCCATTCGGCGGCCAGCCACGTGTCGTTGAAGTCGAGCCAGCGGATCATCGCGCCGATGTTGAACGCGGCCTGGATCGGGTCGAGCTGGAACTGCGTGCCAGGCACCTTCGCGCCGTTGGGGACGACGGTACCGGGGACGATCGGCCCCATCAGCTTCGTGCAGGCCGGATACTCGAGCGCCTCGAGCCCGCAGCCGAGCGTGTCGATCAGGCAGTTGCGCGCGGTGTCGTAAGCCAGCTTGCCGGTGATGCGGTACTTGATGACGTAGTCGACGATGTCGACGATGACCTTGTCGAAATCGGGGCGGACGTTCGAGATGTGTGCGGACATGGCTGAGTGGGGGAGGCCTTCGCAGCCTTTTGAATGAACGAGAGATGCCGCCCGTCGATGCATGGAGCGGCGCGGTCGAAAGGATACGCCGGTCGCATGTCGCCGACTCGTCGGCCCGTGCGACGAGTCGGCCACGCGGCGTCGAGAGGCGCGCGCGTGCTGCCGGATTCAGCCTGCGGCGCTGCGCAGGCGCGTGATCACGTCCGACGCGAAGGCGTCGCCGCGGGCCTTCGCAAGGACGGTCTGCAGATCGTGCAGTAACTCGAGCAGTTCATCGGCGGTCGTGCAGCGCTCGATCTTGAGCTGGAAGAAATAGCGACGATGCGGCGCGAGGAAGTCGCGCACGATCTCGTTCATCATCGAGTAGAGGTGCTCGTAGCGATTGGGCGGCGGCGGCGGCGCCGCGGGAGCGGTCTCGACGGCTTCGGCCACGGCAGCCTGCATCGGCGCCGCGGCCATCTGCGCCGCAGGATCGGTGCCTTCCATCCCGAAGATGGTCGGCAGGATCAGGTCCAGCGGACCGTCGGGCAGACCGGCCACCGGCGGTGGCGACAGGTCCATGCCGCGCATCGTGGCTGCGGCCACGACCTCGGGCGGACGTAGCGCGATGGGTGGCGCCGGCCTGGCGGCCATCGGTGGCAGTACGGGCGCCACGACCGGGGCAGGCGCGGCAGCCAGCACCGGGGCGGGGGCCGGTCCGGGGGCAGCGACCGGAGCGGACGCCGGGATCGGCAGTGGTGCAGCCGCCGCGGACGGTTCCGGACGCGGCTCGATCAGTCCTTGTGCGACCAGACCGTCGAGCACGTCGGCGGGTGCTTTCGTACCCGCGATGATCGTTCGCATCGTCGAGACCGTGCGTTGACCATCCACCATCAGCAGGATGGCCCGGGCCGCCATCGGCAGCCCCAGGGCGCGCGAGCGGATTTCTTCGCGCCCGGCAGCGGTCTTTGCGTAAACGGCGTTGTCCTGCATCGTGCTCACGGTCGGGCGCTGTGCGGGACGTCTCGAAAACCGGACGCCGCCCGCGATCCAGCAGGCGATTATCAGACCAAAGCCCCGCGGGGCGCCACGATCTGGTCGCTTATTGCTGCAATCGCGCAACAGGCGTTTGCACTGTCCCGTGGGCGGGACAAAACCTTAGTCGATGCGCGACGGATGCGGTCGATCCGTTTCGCTGCGCGAGCGGGACTGCGCAAGGTCCTTGGGCCCGACATCGTCGGCGCTGGATCACCTTCCCCGTGGCGCCGCGCTCTCTGCGAGCCGCGCCGACACCGCGTGGCCGAGAAGAACGTAGCCCCGGGTGCTGAAGTGGGTGTCGTTCGGTAGATAGGTGTCGACGCCGGCAGCGGCGGCGTCCATCACCGTTTCCCTGACCCGGACTTGCGGAACGCCCAGCGCTGCGAGTTCGCCCCACGCATCCGGCGGAGCGCTCGCGAACTGCGGCTGTCGAAGGAAGCGGGCGTAGGCCGTCGACTTGTCGGGGATAACGAGCACCAGCAGGTCGATGCCCTGTGTGGCCGCCACGTCGGTCAGCGCCGCGAGTGTGCGCGCGACCGACTGCATCCGGTCGAGCCGCCAGTCCCCCTTCGCGTCGTCGAAGCGGTAGTACAGCATCAGGTCCGATCGTCGATGCGAGAAGAGGTCGCTCCGGACCAGCGGCGCGACCACCGCGTCGTCGACCAGCGTCGTCGCATCGAAGCGCCTGACGGTCCCCCAAAGCGCGCGCACCGCGTAGATCGGGTCCGGTATCGCAGAGATCAGATCGGGCGCCGGCCGAGTGGCGGTCTCGCCGGCCGACGCGACGCGCGGCTCGAGCGGCGCCGTACGCGCGCACGGCTTCGTCGAATTGAAGCGCTCGAGCAGCTCACGCTCGACGGTCTGAAGGATGACGACCTTCGTGGTCGGATGGAAACTGCTGAGCGATCGTATCCAGGGCTCGAGGCAACTCGGTTGCCGATAGGCGTTCCAGTCGAACGTCAGGAACGCGAGACCGCTGTCCTGCGACGCGACCGACTGCCATACATTCGATTCGGAGAACGAATCGCCGAGGACGATCACTGACGGCGGGATCGCGGCCGAGTTGGCGAGCACCTTCACGACCGGCTGGTCGACGCGCCATCCGAAGTCCCGCTCGGACAGACTGGCTACCCGAGTGAGGTCCCCTGACAGCGGGCCGATGTACAGCCCGATGCCGAAGAAGCCGATCGCCAGCACCAGCGCGGCTGCGAAGAACCATCTGATATATGCCATCGGCTAGAACTGGAAATAGAGGAACGGACTGTTCTTGCGAAACGCGAGCACCGAGATCGCGAAGAGCAGGCCCGAGATCACCGCGCATCGCCGATCCGGCCGCCACGGGAATCGTGTCGGTCGCGCGCTCACCGCGTCCCAGGCCGGCGCGTAGCGGGCGAGCCACTGCTGTGTGTTTGGAAGCGCCCAGACGATGGCGAGCCCGGCGCCGAGCCACAGCACCGTCTCGCCGAACGCGAAGCGGAAGGCTGGGTCGATGCCGTTGAACGTGGTGACTGTCGCCAGGAGTCCGCCCAGATAGGGCTGCAACGGGCCCGGCAGCGAGATGCCGTTCGCCCCGATCATCCCGCGCCACAGCGTCAGGGTCGTCGTGAAATCCGCGGCGCGGAAGGGCACCCACGCGGCGACGACGACGATAAAGGTCACTAGGACGCTAGCAGCCTCCGCTAGGCCTCGATGGGTCGCGTGCGGCGTACTCCGAATCGCGCGCCAGCCATGGTTGGCGACCAGATAGGCCCCGTGCAGCCCGCCCCACAGCACGAAGTTCCAGCCCGCGCCGTGCCAGAGGCCGCCGAGCAGCATCGTCGTCATCAGGTTGACGTGGCGGCGCGCGGTACCGCTCCGGTTGCCGCCGAGCGCGAAGTAGAGGTAGTCACGCAGGAAGGCCGACAGCGTCATGTGCCAGCGTCGCCAGAACTCGATGATGTTGGCGGACTTGTACGGCGAATTGAAGTTGATGGGCAGCTTGATGTTGAACATCCGCGAGATGCCGATCGCCATGTCCGAGTATCCCGAGAAATCGAAATAGAGCTGCAGCGTGTAAGCGAGGACCCCGATCCAACTTTCGATCAGCATCGGGCGAGCGCCGAGCGCGACAGCGTCGAAGACCGGATTGGCGAACAGCGCGAGATGGTCGGCCAGCACGACCTTCTTGAACAGGCCGAGCGAGAACTGCGTGAGGCCGATCGAGATCGATTCGGCGTCGGGCCGGTAGGTCGCCAGCAGCGCGAACTGCGGCATCATCTGCTTGTGATGCAGCACCGGTCCTGCGATCAGGTGCGGGAACCAGGTCACGAACAGCACGTAGTCGATGAAGTCGTATTCCTTAGCGATCTTTCGATAGACGTCGACGAGGAACGCGATCTGCGTGAACGTGAAGAACGAGATGCCGAGCGGCAGGATGATGTCGAGCGGACGCAGCGTCGCACCGGCTTCGTTGGCGCTGCTGATGAAGAAGTTCGCGTACTTGAACACTGCCAGCAACGCGAGGTCGGCGGTGATCGCCGCGACTAGCAGGTTTTTCGAATGCCGCACGGACCGGACGTGCCCGATCAGGTAGCCGGCGCCGTAGTTGAACCCGATCGATGCGAGCAGCAGCGCGACGAAGCGCCAATCCCACCACCCGTAGAACGCGATCGAGCTAATCGCCAGCCACACGGCGCCCGCGCGCGGGCTCCTGCGACCGATGACGAAGAAGCCGCAGAAGACGATCGGCAGATAGACGAAGAGGAACGGATAGGAATTGAACAGCATCGGCTAGTCCGAGGCGTCAGTCACGGGCGGTGGGGAACCGCCGACGCATAAAAGAGAAATCTCGATGGAGGTCCCGGCCTTCGCCAGAGGACCCGCGTCGCGACCTGCTCGACCGCTGCCTGCCGATCAGCTCCGCTTCGCGATCGGGACGAACTTGAGGTCCTCGGGGCCGACGTAGTTGGCGGTCGGGCGGATGATCTTGCCGTCGATGCGCTGCTCGATCACGTGCGCCGACCAGCCCGACGTGCGCGAGATCACGAACAGCGGCGTGAACATCGCGGTCGGCACGCCCATCATGTGATAGCTGACGGCCGAGAACCAGTCGAGGTTGGGGAACATCTTCTTCGCGTCCCACATCACGGTCTCGAGGCGCTCGGCGATGTCGAACATGCGGGTGTCGTTCGCATCCTTCGACAGCTTCTTCGCGACTTCCTTGATGACCTTGTTGCGCGGGTCCGAGACCGTGTAGACCGGGTGGCCGAAGCCGATCACGACTTCCTTGTTCTCGATGCGCTTGCGGATGTCGGCCTCGGCGTCGTCGGCCGTCTCGTAGCGCTTCTGGATCTCGAAGGCCATCTCGTTCGCGCCGCCGTGCTTCGGGCCGCGCAGTGCGCCAATGCCGCCGACGATCGCCGAATACAGGTCGGACCCGGTGCCGGCGATGACACGCGCGGTGAAGGTCGACGCGTTGAACTCGTGCTCGGCGTACAGGATCAGCGACACGTGCATGGCCTTGACCCAGGCCGCGGGCGGGGTCTCGCCGTGTAGCAGGTGCAGGAAGTGGCCGCCGATCGTCTCGTCGTCGGTCTCGACCTCGATGGTGTTGCCGTTGAACGCGTAGTGGTACCAGTACAGCAGCATCGATCCGAACGACGCCATCAGGCGATCGGCGATATCGCGCGCGCCCGGGTGGTTGTGGTCGTCCTTCTCGGGGAGCACGCAGCCCAGCACCGAAGCGCCGGTGCGCATCACGTCCATCGGGTGCGACGAGGCGGGCAGGCATTCGAGCGCCGACTTGACGTCGGCCGGCAGCCCGCGCAGCGCCTTCAGCTTCTTCTTGTAGGCCGCCAGTTCGCTCTTGTTCGGCAGCTTGCCGTGGACCAGCAGGTGGGCGATTTCCTCGAACTCGCTGGTGTCGGCGATATCGAGGATGTCGTAGCCGCGGTAGTGCAGGTCGTTGCCGGTCTTGCCGACGGTGCACAGCGCGGTGTTGCCGGCGGTGACGCCCGACAGGGCGACCGACTTCTTCGGCTTGAACGCGGGTGCGGGTGTGGTGGGTTCGGTTGTAGCTTCGGCCATGAGCGGCTCCTCTTGAAACGATCACCCCGGCGCAGGCCGGGGCCTCGTTGGGGGGTAGAAGAAATCAGGTCCCGGCCTTCGTCGGGATGACATTCATGCCGCGGAGCGCATCACTTCTGCTTCGCGAACAACGCGTCGAGCTTTTCTTCGTACTCGTGATAACCGAGGTACCGGTACAGGTCGTTGCGGGTCTGCATCGTGTCGACGACGTTCTTCTGCGTGCCTTCCTTGCGGATCGCCTCGTAGACCTTCAGCGCGGCCGCGTTCATCGCGCGGTAGGCCGAGCAGCAGAACAGCACGATGTCGACGTCGACCGAACCCAGTTCCTCGGTGGAGAACAACGGCGTGAAGCCGAACTCGGTGATGTTGGCGAGGATCGGGACCTTCACGGCCTTCTTGAACCGGTCGTACATCGCCAGCTCGGTCATGGCCTCGGGGAAGATCATGTCCGCGCCCGCCTCGACGTAAGCCACCGCGCGTTCGATCGCCGCGTCGATGCCCTCGATCGCCAGCGCATCGGTGCGCGCCATGATCACGAACCCGTCGTCCCGGCGCGCATCGACCGCCGCCTTCACGCGGTCGACCATCTCGTCCTTCGACACGACTTCCTTGCCGGGACGATGGCCGCAACGCTTCGTGCCGACCTGGTCTTCGATGTGGACCGCCGCGGCGCCGGCCTTCTCGAACGAGCGGATGGTGCGGGCGATGTTGAACGCACCGCCCCAGCCGGTATCGATGTCGACCAGCAGCGGCAGCGACGTCACGTCGGTGATGCGTCGCACGTCGGTCAGCACGTCTTCCATCGTGCTGATGCCCAGGTCCGGCATGCCGAGCGAGTTGGCGGCCACGCCGCCTCCCGACAAGTACAGCGCCTTGAAGCCGGTGGCCTCCGCCATCCGCGCGGTGTACGCGTTGATGGCGCCGATCACCTGCAGAGGCTTCTCATCAACGACGGCCCGGCGGAACTTCGAACCCATGGAGACCATGTGGAACTCCTTAAGCCAGCAGGTGCTTGACGCCGTCCTGCTCTTCGGTCAGTTCCTTCAGCGTGAAGTCCATCTTCTCGCGGCTGAACGCATCGATCTCCAGGCCCTTGATGATCTCGTACTTGCCGTCCTTGGTGACGACCGGGAAGCCGTACATCATGTCGACCGGGATGTCGTAGCTGCCGTCCGACGGGATGCCCATCGTGACCCACTTGCCGTTGCTGCCGAGGATCCAGTCGTGCACGTGATCGATCGCCGCGTTGGCCGCCGATGCCGCCGACGACAGCCCGCGCGCCTCGATGATCGCGGCACCGCGCTTGCCGACCCTGGGGATGAACGTGTCTTTGTTCCAGACGTCGTCGTTGACGAGGTCCTTCATCCCCTTGCCGCCGACCGTTGCGAAACGGTAGTCGGGGTACATCGTCGGCGAATGGTTGCCCCACACGACGAGCTTCTCGATGTCGCCGACCGCGGTGCCGGTCTTCGTCGCGAGCTGCGACAGCGCGCGGTTGTGGTCCAGCCGCAGCATCGCGGTAAAGTTTTCCTTCGGCAGGTCGGGCGCGGACTTCATCGCGATATACGCGTTGGTGTTGGCCGGGTTTCCGACCACCAGCACCTTGACGTCACGGCTGGCGACGGCGTTCAGCGCCTTGCCCTGCGCAGTGAAGATCTGCGCGTTGGCGCTCAGCAGATCCTTGCGTTCCATGCCGGGGCCGCGAGGACGGGCGCCGACCAGCAGCGCGACATCGGCGTCCTTGAACGCGACCATCGGGTCGCCGGTCGCGACGATGCCGGCGAGCAGCGGGAACGCGCAGTCCTCGAGTTCCATGATCACGCCGGCCAGCGCCTTCTGCGCCTTCTCGTCGGGGATCTCGAGCAGCTGCAGGATGACCGGCTGGTCGGGTCCGAGCAGATCGCCGTTCGCGATGCGGAACAGCAGGGCGTAACCGATCTGGCCCGCGGCACCGGTGACGGCGACACGCTTGGCGGCTTGAGTCATGGAAAGATCTCCGTGAAGTTGATGGGATGGAAACGCATCGAGCGCTGAAGAGGAGCCAGTCGGGAGCCGGTCGCGAGGACCATCCCATCCGGCGAGGGCGGCGAACGTCGAGGAAGGTGCCGGAACCGCGTCGGGACGGGCGGCGCGGCCGCCGGATTCGGGCGCCGAGTTTACGCTCAAACGAGGTGCTCCCGAAACCTTCGGCACTCGACGGCGAAGACCGATGCAGCGGGATTCGATCTCTTATATAAGATACGAGAACGAGGAACGGAAGAGAGGCGCCCCATTCATGGACCAGGCTACGGATCAACGATGAAAAGTCCGAGCGAAGCACCCGCGTTCGCAACCGGTCGGCGCGGCGACGCGGACGCCGCGTCCGCCGGGTTTACCATCGCGATCCCGCTCGCGTTCCGGGCGTCGTCGCATGCCGGCGGCGCGACCTTCAGTCCGCTCTACCTGCAGATCAAGGCGCTGATCACGAAGGGGCTGCAGGCCGGTGAATGGAAGCCCGGCGAAGCCATTCCGAGCGAAGGCGAGCTGGCGCGACGTTTCGGCGTCAGCCAGGGCACGGTGCGCAAGGCGATCGACGCGATGGCGGCGGAGAACCTGCTGATCCGTCGCCAGGGCAAGGGCACGTACGTCGCCACCCATCACGAGGCGCGCGCGCAGTTCCGCTTCCTGCGCCTCGCGCCCGACGACGCGCGCGACGAGACCTCCGGGAGCCGCATCCTCGATTGTCGACGGATGCGGGCGCCGGCCGAGATCGCGCACCTGCTCCGTTTGAAGGCCGGCGACAGCGTCGTCGCGATCCGCCGCGTCCTGTCCTTCGACGGCGTGCCGACGGTGCTCGACGACATCTGGCTCAACGGCGTCGTGTTCAGGGGACTGACCGCCGAACGGATCGCCGATTATCGCGGGCCGCTCTACGGTCTGTTCGAAACCGAATTCGCGACGCCGATGACGCGCGCCGAGGAGCGCATCCGGGCGGTCGCGGCCGATGCGGCGTCGGCCCGCATCCTCCGCGTCGAGTGCGGTGCGCCGCTACTGCTGGTCGAACGGGTTTCGATGACCTACAACGATCGGCCGGTGGAGCTGCGGCGCGGCCTGTACTCGACCGCCGCCCACCACTACCGCAACACGCTAGGATGATGGTGCGGCGCGACATTCCCGACCGGTTTCCGATCCTTGCCGCAGGGGGCTCGTTTGGAGCCAGCTGCGAAATCGTAGAAAATA
>JBBRRW010000081.1:0-13445 GCA_038245975.1 Burkholderiales bacterium
CTGGCAGGGCGGCGCGCGCGGCGACGCGCTGTTCGACGCGTGGTGCCGCGGCGCGACCGGCTATCCGCTGATCGACGCCGCGATGGCGCAGATCAACAGCACCGGCTTCATGCACAACCGGCTGCGCATGGTCACCGCGAGCTTCCTGTCCAAGGACCTCGGCCTGGACTGGCGGCGCGGCGAGCGTTATTTCGCCGAGCAGCTCAACGACTTCGACCTGGCGGCGAACAACGGCGGCTGGCAGTGGGCCGCATCGAGCGGCTGCGATGCGCAGCCGTGGTTCCGCATCTTCAATCCGGTGACGCAGTCGGAGCGTTTCGACCCGGACGGACGCTTCATCCGACGCTACCTGCCGGCGCTGGCCAGGCTGACGGACGCGCGTATCCACGCACCGTGGCTCGCCAGCCCGACCGAACTGCAGCGCGCGGGCGTGGTCCTGGGCCGAGACTATCCGCTGCCGATCGTCGATCACGCCGAGGCGCGGGCCACGACGCTGGCGCGTTACGCGGTGGTCAAGTAGGGCGTCCCAAGACGACGGTGAGGCCACGCATCGGTGGGTGATCGGTAGGAAAGCCGCTTCGATACTGCTCTGACGGTACCCGTCTTGGTGACGGGCATCGCTTCGCAACCATCTTGAGCCGACCATGAAATCGATCCCCTCGTTCGTCACCATCGCGGTCACGCTGGCGTGTGCCGCTTCGCTGCAGGCGCGCGCTGCAGAACCCGCGGTCCAGCCGCAGGCCGACCCGTCCGGCGCCGTCGCGCGCCCGCAACTGACGGCGCGTGCCAATCTGCCTTTCCATGCGGAGTCGCATGCTGCCGCTCTGTCGAAGGGCCCTGGCGAACGCGACGCGGCGGCCGCGGCGGCGCAGGGCCCCGAAGCGCTGCGTCGCTACATCGACCGCACGCGCATGGTCTATGCGCTGCGCTACGAGGACTTCTCGGGTGAGCGATGAGCCGCACGTGCCGGCCGTGCGCCGGCGCATCGAGCACAGCAGAATGAAGCGCCGGTGGCGCTTCATTCCGACGCCGCGTCAGGCCGTCTGCCTGCGCTTGGCGCCCAGGTGTAACGTCAACAGGTCGAGCAGTTCGTCTTCCTGGTAAGGCTTGCCGAGGTAGGCATCGACGCCGAGCTGCGCGGCGTGCTGGCGATGCTTGTCGGCGGTGCGTGACGTGATCATGATGATCGGGATGTGCCGGAAGCGATCGTCGTTGCGCACGTTGCGGGTCAGGTCGAAGCCGTCCATGCGCGGCATCTCGATGTCGACCAGCATCACGTCGGGCGGGAAGTCCTGCAACTGTTCGAGCGCGTCGACGCCGTCTTTCGCGAGCACGACCTGATAACCCTCGCGCGACAGCAGGCGTTGCGTGACGCGCCGCACCGTCAGCGAATCGTCGACCACCATCACGGTTGGCAGCGTCTTCAGATCCAGACCCGGGGCAGCGACCAGCGGTGGCGTCGCCGATGCGGCAGCGGCGCCTTCGTGCGCCGCGTCGCGGAGCGCCTGGCTGCGCGTCATCTGCGCGAGCTGCACCGGGTTCAGGATCAGCACGATCTGTCCGGAGCCGAGCACGGTCGCACCGGCGATGCCGGTCATGCGCGCGAGCTGCGGCCCGAGATTCTTGACCACGACTTCCTGGTTGCCGACGACCTCGTCGACGTGGACCGCGATGCGCTCGCCGGCCGATCGCAGGATCAGCACCGGCGACGAGCGCTGCGCCACCGGCACGCTGTCGTCGATGCCCAGCAGCGTGCCGAGGAACGCGAGACGGACCTGCGCGCCGGCCCACGCGAGATGCCCGGCGCGATAGGCGTCGGCCAGCGGTTGCGGACGAAGCTGCTGGACCTGCTCGACCAGCACCGCCGGCAGCGCGTACACGCGACCGGCGACCGCGACCAGCACGACCTGCGTGATGGCGAGCGTCAGCGGCAGGTTGATGGTGAAGCGCGTGCCCTTGCCCGACTCGCTGTCGACCGAGACACGACCCGCGAGGACCTGTGCTTCGGCGCGCACGACGTCCATGCCCACGCCGCGGCCCGCCAGCTCGGTGACTT
Organism: Burkholderiales bacterium; assembly: GCA_038245975.1. GTDB lineage: Bacteria > Pseudomonadota > Gammaproteobacteria > Burkholderiales > Burkholderiaceae_D > CAHJXF01. The sequence continues at coordinate 2,057 of JBBRRW010000081.1, forward strand.
CGGACACCGTGGAAAAGCCCGGATGGAAGATCAGTTCGGCGGCCTCGGCGTCGCCGATGTCGTGGTCGAGCAGGCCGAGCTCGCGTCCCTTGCTGCGCAGGCGATCGTGATCGAGGCCCGCGCCGTCGTCGGAGAACGTCAGCACGACCTCGTTGCCTTCCTGACGCACCTCGACGAGCAGTTCGCCGGTCTCGTCCTTGCCGGCTGCGCGGCGAGCGTCGCGGCTCTCGACGCCGTGCACGATGTGGTTGCGCAGCAGGTGTTCGAAGGGACCGGCCATGCGCTCGAGCACGCTGCGGTCGAGTTCGACCGAGCCGCCGCGGATGTCGAGATTGACGCGCTTGTCGAGTTCCTTGGCCGTGCGTCGTGCGACGCGATAGAGACGCTCGGCGATGCTCGCGAACGGCACCATGCGGACGCGCATCAGGTCCTGCTGCAGGTCGCGGGTCATGCGCCGTTGCGACGCGAGGTCGGTCTCGGCGCTGTCGAGGCTCTTCTGCAGATGCTGCTGCAGCGTCTTCACGTCGTTGACCGACTCGGCCATCATCCGTGTCAGTTCCTGGAAGCGCGTGAAGCGGTCGAACTCGAGCGGATCGAACTTCTCGCGCTCCTGTCCGGCGGCCTGCTGCGACTGCATCTGCGACTGCATCTGGAACTCGGCCTGCAGTTCGATCTCGCGCAACTGCGAGCGCAGGCGCTCGACGTTGTCGTTGAGGTCCGACATCGCGCCCTTGATCTGCAGGACCTCGTTCTCGATCCGCGCACGCGAGATGCTGACCTCGCCGGCGAGGTTGACCAGGCGGTCGAGCACCTCGGAATTGACACGCACCGCCTGCTGCGACACCTGCTTCTGCTCGCGGGCGCGCGGCGCGGCATCGGAATGCGCGGGATGTTCTTCGGCGTCCATGCGCTGCCGCTCTTCGGCGCGCCGCTCGATCGCTACACCGCCGACGGCGGCCTGCGCCGCATCGGTGGCCGGCGCGGCTTCGGCCGCCGGGTTCTGCAGGCGATCGAACAGTTCGAGGCTGCGGTCGTGCGCCGCCAGCAATTCCTCGAGCAGCGCCGCGGGCACCTCGGTCAGGCGCGCGGCCGATTCGACGCGGGCCTCGATCTCGTGGACGGCTTCGCCCAGGCGCATCGCGCCGGCCATGCGCGCGCTGCCCTTGAGCGTGTGCAGGTGGCGCAGCAACATCCGCGACGGCGCGGCTTCGGCGGGGTGGTTCTGCCAGGTGCGCAGCAGCGTCCCGATCTGCGGCAGGATCTCGCCGCCTTCGGCGACGAATATGTCCAGCAGTTCGGGATCGATGTCGTCGCGCAGCGTCGACGGCAGTTCGGCGACGTGAGCGCGACGCGGCTCGGACAGGCGGTCGGCGTCGTCGAGCAGCGGTATCGCCGGAGCCGGTTCGAACGCTTCGGGCCCGAACGACGCGGCTTCGAACGCGGCCTGCGGCGTGGGTTCTTCTGGGATGGGCAGCGCGGCGCTCGCGCTCGGCGGCGCATCGTTGGACGCGACCGTCTGTGCGGGGCCGACGTCGACGAGGAGGTCGTCGTCGGCGGACAGCCATTCCAGCACGTCGTCGGCATCGTCCGCATCGACCGGCGTCTCGCTGATGCCGAGGGTGGTGATCGCTTCGAAGACGCCGTGGTCGTCGTCGGCCGCAACGACGGACGACGACGCATCCGCGACGATCTCGGGCTCGTGGTCGTGGTCGAGCGGTGTCAACTCGATCGCCTCGTCGACCTCGAGATACGGCAGGTCGGTGAACGGCGAGGCCGCGGTGTCGTCATCGATGGACGCTACTCGCGGCGCATCGCCGAAATCGAGCGGCTCGAACGGCAAGGTCGTACGGCTCTCCGCGGCGACGTGGACCTCTGCCGGCGTCTCTGCGACCGGCATGGCCGGCAATGCGACGTCGCCGGCGATCTCGCGGCGCAGCGCCAGCAGGCCCGCGACGCGGACCGGGTCCGGATCGGGCAGGCGTTCCGCCGCGAAGCGGTGAAGCATCCTGCGCAGCGACTCGACCGCGTCCTGCAGCAGGCCGACCTGCTCTTCGCGCAGCACGACCGGCTCGCGCCACAGCGACTGCAGCACGTCTTCGATGGCGCCGGCGAGATCGTGGGCCGGGACCAGCCCCACCGTCGCCGACGAACCCGCCAGCGAGTGCGCCGCGCGCATCGCGCCTTCGGACACGAAGCGGTCGAGCTCGTGATGCCACTCGGCGAAGTCCTGCGTCAGCACCCGAAGCAACTCGTCGGCTTCGGTCAGGTAGATGTTGAAGAGCGCGACCGACAGCGTCAGCGAGCCGATCTGGCGGACGTCGTCGTTGCGCGCGACGGTCTGCGGCAACGTGAACGGGACGACGTTGGCGTTCGAGACCTTCGGTTCGTCCGCGTCGAAGTACGCCACCACGGCTTCGACGGGCTCGTCGATGGCGGCCTCTTCGTCCACGCCGAAATCGAGGTCGAGAGCGGCCGCGGACGGGTCGGCCGACGCGGCGATCCCGGGTACGACGGGTACCGGCAGGTCGTCCACAACGTGGTCTGCGGTGACCGGCTCGAAGCCGGCGAACGCGTGCACCACCGCTGCTTCGTCGGGCTCCATGCTCCCGGCCGGCGCGGACGCCTGAAGAAAGCCGACGGGCTCGAAGTTCATCGTGTCAGCCACGGACGATTCGATCGGCTTGGCCACAGGCGTCGACGCGCCCGCGATGTCGGTGGACGGCAACTCGGGCTGCTCGCCGAAGAATTCGAGTGCCGGAATGTCGGCCTCGTCGTCGATGACCTGTGTCGCCGCGAAATTGAAGTGATCCGCGATGGTCGTTCCGCTCGGCACGAAGACGGTCGCGAGGAAATCGTCGCCGTTGGCCGGCGCGCGGGGCAACGGCGCTTTGCCGCCCGCGGCCCGTGCGTCGAGCTCGTCGAACCCGGCGAGTGACGGCAACGGCGTCCCGATGCTTCCCTGACGGACCGCGCGTGCCGCTTCGACGAGGGCGTCGGGGATGCGCGACGACCGGCCGGACGCGCGCAACTCGTCGACCCAGCCGGCCAGGTAGCGGATCGCATAGTCGACCAGCGCGCGCAGGTCCGACGAAGCCGGCCGCTGGTTGGCGATATGGTCGTTCAGCGTGTCTTCGATGCTCCATGCGGCATCGCCGAAGGCCATCAGACCCACCATGCGACCGCTGCCCTTGAGCGTATGGAAGCCGCGACGCAGGTTGGCGGTGGCGGTGGTGTTCGACGGGTCGGCGTCGAGGACGCGCATCGACGCCTCGGCGTCGACCAGCACGCCGCACGCCTCCTCGAGGAAGATCTCCAGCAATTCGGCATCGACGTTGTCGTCGGACGGCATCGGCAACGCCGGCTCGAGCGGGACGATCGAAGGCGGTGCGATGCCGGCCGAGCGGTTGGCATGAATCGCGAGTTCGGCGACCTGGTCGGCCAGTTCGGCGGCCGACGCGAAGCCCAGCGGATCGTGCTTGCCGTCGCGCAGCGACCCGAGGATCGCGGCCGCTTCGTCCTGCAGGGAACGATCGTCGATCAGCATCGCGTTGCGCCGCACGTCGTCGAGCGCCGACATCAGGCGCTCGCGCGCCTGCGCGTCGTCGGGGTGCTGGCGCAGCGCTGCCACACCGTCCTGCGCATCGGCGGCGCGCCGGACAATCTCGTCCTCGAGCGTGCCGTCGGGCTCCACGATCTGCGTCGCCGCGAACGCGACGTCGGTGGCCGCGAAAGGATCGTGCAGCAACGGAAAGCCCTCGACCGCATCGACGGCCGGCAGTTCGAAATCGACCTGCGCCGAAGCGGGTACTTCGTCGATCGCGACATCCAGCGCCGGATTGGCGACGACGACCGGCGCACGGGCCATGTCGGCGCTGAAGCGTCCGGACACGGCATCGAAGTGGAAGGCACCGGTATCGATGCGCTCGCGCTTGATCTGCTCGACGTAGAAGCCGACCGCGCCGAGGCTCTGTGCGAGATCTTCGCAGGCGGCGGCATCGACCAGCGCGGGGTCGTTCTCGAAGCACGCGATGGTTTCGCGTGCGCGATCGATGGCGCGATGGACGTCGTCGTGACCCAGCAGTGCCAGCGCACCGCTGGCCTGGGCCAGCGACTTCTGCGCGTCCTTCAGGTGGGCACGTTCGGCAGGGTCGCGGAAGAAACCGTCGAGGACCTTTTCCGCGTTGCGCAGGTTGGCCTGCAGTTCGGCCACGAAGGTCGCCAGCGTCAGCCGTTCTTCGGCCTCGCGCGACATGCGATCGAGCCAGTCGAAGGCCGCGGGCGGGTTGGCCCGTCCGAGCACGGACGCTTCGACGCGTGCGACCACGAGTGCGGCGCGCGCATCGAACGCATCGTCGAGCCAGCGGGCGCGTTCGAGCGATCCTTCGAGGAACAGCAGCGCCGTGGCCACGTCGAGACCGACCGCGGGCGTGGGCTGCCGCGGATCGAAGCCGAGGTCGGTGGCGATGCCGTCGATGATCTGCGCGACCTGCACCAGGCCGCGCCGCTTGATCGGGGCGACCGCTTCCAGCACCGCGCCGGCTTCCCTGGCGAAAGCACGGATCTGTCCGACATCGCCCGCGACGATGGCCGACCAGGCGGCCTTCGCCGCGATCAGCGACTCGCGCGCGGTGCGCAACGCGGCGGGATCGACACGCCCGTAGCGTTGCGTCTCGAAACTCTTCGGTACCGAGCCGTGCAGCCCGAAGCGCTCCTGGACTGCGCGGACGTGAAGCGTCACCGGCTCCGAGAGCGCGAGGAAGAACAGGGTATCGGTGTACAGGCGCTCGGTGACCGCGCTCGAACCGTCGACCAGCTTGCGGATCTGCAGATTGACGCGACCCGCGAGGCGCTTGATGTGCGCCTGCTGCGACGAGACCTGCGCGAAACCGCCGTTGGCCATGGCCTCGAACAACGCCCGCGTGACCCACCAGAAAGCACGGTGCTGGCCCTGGCCGTGACGCGCATTGCGCGCCACCGAGCCATCGATCGCGGTCACGGCGCGGCTCAGCGCGGCGAGTGCGGTCGTATCGTTTTCATTGCGGAGATAGCGGAGCAGCGCCTGCTCGAACGCGGTCCGCTGTTCGCGCAACGCCTGGTCGTCGAGGGCCGTGCCCTCGTCGCCCTTCGGCGCACGCACCCCGAGATCGACCATGAAGAGGTCGGCCGGATGGATGCGGTCGACGCCGCGTGCGACCAGCAGGTCGCGATAACTGGGGAACAGGTGCAGCGGCTGTTGCCGCGCCCCGCCCTGCAGGTCCTCGAGATATTCGACGATGGCGCGGCAGCCACCGATGATGGCGTCGAGCGCAGTCGCGTCGCAGCGTCCGGGTTCGACTTCGAAAACGGCGAGCAGCTCCTCGATCGCTTCGGTCAGCTTCGTGACGCCGGCGATCTCGCCGAGTTCGAGCGCGCCGTGCGCCTGGTGCAGATGCGATCGGGCGACCCGCAACGGCGCGAGGTCGACGTCCTGCCGGTCGACGCCCGCGGCGCCCGCGCGAAACGAACGCAGCGCGGCCGTTGCGGCATCGAACGCGTGAACGATCTCGGGCAACAGCCACGCGATCGTGCCGGTATCGACGCTGCCTTCGAGGCCGTCGACGTGGTGGCCGGGCTCGATGCCGCCGGGATCGATTGCGCTATTCATCGATTGACATCCTTTCGCTGCCGCGCGGGCCTCGGGCCGCACGCGACATCGGGGAAGACCACGGGCCGAAGCCCGCGATCAGTTGACCTTGAATCGCGCGACGGAACTCTTCAGTTCGAGCGCGAGGGCGGAGAGCTGCTGGATCGACGTGGCCGTGCGGCGCGTGCCGTCGGAGGCCTGTTCGTTCACCGCCAGGATGTGCTCCATGCTCGAGGCCATCTCGCCGGCCGACGTGGCCTGCTGCGACGTGCTTCGGGAGATCGCCTCGATCAGTTCCGCGAGCTGCTTCGACACGCGGCCGATGTTGCCCAGCGACTGACCCGCGGCGTCCGACAGCTTGGCGCCTTCGACCACGCCTTCGGTGGATTTTTCCATGGCCGACACCGCGTCCTGGGTGTCGGTCTGGATGGTACGTACCAGCGCGCCGATCTGCTTCGTGGCTTCGCCGGAACGCTCGGCGAGGCGCTGCACTTCTTCGGCGACGACCGAGAATCCGCGGCCCGCTTCGCCGGCCGACGCCGCCTGGATGGCCGCGTTGAGCGCGAGCACGTTGGTCTGTTCGGTGATGTCGGAGATCAGTTCGATGATCTCGCCGATCTCCTGCGACGATTCGCCCAGCCGCTTGATGCGCTTGCTGGTTTCCTGGATCTGGTCGCGGATCTCGTTCATGCCGGAGATCGAGTTCTGCACGGCGCGCTGACCGTCCTCGGCAGCGGCCAGCGACTGGCGGGCGACGGTGGCGGACTCGGCCGCCGATCCGGACACCTCGCTGATCTGCCGGGCCATCGTCACCACGGCGTCGCCGGTGGAACGGATTTCGCGCGACTGTTCGTCGGACGCGGACAGCAAACGGGTGGAGGTCTCCTGCGCCGTGGACGACGCGTCGGTGACCTGCTCGACGGTGCTGTTGATGCGGCCGACCAGCGTGCGCAGTTCCTCGACGGTGTAGTTGACCGAGTCGGCGATGGCGCCGGTGATGTCTTCGGAGACCGTGGCCTGCATCGTGAGGTTGCCGTCGGCCACCTCCTGCAGTTCGTTCATCAGCCGCATGATGGCCACCTGGTTCGCTTCGTTGGTCGCTTTCAGGACCTGTTCCTGATGCTCCGCTTCGGCGCGCCCGCGACGCTCTTCGGCCGCCTGTGCTGCGGCACCGTCGAAGTACGACTTCGCGATCAGCGCGGCGCCGACCAGGCTGAGGATGCCGAAGACGATGGCGAGCGTCGGGAAGATGCGGCCAGACCGGTCTTCGGAATATTCGCTCTGCAGATCGACCAGCTTGCCGCGCAGCGATTCGCTGTCCTTGAACACGACCTGCGCGGCTTCCTTCGCGGCGATGATCTTCTGCAGACCCGCCAGCATCGTGGCGATCTGCTTGCTATACGCTCCGAACTGCTGTTGCAGGCTGACGATCATCTGCTTGGTGTCCGCGTCGCGAGGCGCCGCGAGACGCAGGCTGTCGCTGCCGTTGGCGAGCCCGTCGAGCACATCGCGGAAGGTGTTCGTGTCCTTGCCGAGCAGGAAGGCCGTGGCCGGATTGACGGCCTCGCCGGTCATCAGTTCGTTGGCGTTCTTCGCGAGCCGCTGGGTCAGCATCACCAGCTGCGTCGACGCCGAGATCTCGCGTGCCGCCGCGCTGGTCTGCAGCTTTAGTGCCGCGATCTGCTCGGTGGTTTCCAGCAGCGCCGGATTGGCGTTGCTCAGCTCGCGCAACGTGCTGCCGATCGACGTCAGCACCTTCTCGTTGTCGAGCACCACGGTCGCGTTTTTCTGGGCCTGCTTCCAGACGGTCTCGACCTCGGTCAGCTTGTCGCGCGCGCTGCCGGTGGTGGCCGGCACGTTGCGATTGCCGCGGGAGCCGCCATCGGCGAGCACCGCCAGGTTGGCCGCCAGCCGGTCGCGGCTGTCGCGCAACTGCACGAATGCCTCGACGTTGCCCTGCAGCGCGGTGGGGACCGCCTTCGCGAGTCGCTGCGAATGCATCAGCGAGTCGCCGATCGTCTCGGCGTAGGCCGCTTCGTTCGATGCGCTCCGCAACGCGAGCGCCACCATCACGACGAAGATCAGCAACGCGGCACCGGTGAACCAGAGGATCCACCGCAGGCGGGCCGCAGCGCTGGTCGGCGCGGCACGCGTCGAGGAGGAGCGGACGTCGCCGCCGGTCATTGCATCCTGGGTCACGTCGTTCGGCGAGCGATCGCCGCTCGCTTCGTGGATCAGCGGCATGGCTGGCTTCGGTTCGGACCTGTCCGCGCCGCGACGCTTGAGGGAAGAGAGTTTGTCCAAAGACCACGTGTACGCCATGTTCTTCCTCGCAGTATTGTTTGAGAGCGCGCCACGCAGCAGCTCTCGCCGTTTTTCCTAGTATCGGCACATCGAACGAAAACCATAACGGTCGATCGCGATCGTTGGTCCCGCCGACGTGTGGCCGTTCTGCGACGCCCCGGGCGACGGCCCGAAGACGTCCACCGGTCGTTCAGGTCCGACCGATCCACAGAAATCGTTCGTCTGTGGCGAGAGTCGCGAGATCGAGTTCATCCCACAGGACGCCCTGCGCATCGACGAGTCGCGACCGCACCCAGGGTGCGTAGAGGCTCGCCGGCGCAGCCGGGTCTGAGTCGGGTGCCGGACCGAGGTCCGACGCGCTGCGCAGGCCCAGCATGCGCGAGACCAGGATGCCGCTCGCGAACTGCAGATCGGCGCCGAAGGCCAGCACCCGGCTGTCCTGGTCGAGAGGCGTCGCGGGGCCGCCGGCAAACAACGACAGGTCGATGACGCCGAGCAGATTGCCCCGGACGTTGCACAGACCGCGGTACCACGCCTTCACGAGCGGCACCGGCGTGATGGCCGGCACCGCGAGAATCTCGGCCGCTTCGGCCAGGTCGACGAGCACGCGGCTCGGTCCGATCTGCAGTCCGAGCCGGCTCGATGCCACCGGCACCGTCTGCGCACGTCGCATCCGTTCGGAGAGCGACGACTGGAACTCGCGCAGACGCTCGCGTCGCGCGATTGATGCGGTGCGCGCATCGGGCCGCGCGAAACGATCCGTTGCCGGCTGGGAAGCCGGCTGCGAGCGCGACCGCGAAGGGGATTCGGACATGGTCAACCGCCGTGGGCGCGGATCTTGGACAACAAGTCCTTGGGATCGATGGGCTTGACGACGTAGTCCTTCGCGCCCTGCTTCAGTCCCCAGTAGCGATCGGTCTCCTGGCTCTTGCTGGTGCACATGATGATCGGGATGTGCGCGGTATCGGGGTCGCGGCTGATGGTGCGCGTAACCTGGAAGCCGTTCTGGCCGGGCATCACGACATCCATGAGGATGAGGTTGGGCTTTTCGCTTTTGGCCTTGGTCAGTGCTTCCGCGCCGTTCTCGGCGGTGACCACTTCGTAGCCGTTGCTGCTGAGCAGCTCGGAAAAGAAGAAGCGTTCGGTGGCGGAGTCGTCGACGACGAGGATTTTTTGCACGGGGTATTCCGGTATGGGGTTTGCGACGGGGGGCGCCGGTATCGGCGGGTCTCTATCGCGTTCAGGCCACCGCGCGACGCGCGTGGATGTCGACCGTCTTGAGCAGGCTGTCCTTGGTGAAGGGCTTGGTCAGGTATTCGTCGGACCCCACCATCCGGCCCCGCGCCCGGTCGAACAGACCGTCCTTGCTCGACAGCATCACGACCGGCGTGGTGTGGAAGCGCGCGCTCTTCTTGATCAGCGCACAGGTCTGATAGCCATCGAGGCGCGGCATCAGGATGTCGCAGAAGATCAGATCGGGCTGGTAGTCGTTGACCTTGGCCAGCGCGTCGAAGCCGTCGTCGGCGAGGATCACCTGGCAGCCAGCCTGCACCAGAAAGATTTCGGCGCTGCGGCGAATCGTGCTGCTGTCGTCGATCACCATGACCTTCAGGCCAGCGATGTCCGTAGTGGGGGTCATGACTTCTTTCAAGGGTTCCGGCACTCGTTGCATCATGCAACAGCGGCCCGGGATCGTCGTACGTCGAATAGACGACGTTTCGACCGTCTCACCGTGCTTTCGACAACGATGCGCAGAACATGAGGTCCCGGTGCTAAACGATTGTAGCGTCAGAAAATACGCAACGATCGTGAATGAAAAGCCGGCTCGCCGCGGCACGTTGCGCATGGACAACGGCGATCGCGGCAAAACTCTGAGCCGCGAACAGCGATGAGCGCGCGGCAAACCTGGGTGGCGCACATCGACCTGCCGGGCGTCTCGCGTGGGGATCTCGCGGGCGCAAGACCTGGCCGTCGCCGATGGCTACTTCAGGAATTCGCCGTTCGAACCGATCATCGTAAGCTCCACGAACTTGGAGCCGCTGTGATTGGACGGCGTGAAGTTGATGGCGAAACCGCCCACGTCGTAGTCCCGCATCGATTCGAAGGCGGCGATCAGTTTCTCGCGCGTCGGGTCCTTGCCGGCGCGACGCAGCGCTTCGGTGAACACCTTGGCGGCGATGAAGCCTTCCATCGTGCCGAAGTTCACCGAGCCGGCGGTGCCGCCCATCGCCTGCGCGTATTCGCGCTGAATGGCCAGCACCTTGCTGAACGGGAACGGCATGACCTGCGAAATCACCACGCCGCGGCCGTCCTGGTCGAGCGTGTCGGCCAGCGCCTTGCTGCCGACGAAGGATACGTTGAAGAACTGACCGGTGTAGCCAGTCTTCTTCATGCCCCGGATGAGTGCAGCGCACGACGCGTACGCGCTGATCTGCACGATGGCCGCGGGATCCGTCTTCGACAGCGTCTGGATCGCGGCTGTCACGTCCGAGCTGTTGCGCTCGACCGTCGCGGTGCTCGCGATCTTCAGGTTGCGCTTGGTCATCGCACGCGTCACGCCTTCGAGGCCGGCCTTGCCGTAGGCATCGTTCTGGTAGAACACCGCGATGTTGGTGATGCCGGTGGTGACGAGCTGTTCGATGATTCGTTCGGTCTCGTCGAAGTAGCTGGCGCGGATGTTGAAGACGTAGCGGTTGAACGGCTGGCGCAACGAATCCGCACCCGTCAGGGGGCCCATGAAGGGCACCTTCGCCTGCGTGAAGATGGGCAGTGCGGCATTGCTCGTCGGCGTGCCGACGTACCCGAACAGCGCGAACACCTTGTCCTGCTCGATGAACTCGTGGGTGTTCTGGCCGGCGCGAGCGGCTTCGTAGCCGTCGTCCTTGGTGCGCAATTCGATCTTGCGTCCGAGCACGCCGCCGCGATCGTTGACCATCTGGAAGTAGGTCTTCGCCCCCAGGTTCATGTCCTTGCCCAGCTGCTGGGCGGGTCCGCTGAAGGCCGCGGACTGCCCGATGACGATGGCAGTGTCGGTCACGCCGTTGTCGGCTCGCGCCATCGTGGCGCAGAGCGCCAGCAATGCGATGCAGGGCAGTCGAAACGTCCGGCCGTTCGCTCGTAGATCACTCGACGTCTTCATCATGCCCACCTCGTTTGGCAAAAGGGGTGCTCCGGATGGTGTATCGGTACCCTCGACCGAAACTGAAGAACACCGCTTCGCAGCATGCCGGCGGCGAGCGCGAGGGTCAGACCTCGATCAACTCGAAGTCTTCCTTGCGTGCCCCGCATTCGGGGCAGGTCCAGTTCATCGGCACGTCTTCCCAACGCGTGCCCGCAGCCAGGCCTTCCTCCGGCGCACCGGCCGCTTCGTCGTAGATCCAGCCGCAGATCAGGCACATCCAGGTCTTCATGGTCGAGTCGCAAGAAAGGTTCGGGGAGGCGGCCCATCGCCCCGCCCGGCAC
>JBBRRW010000082.1:0-13372 GCA_038245975.1 Burkholderiales bacterium
CCACGACGAGATCCTCGTGCATCGCGGCGAGGTGCCCAACTTCGCGTCGTTCCTGCGCATCACCTGCATGCGCTACCTCAAGCGCAGGCTGCTCGCACTGGAGACGCGACGCAGTGGCGATGCAGTTCCCGCGCAGGAGCGCGCGGCGCCGGTGCTCGTCGCCTCGCGCTCGTCGCCGGCGGCGGCGAACGCATCCTGACCGGCCCGGCCGACGGATGGCGTTCGACACCGAGATCCAGCCGGGCGTGTGCGCCGCGCCCGACCGCGCATCGCAGGGCTTCGTTCTCAACCACAGCATGCTGCGAGTCCGCGATCCGCAGCCCGCACTCGATTTCTACACGCGCGTGATGGGCATGCGCCTGCTGCGCAAGCTCGACTTCCCCGAGATGTCGTTCTCGCTCTACTTCCTGCATCGACCCGATGCCGGCGGGTCGCCGCCCGAGGAGGTCGGCGCCCGTACGGCCTGGACCTTCGCGCAACGAGCCATCCTCGAACTGACCCACAACTGGGGCACCGAGAAGGATCCAGCGTTCCGCTATCACGACGGCAACGCGCAGCCGCAGGGCTTCGGACACATCTGCTTCTCGGTGCCCGACCTGGATGCCGCGGTCGCGTGGTTCGACCGCAACGCGGTCGTGTTCGTGAAGCGTCCCGACCAGGGAAAGATGAAGGATGTGGCCTTCATCAAGGATCCCGACGGCTACTGGATCGAGATCGTCGAGGCCGCCCGGCTGACGAACCTGGGCCGCTGAAGGGCGGCGGTCGCCACTTCCGGTCGAGCGCTGCGCCGTGACGCGCCCCGGTGAAATTGTTACGAAGTCGCCGCGCGTTCTTGTCATCACCGGATGACCGATTCCCGTTTCTGCAGGCGTCGCACGCCCTCCCCGACCGATGCGACCCCTGGGTCGGACTGCAGAGACCACCATGAACGCAGCCGCGCTATCCCCAACGCCTTCCAGAGCTCCCCACGGTGGGCTCTACCGCAACTTGTGGCGCTTCGCGGCCGGCTCGCGGCTGGCACTGCTCGCCGGCGCCGGCCTGCTGATCGGGTCGCAGCTGCTGCGACTCGCGCTGCCGTGGTTCGCCGGCCACGCGATCAACGTGCTACAGGCGGGCGGCGCCGACTACGCGCTGCGTGCGGGCGGCTGGGTGTGCGCGCTGGTCACGACCTGCGCGGTGGTGTGGGCGCTGCACGGTCCGGGGCGCGTGCTCGAGCGCGCGGTCGGCATCCGCGTCCGTCGCGGCGTCTCCGAGGCCCTGTTCGACAAGCTGTCGAACGCGCCGCTGAAGTGGCACGACCGCCATCCCGCGAGTGACCTGCAGCAGCGCATGGGCCAGGCCAGCGGCGCGCTCGACGACTTCGCGCAGAACCAGTACATCGTCCTGCAGAGCACCGTGACCTTCGTCGGCACGCTGGCCGCGCTGGTGTTCTTCTCGCCGGCCACCGGCCTGCTCGCGATCGCGGCGTACGCGGTGCTGGTCGTCGTCGGCATGCGCTTCGACCGGTCGATGACACGGCTCGCCGCGCAGGAAAACGATGCGTCGCGCCGCTACGCGTCGGGCGCACTGGAGTTCATCGGCGGCATGGTCACACTGACCGCGCTGCGCCTGCAGCCGAGCGCGCGGCGCCTGCTGAGCGCGCGCCTCGAAGCGGTGTTCGTCCCGCTCAAGCGCAGCATCCGGCTCAACGAAGCCAAGTGGTGCGTGGTCGACCTGCTGACCACCGCGCTGACCTGGACCATCGTCGCGGTGTATGTCTGGCAAGCGCACGGCGCGGCCGCGGGCATCCTGATCGGCAGCATCTTCATGATCCACCAGTACGCCGAGCAGGCAGGCTCGGTGGTCAGCGCCGCGGCTTCGCACCTGCAGGGCTTCGCGCGCAGTCGCGTCAACTTCGCGAGCGCCGCCGTGATCTGGGATGCGCCGACGCGGCCGGAAGCACCGTCGACGATCGCGCCCGACTGGTCGCGCATCGAACTGCACGGCGTCTCTTATCTGCACGACGCGCCGGGGGATGCGCACGACGGTTCGACGTCGACGGCAAAGGGTATCCGCCAGGTCTCGCTCGCGTTCGCGCGCGGTGAACGCATCGCGCTGGTCGGTCCGAGCGGCGCCGGCAAGAGCACGCTGATGCGCGTGATGGCCGGGCTCTACGACGCCACGCACGGCCACGCCAACGTCGACGGCGTGACGCATCTCGGCGTCCGTCCGCTGGCGTCGATCACCACCTTCATCCCGCAGGATGCCGACGTCTTCGAGGCCACGGTCCGCGAGAACATCGCGCTCGACACGCGGCCCGACAACCGCACGCTGGCGGTCGCGTTGCGGACCAGTGCGTTCGACGAGGTGCTGGCGACGATGCCGGACGGGCTGGACACGGCGGTCGCGGACCGCGGCGTCAACCTGTCGGGCGGCCAGCGCCAGCGGCTGTGCCTGGCACGCGGCGTGCTCGCCGCGGCCGGCACGTCGATGATCCTGCTCGACGAGCCGACCAGCGCGCTCGACCCGCTGACCGAGGCGCACGTCTATCGCGAGCTCAAGGCCGGCTTCCCGTCGGCGTGCATCGTCGCGTCGGTGCATCGCATGAGCCTGCTCGAACACTTCGACCGCATCGTGTTGATGGAAGAAGGCCGGGTGCTCGACAGCGGCACCGTCGACGAGGTCGCGTCGCGCCAGCCGCTGCTGGTCGCGATGCTGCAGGGTCAGGCGCGGACCGACGAAGTCGTGCAGCAAGCCGCGTGAAACATTCGTCTAGACCTGCGCGAGCGCGTCGATCGGATTGAGCCGCGCCGCGTTGCGCGCCGGCAGGAAACCGAACACGACGCCGATGCCGGTCGAGACCAGGAAGGCCACGGCGATCGAGGTCCACGAGATCGGCATCTTGAAGCTTTCGACGAACGCGTTGAAGACCAGCGAGATGCCGAGCGCGAGCGAGACGCCGACGAGGCCGCCGAGCAGGCACACCAGCACGGCTTCGATCAGGAACTGCCGCAGGATGTCGCTCTGCCGCGCGCCGACCGCCATGCGGATGCCGATCTCCTGCGTCCGCTCGATCACCGACACCAGCATGATGTTCATCACGCCGATGCCGCCGACGACGAGCGAGATCACGGCGATCAGCGAGATCAGCAGCGAGATCGTCAGCGTCGTCTTCTCGAAGCTCTGGCGGAAGGCCTCGTTGTTCTGCAGGAAGAAGTCGGTCTTGCCATGGCGCTGCGTCAGCAGGCGCTTGATGCCGGCCTCGGCCGCATTGCCGTTGGCTCCGTCGCTGATGCGCAGCGTGATGCTGCGCAACGTGTCCTGTCCGGTGAGCCGCGCCATCGCCGTGGTGTACGGGATCCACACGTTGAGCGACTCGCTGTTGGAGAAGATGCTGGTCTTCTTGACGGTGACGCCGACGATCCGCACCGGCACGCTGCCCAGCAGGATCACCTGGCCGAGCGCCGGCGTGCCGTCCTTGAACAGCGCGCGCATCGCGTTGTCGTCGATCACGGCGTCCTGCGCCTGCATGCGCACCGCGGCTTCGCTGAAGGCCTGGCCGGACGCGAACTCGTAGCCGCGCACGCGGAAGTATTGCGAGCCGACGCCGTTGACGGTCGTGATGCGGTCGACGTTGCCCTTGCGCAGCGCCACGCTGGTCACGATCGACGGCGTGACGCTGTCGATGTATTCGAGCGTGCCCAGCGCGGTCGCATCGCCGCTGTTGAGCGTGCGGACCGTCGAGGCGCGCTGGTCGCCGAAACCCTGACCCGCGTAGACGTCGATGGTGTTGGTTCCCAGCGACGAGAACTGCGCGAGGATCTGCGTGCGCGACCCTTCGCCCAGCGCCACCACCGAGACCACCGACGTGATGCCGATGATGATGCCGAGCGTCGTCAGCAGCGTCCGCAGCCGATGGTTGGCCATGCTGCGGATCGCCATGCCGGTCGCCTCCGAGAAGCGGGCGAGCCCGGTCATCCACCACGGGTCGGTGCTGCGCGCGGGCTCGGGCAGCTGCGGTCCATCGACGACGCGCGCCTGCGTCCTGCGATCGGCGATGACGACGCCGTCGCTCAGCTCGATCACGCGATGCGCATGGGCCGCAACCTTCGCGTCGTGCGTGACGATGATGACGGTATGACCCTGCGCGTGCAGCTCCTGGAGGATGCGCAGCACTTCCTCGCTGCTGGTGCTGTCGAGCGCGCCGGTGGGCTCGTCGGCGAGGATCACCTGGCCGCCGTTGACCAGCGCGCGCGCGATGCTGACGCGCTGCTGCTGGCCGCCGGACAGCTCGTTGGGCCGGTGGCTCATGCGGTCGCCGAGGCCGAGGCGCTCGAGCAGTTCGCGAGCCCGTCGATGACGGTCTTCTGCGGACATGCCGGCGTAGACCGCGGGGATCTCGACGTTGCGGATCGCCGTCAGGTCGCCCAGCAACTGGTAGCGCTGGAAGATGAAGCCGAAGTGCTCGCGGCGCAGGCGCGCGAGTTCGTCGGGGCTCATCGCGCCGGTCTCCTGCCCGTCGACGCGATAGCTGCCCGCCGTGGGCTTGTCGAGACAGCCGAGGACGTTCATCAGCGTCGACTTGCCCGAGCCCGACACGCCCATGATCGCGACCATCTCGCCGGCCTCGATGCCCAGCGTCACGTCGCGCAGCGCGTGGACGACCTGGTCGCCCGCCTGGTAGGAGCGGCTGAGCGCGTGGAACTCGAGCAGCGCGGCCATCGTCAGCCGGGCGCGCCCGGCTTCGGGGCGGCCGCTTCGCTGGTCACCACCAGGTCACCGGCCTGCAGGCCGTCGACGACCTGCGCTTGGACCCGGTTGTTCAAGCCGATGCGCACGGCGTGGTCGACGATCTTCGTGCCTTCCTTGACGCGGACGTTGTAGCGGCCGTCGGCTGCCTTCGCGCCCAGCGCCGCGCTCGGGATCGTCAGCGCGGCCTTGACGCTCGACACGACGATGGTGGCCTGCGCCGTCATCGCGATGCGCAGCTTGCCGTCCGGGTTCGGCACGTCGAAGATGCCGTTGTAGTAGATCGCCTTCGCGGCGCTGCTCGCACTGCCGGCGGTGGCCGAGGTCGCGCTGGTGTCGGTGGCCAGCGTGGTCGGCCCCGGCTCGACGCGCTTGAGCACCGCGTCGTAGCGCGTGTCCGGGTCCCCCAGGAGCGTGAAGTAGACCGGCAGACCGGGGTGGACGCGCGGCACGTCGGCCTCGGAGATCTGCGCCTTGATCGTCATCGTGTCGAGCTGCGCGAGCTTGATGATGGTCGGCGACGAGAAGTTGGAGTTGACCGTCTGCCCCTGCTCGGTCACGACCGCGACGACCACACCGTCGATCGGCGCGTTGACGTGCGAGTAGGCCAGGTTGACCTTCGCCGTGTCGCGCGTCAGCTCGGCCTGCGACAGCTGCGCATCCAGCGACGCGATGTCGGCCTGTGTCGTCGAGTAGACCGCCTCGGCGCTCTCGAGGTCGGCGCGCGATCCCGCGTCGATCGCGACCAGCGCGCGCAGCCGCGCGGCGGCGAGGCCGGTCTGTTTGAGCAGCGCGGTCTTGGCGAGCCGCTGCGCGCGGACGCTGAGTACGCCGGCCTCGGCCTTGCGCAGTTCGTTCTGCTGCGTCGACGAATCGATCTCGGCGATCGCCTGGCCCTTCGTGACGTGGTCGCCGAGCGCCACGTGCAGCTTCGTCAGGACCCCGGTGACCTGCGCGCCGACGCTGACCAGCCTGGCCGCCTCGATGGTGCCGGTGGCCAGCACCGCTTCCTCGATGTCGGCCTTGACCGCCGCCGTGGTGGTCACCTGCGGCGGCGGTGTTTCGGTGAACACGAACTTCTTCACGCCGAGCGCGATCAGCACGACGATCACCGTGCCCGAGACCCACCACCATCGTCGACGTCGCAGATTCATGGCGCGTTGTTTCCCTGGTTCCATCCGCCGCCCAGCGCCTTGTAGAGGCCGACGCGCGTGGTCTGTTCTTCGAGTAGCAGGCCGATCAGCGATTGCCGTGCCCCGTACAGCGAGCGCTCCGCCTCCAGCACCTGCAGGTAACTGCTGCCGCCCTGGCGGAAGACCGCATCCGACAGGCGGTAGCTGGTCTCGACCGCATCGATCAGCGCGCGCTGGCCCGCCGTGCGCTCGGCCAGCGTGCCGCGCGCGGCCAGCACGTCGGCCACCTCGCGAAACGCGCTCTGCAGGCTGCGTTCGTACGCGGCGATCGCGACTTCGCGGTCCACGCGGGCCGCGGCCAGGTTGGCGTCGTTGAGGCCGCCGGAGAAGATCGGCAGCGAAATCGACGGCGAGAAGCTGAAGAAGCCGCTGCCGTTCTTGAAGAGCTGGTTCAGCGCCACGCTCGAGTTGCCGGCGGCACCGGTGAGCGTGATGCGCGGGAAGTAGGCGGCACGCGCCGCGCCGATGTTCGCGTAGGTCGCCTGCAGGTCGCGCTCGGCGGCCTGCACGTCGGGCCGCTCGATGAGCACCGACGACGGCAGCTCGCGCGGCACGTCGAACAACGCGCCCGCCTCCGGAATGCGCGCATCGGGCGCGAGGCCGTCGTCGAGCGGCCCGCCGATCAGCAGCTCGAGCGCGTTGCGGTCGAGCGCGATCTGCGTCTGCAGCGACGCGCTCTGCACCCGCGCCGCTTCGACGGTGCTGCGGACCTGCGCCAGCGCCAGGCCCGTCGTCGCGCCCAGGTCGCGTATCCGCACGGCGAGGTCGAGGCTGCGCTGCTGGCTGTCCAGGGTCTGCCGCGACACCGCCAGCCGCTGCTCATCGGCCGCCAGGGTCAGCCAGACCGTCGCCACCTCGGACACCAGCAAGACCTGCGCGCTGCGGCGCGCCTCGCGCGTCGCGAAGAACGACGCGAGCGACGCATCGCTGAGGTTGCGGAGGCGCCCGAACAGGTCCACCTCGTAGCTCGCGTCGATCGCGGCGGTGTAGCTGCTCGACGTGAAGCCGTCGGTCCGCGTGCGCGTGCCGGACGCCGATCCCTGCAACGCCGGCAGCCGCGCTGCCTCCCGGATGCGATAGACGGCACGCGCGCGCTCCACGTTGAGCACCGCGATCCGCAGGTCACGATTGTTCCGCAGCGCGCGGCCGACGACGGCGCGCAGCCGTTCGTCGGCGATGAAGGCGTCCCAGGCGAGCGTGCCGGCCGACGCGGCCGCGACCGATCCGGCGGCCGGAAGCGCGTCGCCGGCGCCGCGATCGGCCCACGACGGCGCGACCGGCGCATCGGGACGGCGGTAGTCGGGCGCCAGATTGATACAGCCGGCCAGGGCGGGGACGATGGCGATGAGGATGGCGCGGGCGACGAGCGCTGGACGCAGGCCGATTCGACCGGTCGATCTTGGAATCATGCGGGACAGGGGCGGCTCGGGTGGGGGAACGTCGGCGCCGCTGGCGGCAGGTGGGTGGAGGCGTCGATGGAGGTTCCGGTGGGCTGGGGACGAGGACATCGGGTGTCGTCCCGCAACCGCAATGCTAGCCGCGAAGCGTCAGAAACCGCGAGTCGCGCGTTGTCCCACGGTAAACTCGCCGACGACCCGAGGCACATCGGGCATGCAACCACCCACGATCATGGCCCGCAAGCTCTTCGTCACCACCGCACTTCCGTACGCGAACGCACCGTTCCACATCGGCCACATGATGGAGTACATCCAGGCCGATATCTGGGTGCGCTTCATGCGCATGCGGGGCCACAAGGTGGCGTTCGTCGGCGCCGACGACGCGCACGGCGCGCCGATCATGATCGCGGCCGAAAAAGCCGGCAAGACGCCGCAGCAGTTCGTCGCCGAGATCGCGGCCGACCGCCATCGCTACTTCAGCGGCTACCACCTCGACTTCGATCACTGGCACTCGACCGACTCGACCGAGAACGTCGCGTTGTCGCAGGACATCTATCGCGCGCTGAAGGCGAACAACCTGATCACGACGCGGGACGTCGAGCAGTTCTTCGACCCGGTCAAGAACATGTTCCTGCCGGACCGCTACATCAAGGGCGAGTGTCCGGTCTGTCATGCGAAGGACCAGTACGGCGATTCGTGCGAGGTGTGCAGCTCGGTCTATTCGCCGGTCGAGCTGATCAATCCCTATTCCGCGCTGACCGGCGCCACGCCGGTGCTCAAGTCCTCCGAGCATTTCTTCTTCAGGCTGTCGGACCCGCGCTGCGCCGACTTCCTCAAGGCCTGGACGGCCGGCACCTCGACGACCAGCGGCGCACCGCGCCTGCAAACGGAAGTCCGCAACAAGGCTGGCGAATGGCTGCTCGGCAAGCCGGACGCCGACGGCCAGCTCGACCCGAAGGGCGGCCTGGCCGACTGGGACATCTCGCGCGACGAGCCCTACTTCGGCATCCCCATCCCCGACGCGCCCGGCAAGTACTTCTATGTCTGGCTCGACGCGCCGGTGGGCTACCTCGCCACGTTGAAGAGCTACTTCGACTCGGGCAAGGCGGCGGCCGACGGCCACACGCAGAGCTTCGACGAGTACGTGCGCGACGAAGGGGTCGAGCAGGTTCACTTCATCGGCAAGGACATCATCTATTTCCACACGCTGTTCTGGCCGGCGATGCTGCGCTTCTCGGGCCGCAAGACGCCCGACGCGATCAACGTCCACGGCTTCATCACGCTGTCGGGCGGCGAGAAGATGTCGAAGAGCCGCGGGACCGGGCTGTCGCCGCTGCGCTATCTCGATCTGGGGCTCAACCCCGAATGGCTGCGCTATTACATCGCGGCCAAACTCAACGCGCGCATCGAGGACGTCGAGTTCAATCCCGACGACTTCACAGCCCGCGTCAACAGCGACCTGATCGGCAAGTACGTCAACATCGCCAGCCGCGCCGCGGGCTTCGTCGCCAAGCATTTCGACGGGCGCCTGTACGGCGAAGGCGACGTCGCGCGCGACGGCTTCGCCAGCGAACTGCGCGACGAGTCGCGCGAGATCGCCCACGCGATCGAGTCGCGCGAGTTCGGCAAGGCGATCCGCCTCGTGATGGAACTGGCGGACGCCACCAACGGCTTCTTCGATATGGCCAAGCCGTGGCTGCTGGCCAAGTCCACCGACCCGGCCGACCGCCTGCACCTGCATCGCGTCTGCACGCAGACCCTCGAGTGCTTCCGCGTGCTGACCATCTACCTCAAGCCCATCCTGCCAAAGCTCGCGCGCGAGGCCGAGGCCTTCCTCGGTCTGCCGCCGCAGCAGTGGTCCGACATCGACATCCCGCTCGCGCCCGGCGCCGCGATCAACCCGTACCAGCACCTGATGACGCGCGTCGATCCGAAGCGGCTCGATGAACTGTTCGAGCCGGCGCCGGCGACCGTGGTCGAAACAGTGCCGCGCGTGAGCGCGCCGGAGTCCGGGCCGGTCGCGGCGATCGAACCGATCGGCGAGACCATCGCCATCGACGACTTCGCGAAGATCGACCTGCGGATCGCCCGCATCGTCTCCGCCGAGAAGGTCGAAGGTTCGACGAAGCTGCTGTGTCTGACGCTCGACATCGGCGAACGCGACGCCGCCGGTGCGCCGGTCACGCGCAACGTATTCTCCGGCATCCAGAGCGCCTATGCGCCCGAGCAGCTCAGCGGCAAGCTGACCGTGATGGTCGCCAACCTCGCGCCGCGCAAGATGAAGTTCGGCGTCTCCGAAGGCATGGTCCTCGCGGCCAGCGCCGACGGCGACAAGGCCGAGCCGGGCCTGTACGTGCTCGAACCGCACGACGGGGCCAGGCCGGGGATGCGCGTGCGGTGAAGGCCGCGGGAGCCGGGCTCCGGTGGAATCCCCTATCGGGCCGCCCGATGGCCGTCGTTATAATCAAATAGAACGGTCATGCTATTCGACGGCTTGATGCGGTCGGTCGCGCAAGGAGCCGTCCCACGATCAACATCAGGAGACGTTCGATGACTCGCCGTCGGTTCGCATGAAGGCCGTTCTCTGCCGTCAGCACGGCCTGCCCGATACGCTGGAGCTCGCGGAGCTTCCGTCGCCCGAGCCCGGTCCGGGCCAGGTACTCATCGCGGTCAAGGCCGCCGGGGTCAACTTCCCCGACACGCTGATCATCCAGAACAAGTACCAGTTCAAGCCCGCCCTGCCGTTCTCGCCGGGCGGCGAACTGGCCGGCACGATCACCGCGGTCGGTCCGGACGTGAAGGGCTACACCGTCGGCCAGGACGTCATCGCGTTCACCGGCTGGGGCGCCTTCGCCGAAGAAGTGGTGGCCGACGCGATCAAGCTGATCCCGATCCCGCCCGGCGTGCCCTACGACATCGCGGCGTCGTTCGTGATGACTTACGGCACGTCGTATCACGCGGTCAAGGATCGCGCGGCGCTTGCGGCCGGCGAGACGATGCTGGTGCTCGGTGCCGCCGGCGGCGTCGGCCTCGCGGCCGTCGAGATCGGCAAGGCCCTGGGCGCGCGCGTCATCGCGGCGGCGTCGAGCGACGAGAAGCTCGCGGTCTGCAAGGCGCATGGCGCCGACGACACGATCAACTATTCCACCGAAGACCTGCGCGAGCGCATCAAGGCGCTGACCGACGGCAAGGGCATCGACGTGGTCTACGACCCGGTCGGCGGCAGCTACACCGAGCCCGCGTTGCGCAGCCTGGCCTGGCGCGGACGCCTGCTCGTCGTCGGCTTCGCGAACGGCGAGATTCCCAGAATCCCGTTGAACCTCACATTGCTGAAGGGCTCGTCGATCGTCGGCGTGTTCTGGGGCGACTATGTGAAGCGCGAGCCGAAGTCGAACGCGAAGGACCTGATGGAGCTGGTCGGGATGATGCAGGCCGGCACGATCAAGCCGCTGGTCTCGGCCCGCTATTCGTTCGCGCAGGCCGCCGAAGCGCTGAACGCCGTCATGCAACGCAAGGTGACCGGGAAGATCGTGCTGGTTCCGTGAACATGTCCGCATAGCACGCATGTTGTCACCCCGGCGAAGGCCGGGGCCCAATCAACCACTGCTGATCAATAAGTCCCGGCCTTCGCCGGGATGACATGATCAGAAAACAGCGAGCAAAAAAATGGATTTCGACTACAGCCCCAAGGTGCAGGAACTGCGGACGCGCCTGCTCGCGTTCATGAACGAGCATGTCTATCCGGCCGAGCACAAGTTCCACGAAGAGATCGAAGCGAACCGCGCGAAGGGGGATGCGTGGATCCCGACGAAGCTGATCGAGGAACTGAAGCCGAAGGCTCGTGCCGCCGGCTTGTGGAACCTCTTTTTGCCGTTCTCGAAGCGTGTCCCCGAAGGCCTCACCAACCTCGAGTACGCCCCGCTCTGCGAGATCATGGGCCGCGTGCACTTCGCGCCCGAGATCTTCAACTGCTCGGCGCCCGACACCGGCAACATGGAGACGCTCGAACGCTATGCATCCGAGGACATCAAGCGCACCTGGCTCGATCCGCTGCTGCGCGGCGAGATCCGTTCGGCGTTCCTGATGACCGAGCCCGCGGTGGCGTCGTCGGACGCGACCAACATCCAGTGCTCGATGACGAAGGAAGGTGACGAGTACGTCATCAACGGCCGCAAGTGGTGGTCGTCGGGCGCCGGCGACCCGCGCTGCGCGGTGTACATCGTGATGGGCAAGACCAATCCGGATGCGGGTCGTCACGAGCAGCAGTCGATGATCGTCGTGCCCGCCAACGCGCCCGGCGTGACCGTCTTGCGTCCGCTGTCGGTGTACGGTTACGACGACGCGCCGCACGGCCACATGGAAGTCGACCTGAAGAACGTGCGCGTGCCGGTCGGCAACGTGCTGCTCGGAGAAGGCCGCGGTTTCGAGATCGCCCAGGGCCGGCTCGGACCGGGCCGCATCCACCATTGCATGCGCCTGATCGGCGTGGCCGAGCGCGCGCTGGAGCTGATGTGCAAGCGGTCGCTGGAGCGCACCGCGTTCGGCAAGAAGATCGCCGAGCAGGGCATGACACTCGAGAAGATCGCCGACGCGCGCTGCATGATCGACCAGGCGCGCTTCCTGACGTTGAACGCGGCCTACAAGATGGACACGGTCGGCAACAAGATCGCCAAGTCCGAAATCGCCATGATCAAGGTCGTCGCGCCGCGGATGGCCTGCCAGGTGATCGACTGGGCGATCCAGATCCACGGCGGCGGCGGCGTGTCGGGCGACTTCCCGCTGGCGATGATGTATGCGCACTCGCGCACGCTGCGGCTGGCCGACGGCCCGGACGAAGTGCACCAGGTCGCGGTCGCGAAGCTGGAGTTGGCGAAGCACATGACCATTCCGAAAAGCAAACACACCTCGCTCGAAGAGATGCCGATCACGCGCGGATCCTGAGGCAGGCCGGCCCGGCGCTCGGTGCGTCGCTCGAGGCAGCGAGGGGCCATCGCCATGCGATCGCGAGACGCCGTCGACCGACCGTTCGCACCCGGTCCCATCACCCAGGCGCGCTATTGCGCCCGCGTACAGAGCCGCGTGGCGGTCGCGATCAACTGGTCCAACGCGACCGGCTTGGGGAGAACTTCGCACGCGTAACGGGCCGCGAGGCTGGACGCCTCGGACAGCGCCGAGAACACGACGATCGGCAGCCGGTCCGACGTCGCATCGCCGCTGTGTCGCACCGTCTCGAGAAAGGTCGAGCCGTCCATCACCGGCATCATCACGTCGAGCAGCACGAAGCACGGCGGACCGAGAGCCGCGATCGACTCGAGCGCCTCGAGGCCGTTCTCGGTGGTCGACACGATGAAGCCCTCCATCTCGAGCAGCTCCTTGACCGTCTCATGCTTCGGCGCCCCGTCCACCTCGGTCGCTTTTTTTCGGCGCCCCGGCAGACGGCGCTTGCCGCCCCGCGGAGACGATCCTACGGCGTCGCGACCATCCTTCTTCGTTGGGCGTTCCAGGGAGTGAAATGATGCTCGGTCATAGATTGGAACAGGGTGTTGGCGACCATCTTCGTTTGCCTGGGTGGATGACGAAACTCTTTGCATTGATATCTGAATCGCCTTGCCGACTTCGGACCCCAGGCGTGCCTTTTCGGTCAAATGAGTTCTCACGATGAGCAGAAACTTGTTTGCCGGCGTCTGGTCCCTGGTCTCGTTCGCCGCCCACCGCACATCTGGTGAGGAACGGCTTCCCTTTGGTGAACGCCCGACGGGACGGCTCATCTACACCGCGACCGGACACATGTCCGCGACGCTCTCTCGGACGGGGAGGCAATCGTTCGCGTCTTCTGGCAGGCGGAAATGCACCGATGCCGAATTGAGCGTTGCGTTCGAGAGCTTCGATGACTACGCAGGAACACACGAGGTCGATGCTGTTCACACCAAGGTCATACACCACGTAACGCTGAGCAACTGGCCCAACATGACCGGGACGGATCAAGTCCGGTACTTCCAGTTCAAGGGTGATGAGCTCATCCTGACAACGCCGCTCACGCTGGCACGCGGCATC
>JBBRRW010000083.1:0-13324 GCA_038245975.1 Burkholderiales bacterium
GCGTCGCAGCTGCGCGTGACGTGGAAGCCATGGCCCGGCCTGCCGTGCACCGACGACATCGAGGCCGCGCTCCGCGCGAATCCGGCGACGCCACGACGACTCGTCGACGAAGGCGATGTCGACGGCGCACTGGCCACGGCCCCGCAGCCGATGCAGCGGACCTACCTGTGGCCGTACCAGATGCACGCGTCGATCGGACCGTCGTGCGCGGTCGCGCACTGGCATGAAGACGCCGCCGTGCCGCATCGGCTGACGGTGTGGGCCGGCACGCAGAACCCGCACGTGCTGCGCGCCGAGCTCGCGCGGCTCGCCGGCATAGAGCCCGTCGCCGTCGAGGTGATCCGTATGGAGGCGGCCGGCTGCTACGGTCGTAATGGCGCCGACGACGTGGCGGCCGACGCGCTGCTGCTGTCGCGCGCGGTCGGCCTGCCGGTGCGCGTGCAGCTCACGCGCGAGCAGGAGCACCTGTGGGAGCCGAAGGGCGCCGCGCAGTGGATGACGGTGCGTGGCGGCCTCGCGGCCGACGGGTCGGTAGCGGCCTACGACTTCGCGACCTCGTATCCGTCGAACGGCGCGCCGACGCTGGCCCTGCTGCTGACGCGCACCATCGATCCGCAGCCGCATGCGTTCGAGATGGGCGATCGCACCGCGCGGCCGCCGTACGACTACGCGAACCTGCGCGTCACGGTCAACGACATGCCGCCGATCCTGCGGGCGTCGTGGCTGCGCGGCGTGTCGGCGCTGCCCAACGCGTTCGCGCACGAGTCTTACGTCGACGAGCTCGCGACCGCGGCCGGCGTCGATCCGGTCGACTATCGATTGCGGCAGCTGCAGGACCCGCGGGCGCGCGAACTGATCGAGGCCACCGCCGCGAAGGCGGGCTGGATCGCGCACACGGAGCCGCAACGTCAGCCGCCGACCGGCGACCTGCTGCACGGCCAGGGCGTGGCCTACGCGCGCTACATGCACAGCGCGTGGCCGGGCTTCGGTGCGGCGTGGTCTGCGTGGGTGGCCGATGTCGACGTGAACCGGGTCACCGGCGAGGTCCACGTGCGACGCGTCGTGGTCGGGCAGGACGCGGGGCTGATGATCAATCCGGCTGGCGTCCGGCACCAGATGCACGGCAACGTCATCCAGACCACCAGCCGCGCGCTGAAGGAGCAGGTGCGCACCGACGCGAAGACGCACGTCGTCGCGTCGCGCGAGTGGGGCAGCTATCCGATCCTGAGCTTTCGCGACGTGCCGGTGATCGAGGTCGTGACGATGCCGCGCGACGACGAGCCGCCGCTGGGCGCGGGCGAGTCGTCGTCGGTGCCGGGCACCGCGGCGATCGCGAACGCGATCTTCGACGCGACCGGCCTGCGGTTCAGACAGCCGCCGTTCACGGCGGAAGTGGTGAGGGTGGCGCTGCATGGTCTCCCTTCGCCCGTGGGGAAAGGTGAGGGCAGCGAGCGGCATTGCGGTGAGGACGACCGCCGCGCGCTGCGCGCGCCCCCTTCCCGGCCTTCCCCCGGCGGGGGAAGGAGCAGTGCGAGCTCGGGACGCCGTGCTGCGCTCTTGGTGGCAGGAGCCCTCGCGACGGTTGCCGCACTCGTCGGCATCCGCTCGACCATCGCGCCCGTCACGCGTCCCGACGCGTCGATGTATACGAAGGAAACCATCGAGCGCGGCCGGCAGCTGGCTGGCATCGGCAATTGCGCAGGCTGCCACACGGTGTCCGGCGGGGCGTCGTACGCCGGCGGCTTCGCGCTCGCGACGCCGTTCGGCACGGTCTATGGCAGCAACCTCACGCCCGATGTCGACACCGGCATCGGCGCGTGGTCCTTCAGCGCGTTCCAGCGCGCGATGCGCGAAGGGCTGTCGCGCGACGGGCACCGGCTCTATCCCGCGTTTCCCTACACCGCGTTCACGCGCACCACCGACGACGACCTGACTGCGCTGTATGCCTACCTGATGGCGCAGCCGGCGGTCCGCAACACGGTGCCTGAGACGCGGCTCGCGTTTCCCTTCGGCGTCCGACCGTTGATGGCGGCGTGGAACGGCGTGTTCCTCGCGCCCGGCACGATCCCGGCCGATCCACGGCGCTCGGCCGAATGGAACCGCGGCGCCTACCTCGTCGACGGCCTCGGCCATTGCGGCGGCTGTCATACCGAGCGCAATGCGCTGGGCGCCGAACGCGAGGGAGCCGCGCGGCTCGCCGGCGCGATGGTCGATGGCTGGGAAGCGCCGGCCTTGACCGCGCTGGCCCGCGCGCCGGTACCGTGGACCGCGTCGGCGTTCTACGACTACCTGCGGACCGGACACAGCGCGCAGCACGGTGCGGCCACCGGACCGATGGCGCCGGTGGTGCGTGCACTGGGCGCGGCGCCCGATGCCGACCTGCGCGCTATGGCGACCTACCTCGCGTCGTTCGACGCACCGGTCACCGACGCGTGGGCGATCGTTGCAAGCGCAACGATCGTCGCCAACGCAGGCCGGTCGAGCGCGCTGCCCGATGGCACGCAGCGGATGTTCGAGTCGGCCTGCGGGGCCTGCCATCACGACGGCGACGGGCCGCGACTGCTCGGCGTCAACATCCCGCTGGCCCTCGGCACGAAGCTGCACAGCGACCGCCCCGACAACTTGCTGCGCGTCATCCTCGAGGGGGTCCGCGAGCCGGCGAGCCGCGAGATCGGCTTCATGCCGGCCTTCGCCGAAGCGCTCGACGACGCGCAGGTGATCGCACTCGCGCGCTGGATGCGGCAGCGCTTCGCGCCGCAGCGGGCGCCGTGGTCCGACCTCGACGCAGCCATCGCGCGGATCCGGGCGACGCCGACCGCGCACTGACGCACGCGGGAAGCTTCATAATCGCGCCCCTCGCGGACGGTGCGCCCCGTCCGCTGCACGCCATCCACCGTCCACTTCCGATGTGCCCGTGACCTCATTGCGTCGTTCCGACTTCGATTTCGCATTGCCCGAGGCGCTGATCGCGCAGCACCCGCTGCCGCGGCGCTCGGCCAGCCGCCTGCTGACGCTGGACGGCGACCGGCTCGGCGACCGCCGCATCGACGAGCTGCCGTCGCTGCTGGAGCGAGGCGACCTGCTGGTCTTCAACGACACGCGCGTGATCAAGGCCCGCCTGTTCGGTCGCAAGGACAGCGGCGGACGGGTCGAGGTGCTGGTCGAGAGGGTCGAAGGCCCGACCCGGGCGCGCGTGCAGCTGCGTTCGAGCCATGCGCCGAAGCCCGGTGCGCGCCTCGCGTTCGGCGACGAGGACGACCCGATCGTCGCGACGGTCGCCGGCCGCGACGGCGCGTTCTTCACGCTCGACTTCGATCGCGACCTCGACGGCGTGCTCGATCGCCACGGCCGCCTGCCGCTGCCGCCGTACATCACGCATCCGCCCGACGCGGTCGACGCCGAGCGCTACCAGACGGTGTGGGCGCGGGCGCCGGGCGCGGTCGCCGCGCCGACCGCCGGCCTGCACTTCGACGAAGCACTGCTCGCCGCGATCCGCGGGCGCGGCATCGAGACCGCGACGCTGACGCTGCACGTCGGCGCCGGAACCTTCGTGCCGGTGCGGGTCGACGATCTCGCGCAGCACGTGATGCACGAGGAGCGCTACACGATCCCGCGCACGCTGATCGATGCGGTCGAGGCGACCCAAGCGCGCGGTGGCCGGGTCGTCGCGGTGGGCACGACGTCGCTGCGGGCGCTCGAGTCGTCGGCGGACGACGAAGGCCGCCTGTGCGAAGGAGAGAACGGTACGCGCCTGTTCATCACGCCCGGCTACCGTTTCAGGGTCGTCGACGTGCTGCTGACCAACTTCCACCTGCCGCAGTCGACGCTGCTGATGCTGGTCTCGGCGTTCGCGGGCGTCGACCGCATCCGCGCCGCGTATCGCCACGCGATCGAGCAGCGCTACCGCTTCTTCAGCTACGGCGACGCGATGTTGATAGCGCCGTCGCTCGACGCCCGACCTGTCCCGACGAAGTCACCATGAAATTCGAACGTATCGCCAGCGACGGCGCCGCGCGCCGCGGCCGCCTGTCGCTGATCCACGGGATCGTCGATACGCCCGCCTTCATGCCGGTGGGCACCTACGGCGCGGTCAAGAGCGTCAGCCCCGACGAGGTCCAGGCGCTCGGCGCGCAGATCATCCTCGGCAACACCTTCCACCTGTGGCTGCGGCCGGGCCTCGACGTCGTCGCCAGGTTCGGCGGCCTGCACGACTTCATCGGCTGGGACAAGCCGATGCTGACCGACTCCGGCGGCTTCCAGGTGTGGAGCCTCGGCAAGATGCGCAAAATCTCGGAGGAAGGCGTGATCTTCGCGTCGCCGATCAACGGCGACCGGCTGCACCTCACGCCCGAGGAGTCGATGCGCATCCAGCGCGTGCTGAACGCTGACGTCGTGATGGTGTTCGACGAGTGCACGCCGTACGAGACCGACGGCGTTGTCACGTCGCTCGCTGACGCGGCCACGTCGATGCGGCTGTCGATGCGCTGGGCGAGACGGTCGCGCGACGAGCACGACCGGCTGGCGGGTCACGACGGCGCGGCGAATGCGCTGTTCGGCATCGTCCAGGGCGGCATGCACGAGGCGTTACGCGACGAGTCGCTCGCGGGCCTCACCGACATCGGCTTCGACGGCTACGCGATCGGCGGGCTGTCGGTCGGCGAGCCGAAGGACGACATGATGCGCATCCTCGACCACATCGGCCCGCGCCTGCCGCAGGATCGTCCCCGCTACCTGATGGGCGTCGGCACACCGGAAGACCTGGTCGACGGCGTCCGACGCGGCATCGACATGTTCGACTGCGTGATGCCGACCCGCAACGCCCGCAACGGCTGGCTGTTCACGCGCTTCGGCGACCTCAAGCTGCGCAACGCGAAGCACAAGGACGATCCGCGGCCGATCGACGCGACCTGCGGCTGCCCGACCTGCCGGCGTTTCTCGCGGGCCTACCTGCATCACCTCGCACGCGTCGGGGAGATTCTCGGCGCGCGGCTGAACACGCAGCACAACCTGCACTACTACCAGTGGCTGATGGCCGGGATGCGCGACGCGATCGTCGCGGGAACGCTCGACGCGTTAGTCGCGCGCTTCCGCGAGGAGCGGGCGCGGGGCATCGACGACGCGTGACCCAGCGACCGCCGGATGGACGGCGGTCGAATGCCGCGCAGCCCAATGCTACAATCGCCGGCTAATTTTTGGTTGAGCAGGCGCTGTTCGAGGGGCTCCTCGCGCGCCGTTGCCGTCGTTCTCGGAGAGTCATTTTGTTGATTTCAAACGCCTATGCGCAAGCAGCCGGTGCTGCCGCCGCGGCTCCCGGTTTTTCCATCGAGCAGTTGGGTTTGCCGGTACTGATGATCGTCGCGTTCTACTTCCTGCTCATCCGCCCGCAGCAGAAGCGCGCGAAGGAACAGAAGACGCTGATGGAAGGCATGAAGGGCGGCGACGAGATCATCACCACCGGCGGCCTGCTCGGCAAGGTCAGCAAGGTGACCGATCAGTACGTCACGATCGAAGTCGGTAACGTCGTCGGCGCGGGCGGCATGAACGGCGCCGCGGTCGAGATGACGATCCAGAAGTCGGCCGTCCAGGCCCTGCTGCCCAAAGGCACCATCAAGGCGATCTGATCGTCCGTTCGGCGTCGCGCTGTCGCGCGCTCGCCGTCAATCGCCTGTCGTCCTGAATCGATCGTCGTCATGAATCGCTACCCGCTCTGGAAGTACATCGTCATCGTCGTCGCGCTCGCCATCGGGCTGCTCTACGCGTTGCCGAACGTCTTCGGCGAGGCCCCGGCCGTGCAGGTGACCAGCGGCAAGGCCACCGTCAAGGTCGATGCGTCGATGACGAATCGCATCGAGGACCTGCTGAAGAAGGCCGACATCAAGACCACCGGCATGTTCTTCGACAACGGACAGTCGCCGTCGGTGCGCGTGCGCGTGACGGACAACGACGCGCAGCTGCGCGCGAAGGATGTCCTGCAGAAGGGCCTGAATCCGATCGCCGACGATCCGCTGTACGTCGTCGCGCTGAACCTGGTCGCGGACTCGCCGCGCTGGCTGACCGCGATCCACGCGCTGCCGATGTATCTCGGCCTCGACCTGCGCGGCGGTGTCCACTTCCTGATGCAGGTCGACATGAAGAGCGCGCTGGCCAAGCGCCTCGATACGCTGACCGGCGACGCGCGAACGATGCTGCGCGAGAAGAACATCCGCTACAGCGGCATCGCCAAGAACGGTAACGCCATCGAGCTGTCGTTCGCCGATGCCGAGACCGCCGCCAAGGCGCGCCCAATCCTCGAGGACGGCATGCCGGAAATGACGCTGGCCACGCAAGCCGACGGCACCGCCGTCAAGCTGGTCGCCACGTTCCGGCCCGAGGCCGTCAAGTCGGTGCAGGACAACGCGCTCAAGCAGAACATCAGCACGCTGCACAACCGCGTGAACCAGCTCGGCGTCTCCGAACCGGTGATCCAACAGCAGGGCAACGACCGCATCGTCGTGCAGTTGCCCGGCGTGCAGGACACGGCGAAGGCCAAGGACATCATCGGCCGCACCGCGACGCTCGAGGCCCGCCTGGTCGACGAATCGGCCGAGGCCGCGTCGGCGAACGCCGCAGGCACGGTCCCCTTCGGCGACGACCGGTTCACCGATCGCAACGGCGTCACGCTGCTGGTCAAGAAGCAGGTGATCTTCTCGGGCGACAACCTGACCGACGCGCAGCCGGGCTTCGACGAGAACCAGCAGCCGGACATCAACCTCAACGTCGATGCGAAGGGCGCCCGCGCGCTGCGCGACACGACCCGCGACAACATCGGCAAGCGCATGGCGCTGATCCTGTTCGAGAAGGGCAAGGGCGAGGTCGTGACCGCGCCGACCATCCAGAGCGAGCTCGGCAACCGCTTCCGCATCACCGGCCGCTTCACCGCGAGTGAGACCACCGACACCTCGCTGATCCTGCGTTCCGGGTCGCTGGCCGCGCCGATGGAGATCATCGAGGAACGCAGCATCGGGCCGTCCCTCGGCGCCGACAACATCCGTCGCGGTTTCCTGTCGACCGTGTACGGCTTCGCGGCCATCGCGGTCTTCATGATCTTGTACTACCGCCTCTTCGGTGTGATCTCGGTGGTCGCGCTCGCGTCCAACCTGCTGTTCCTGATCGCGCTGCTGTCGATGTTGCAGGCCACGCTGACGCTGCCGGGCATCGCGGCCATCGCGCTCGCGCTCGGCATGGCGATCGACTCCAACGTGCTGATCAACGAGCGCATCCGCGAGGAGCTGCGACAGGGCAAGGCGCCGCAGACCGCCATCGCCGAGGGTTACGACCGCGCGTTCGGCACCATCATCGACTCCAACATCACGACGCTGATCGCAGGTCTCGCGCTGCTGGCCTTCGGTTCGGGCCCGATCCGCGGCTTCGCGGTGGTCCATGTCCTGGGCATCCTGACGTCGATCTTCTCGTCGGTATTCGTCTCGCGCGGTCTCGTGAACCTGATCTACGGTCGCAAAAAGAAACTGGCATCGGTCGCGATCGGGCAGGTGTGGCGACCGACGGAAACGGCGAAGGTCACGTAGAGCTGGCGTCGCCGCCCCGGTGGAGGCTGGCGCCCAAGTTCGTGCAACCGCACGGACGCAAAATTAGGTCCCGGCCTTCGCCGGGATGACACAGTCAGAGCTTCGCTCATGGAATTCTTCCGCATCCGCCGCGACATCCCCTTCATGCGCCACGCGCTGGTGTTCAACGTCATCTCGTTGCTCACCTTCATCGCGGCGGTCGTGTTCCTCGTCGCGCGCGGCCTGAACTTCAGCATCGAGTTCACCGGCGGCGTCGTCGTCGAGGCCAGCTATTTGCAGCCGGCCAACATAGAAGCCCTGCGCGGCGCGATGCAGAAGGTCGGCGTCGTCGAACCACAGGTTCAGAACTTCGGCACGGCCCGCGACGTGATGCTGCGGCTGTCGCTGAAGGACGTCGCGTCGTCGCCGTCGATTGCCACGCCCGACGCCAAGCTGGACGCCGCCAAGCTCACCGATGTCGTGCTGAAGGCGGGCGGCGGCGATCCGAAGATCTCGCGCGTCGAGTTCGTCGGGCCGCAGGTCGGGCAGGAGCTCGCCACTGACGGCGGCCTCGCGCTGCTGTTCGTGATCATCGGCATCGTGGTCTATCTCGCCGTGCGCTTCGAGTGGAAGTTCGCGGTCGCGGCCATCGTCGCCAACCTGCACGACGTGGTCATCATCCTGGGCTTCTTCGCGGCGTTCCAGTGGGAGTTCTCGCTGTCGGTGCTGGCCGCGGCGCTCGCGGTGCTGGGTTACTCGGTCAACGAGTCGGTGGTGATCGCAGACCGGATCCGCGAGAACTTCCGCAAGATGCGCAAGGCGAGCGTCGACCACGTGATCGACAACGCGATCACCAGCACGATGAGTCGTACCGTCATCACGCACGGACTGACCGAGACGATGGTGCTGTCGATGCTGCTGTTCGGCGGCCCGACGCTGCACTACTTCGCGCTGGCGCTGACCATCGGGATCCTGTTCGGCATCTACTCGTCGGTGCTGGTCATGGCGCCGATCACGAAGTGGCTCGGCGTCAAGCGCGAGGACCTCGTGAAGCCGGTCCGCAAGGAAGAGCCCGGCGCGGTCGTGTGAAGGTCGGGGTGGGCCCGACCGCCCCGTCAACGCGGCGACGAGACGCATGAACTTCAACCAGCTGCGCTTCGTGCGCGAGACCGTCCGCCGCAACTTCAACCTGACGCTGGCGGCGCACGCCCTGCACACGTCGCAGCCCGGCGTCTCGAAGGCCATCCTCGAGTTCGAGGAAGAACTCGGTTTCCCGATCTTCGTGCGCCACGGCCGCCGTCTCACATCGCTCACCGAGCCCGGCCGCGCCGTGCTGCCGATCATCGAGCGCCTGCTGCTCGAAGCCGAGAACCTCAAGCGCACCGGGCAGGACTTCGCGACGCAGGAGCAGGGCAACCTGACGATCGCTACCACGCATACCCAGGCGCGCTACACGTTGCCGCGCGTGGTGCAGGCGTTCCGCGCCGCGCATCCGACGGTCCATCTGTCGCTGCTGCAGGGCAGCCCGCGCCAGCTCGCCGAGATGGTGTTGCGCGACGAGGCCGACGTCGCCATCGCCACCGAGGCAATCGCCGAGGTCGACGGTCTCGTCAGCCTGCCGTGCTTCACGTGGACGCACGTGGCGATCGTGCCGGTCGACCATCCGCTGCTCGCGCAGACGAAGGGCAAGCCGGTGTCGCTCGACCAGCTCGCGGCGTATCCGCTGGTGACCTACGACGCGGCGTTCGCGGGGCGCACGAAGATCGACGAGGCCTTCGCGCTGCGCAAGCTCGCCCCCGACATCGTGCTCGCGGCGATCGATGCCGACGTGATCAAGACCTATGTCGAGGCGGGCCTCGGCGTCGGACTCGTCGCCGACATCGCCTACGACCCGCAGCGCGATGCGGGGCTGGTCGCGATTCCCGCCGGCCATCTGTTCGGCGCGCAGGTCACGCATCTCGCGATCAAGCGCGATGCGACACTGCGCGGCTACGTGTACGACTTCATCGAACGCGTCGCGCCGGAGGTCGATCGCGCGATGATCGAACGACTCGTGCGCGGCGAGGCGCACGATGCGGGCGGGGACTACCAGCTCTAGCCGCGCGGCGTTACAAAATTCCGGTGGGTTTCCGACGGGAGCTTGGCTACCGTCGTCGCTCGGGCCGCTCACGGCCGATGCGTGTCCGCAACCGGGAGACTTCATGCCTGCTCAACACGGCGACTCGAGCGATCCGAAGGTGCCTGCGGTGCAGGGACTGCAGACCGGTGTCGACGGCACCGGCGTCTCCGGCATCGCGCTCGGCATCGGGGTATTCGGGCAGAGCACGGGCCCCAACGGCTTCTCGGGTGTTCGCGGCGAGAGCACCGGCGGTCCGGGCGTATCGGCGGCGAGCGTCGGCTCGGTCGGTCTCGATGCGAAGACCCAGAACGGTCCGGCCGCGGTCCGTGCGATCAGCGCCGGCAATGGACACGGCGTGTTCGGCAGCGCGCCGCACGTCGGCGTCTTCGGCAAGAGCACGGGGACCGAGGGATTTTCCGGAGTGCATGGCGAGAGCGTCGGCGGACCGGGTGTGTCGGCATCCAGCGTGGGTTCGGTCGGCGTCGATGCGACGACGCAGAGCGGACCTGCAGCGGTCCGTGCGATCAGCTCGGGCAACGGCCACGGTGTGTTCGGCAGCGCACCGCACATCGGTATCTTCGGCAAGAGCACGGGGACCGAAGGATTTTCGGGCGTGCATGGCGAAAGCATCGGCGGTCCGGGCGTCTCGGGAACGAGCGACGGGTCGGTCGGTGTCGACGCGCGGACGGATCACGGTCCCGCGGCCCTGCGGGCCGTCCATGCGCGCAACGGAATCGCCGGCGAGTTCGGCGGCAACGTCCACGTGTCCGGCGATCTGCTGGTCGACGGCGATGTGCAGTTGAAGGGCGGCGATGTGGCCGAGCAGTTCGAGGTCGTCGGCGTGCTCGACGCGGAGCCGGGCACGGTGGTCGTGATCGCCGGTGACGATCGGGTGCGGGTGAGCGAGCAGTCTTACGACCGCCGCGTAGCCGGCGTCATCTCCGGTGGCGGCGACTATCGCCCGGGCCTCGTTCTCGATCGCAGACCGTCGGGGCGTCGACGCCCACTCGCGTTGACTGGCAAGGCGTGGTGCAAGGTCGATGCGAGCGCTGCACCGATCGAGATCGGTGACCTGCTCACCACCTCCGCGCGACCGGGACACGCGATGAAAGCGACCGAAGCCTCGAAGGCCTTCGGCGCGGTGATCGGCAAGGCACTGGAACCGCTCGCATCGGGGCAGGGACTGATCCCGATCCTGATCGCGTTGCAGTAGCGCCATGCGCAGTCTTCGCAACAGTATCGCCCGGAGCTGGATGCCGGGCCTGCGCGATCTGGGTGGCGGCCTCGCGCCCGCGCTCGACCTCCCTTCGCCGCTTTCAATTGGTGCTTTGATGCGGGTGTTCGACACCGTCGAGACCCGCCGCTTCACTGCGCCGATCGATACCGATGCGATGCACGGTGACTGCGAACTGATCGTCGACAACATGGGCAAGTACACGTTCACGGGGACGGTGCGGGCCACCGGCATTCCGTCGTTTTCGTACAAGGTCCAGGCAACGTTGCGCACGCCCGGGGGCGCGTTGCTGGTCGTGGAGGCGGGCGGCGAAGTTTTCGGCAAGGACACGCCGAAGCACAGCACGAGCCGGTGGGACGAGGGCGGGACGAGCGCGGAGATCGTGCGTTTCTGGACCGACCTGCGCCGCGCCACCACGGTCTTCGAAACCGACACCGAGAAGAAGGTGATCGGCACGATCGGTACGGTGATCGACGTGGCCGAGACGATCGTCGAACTCTACGTCGCCGCGCAATTCCGCGGGTTGATCGGGGTCGTCATCGTACTCGGTGTGCGTCTGGGCGCCGAGAGCGGGACGACGTTCGTCAATCCGAACCTGCTCGCCGGCATCACGGTCGCGGGCGGCGTGCTGGTCCTGTTCGGACCGAGCGCGATCGTGCCCGCCCTGGTGGCGGGGACGGGCACCGCCTTGCTGGCCGACATCCACCACCGCCCGATGTCCCAGCCCGAGATCGCCCTCGCCCGCCGCGTGTTCGGCGACCAGTTGCCGTTCGACCGCATCTTGCTCACGGACCTGTACAACCCGGATACGACGCCTAACGGGACCCCGCTCGATCGCGAGTTCACCTTCCCCGCGATCGACGGTGGGATCTGGGTCAACCTCGGAAAGAACTTCGCCGATCCGCTCGCGGTCGACGCCAACCGGCGCTCGTCTTACAAGACCCGCGCCCAGGTCCTCATCCACGAACTGGTCCACGCGTGGCAGATCGCGCACGTCGATCTCGTTTCGCTCGGCTGCGACGCGCTCGTGGACAGCA
The DNA here is from genome assembly GCA_038245975.1 of Burkholderiales bacterium. GTDB lineage: Bacteria > Pseudomonadota > Gammaproteobacteria > Burkholderiales > Burkholderiaceae_D > CAHJXF01. The sequence goes on from JBBRRW010000083.1 coordinate 11,935, forward strand.
ACTACACCTACGGCGTCGAGCGGGTCGCTGCGGGAATGCCGTTCCACCAGTTCGGCCACGAGGAGCAGGCCGCCATCATCGACAGCTGGTACGGTCAGTTCTTCACGACGGGGTTGACCACGGCCGAGGCGTTGCGTGACCCACGCTTCCGCTACGTCGAGCACAACATCCGCGCGGGTCACGACCACTGACCACGGTTCGCTCGCGCGCTCCTGTACAACTCGGGCGCTGGCGCGCAGCCGATGCCGGCCACTTCACGACGCGCATGGACGCTTTCAAGACCTTCATCTCGTTACTAGCGCTGGTCAATCCGCTCGGCGCGATTCCGTTCTTCATCAGCTTCACGGCCACCAACAGCCGTCGCGAGCGCCAGAAGATCATCCGTGTCGCGTCGCTGACCGTGGCGCTGGTCATCGCGTTCACGACGCTGCTCGGTCAGCAGGTCATCAATTTCTTCGGCATCTCGGTCAATTCGTTCCAGGTCGGCGGCGGCATCATCATGCTGTTGATGGCGATCTCGATGATCAACGCGCAGCCGGGCGGCACCAAGACCACGCCGGAGGAAGCGGTCGAAGGCGAGCTGAAGGAGAACATCGCCGTCGTCCCTCTGGCGATCCCGCTGCTCACCGGCCCGGGCACCATCAGCACGGTGATCATCTACTCCGACAAGGCCGACTCGTATCTCCAGCGATTCAACCTGATCGGCAGCGGCATCGCGATCGCGATCCTGGTGTTCTTCGCGCTGTCGGCGGCCGATCCGATCAGTCGCGTGCTCGGCCGTACCGGCATCAACGTCGCGACGCGGCTGATGGGCCTGATGCTGGCCGCGCTGGGCGTCGAGCTGATCGTCGACGGTCTGACCGCGCTGATTCCGGCACTGCGCCACTGAGCCTCGCTTCACCGCGCCGCCGCACATCGGGCAAACCCGCGTTGCAGCCGATGGTGGCTGTCTCCAGAATGCGCCTTCCAAAAGCCGTCGTTGCAGCGACGCAGGCCAGGCCCGGCAGCCCTGCTCGATACGGAGACGCGCGAACTTGACAGGTCTCATCCGAAACATCCGCGGCGCGGGCGTGCAACTCGTGTTCGCCGTGGCTTTGCTCGCGGCCGGCGCGCCTGCGCCCGCGCAGAGCCCGCCTTCGCCGGTGGTCATCAAGTTCAGCCACGTCGTCACCGTCGACACGCCGAAGGGCAAGGCCGTCGAGCGGTTCAGGCAGCTCGCCTATCCCAACTCGTCGCTGTACAAGGACCGGGAAGAACGCGAAGCGCTGCAGCTCGGCGCCGTGCAGATGCTGGCGCCGTCGCTTTCGAAGCACACCGGCTACGCGGCGGTGACGAACAAGGCGTTCTGGGACGGCCCGCCGCCGGACCTGCAGGCGGTGGTCGCCGTCGA
>JBBRRW010000084.1:0-13294 GCA_038245975.1 Burkholderiales bacterium
CACCCGGCATCGTCAACAACGTGCCGGCGACGGTGTCGGTCCTCGAAGGGCAACCGGCGACCTTCAGCGTCACCGCGAACGGTTCGCTGCCGTTGACCTTCCAGTGGCGGCGCGGGGGCGGCGTCATCGCCGGTGCGACGAACTCGACGTACACGATCCCGGCGACCCTGCTGTCCGACAACGGCGCGACCTTCGACGTCGTGGTCACCAACACCGCGGGCACCGCGACCAGCGCGCTGTTCACGGTCAACGTCACTGCCCGGACCGTCGCGCCGTCGATCGTGACCGCCCCGCGCTCGCAGACCATCAATGCCGGCAGTCCGGTGACGATCACGGTGGTCGCGGCAGGGACTGCTCCGTTCACCTATCAGTGGCTGCGCGGCGGGACCGCGATCACCGGCGCCCAGTCGTCGTCGTACACGCTGGCCAGTGCCACGCTCGGCGGCGACAACGGCGCGCAGTTCAGCGTGGTGGTCGGCAATGCGGCCGGCTCGATCACCAGCACGGCCGCGACGCTCACCGTCGCGCCGGCGCCCGGTCTGGCGGTGATCGCCGGCAGCTTCGGCGGTCCCGGCACGATCGACGCGGTCGGCACCGCGGCACGCTTCCTGTCGCCGTCTGCCGTCGCGATCGATAACGCCAACAATCTCTACGTCGCCGACGGGTCCTTGTTGCGCAAGATCGACACGAGCGGTTCCGTCACCACCTTCGCCGGATCAGCCACCGCCGCCGGCACAACGGACGGCACCGGCGCCGCCGCCCGCTTCCGCGTGCCGGCAGGCGCAGCGGTCGATGCCGCGGGCAACCTCTTCGTGAGCGATATCGTCGCGACCACGATCCGGCGCGTGACGCCGGCCGGGGTGGTCACGACCTTCGCGGGGACCGGGGACAGTCCGGGATCCAGCGACGGGACGGGTGCATCCGCCTCCTTCCGCAATCCCGTCGGCATCGCGTTCGATGCGGCAGGCAACCTGTACGTGGCCGACTCGGGCAACAACACGATCCGCAAGATCACGGCTTCGGGCGTGGTCACGACGTTCGCGGGGACGCCCGGCGTCGCGGGCGCCGCCGACGGCGTGGGCGGCGCCGCGCAGTTCCGGGCGCCGCGCGGCGTCGCCGTCGACGCGAGCGGCAACGTCTACGTCGCCGACACCGGCAACCACACCATCCGTGTGGTGTCGCCGGCCGGCGCCGTGCGAACCGTGGCCGGCACCGCGGGCGTCGCCGGTGCCGCGGACGGGACGGGCACGGCTGCGTCGTTCTCTTCGCCGAGCGGCATCACGATCGACGGCAGCGGCGTGATCTACATCGGCGAGATCGGCAACCTGACGGTTCGCCGGCTGACCCCCGCCGGCGTCGTCACGACGTTTGTCGGTGCGCCCACGGTGGCCGGGTCGACCGACGGTACCGGGGCGGCAGCGCGCTTCCTGCTGCCGCTGTCGCTGGCCAGCGATGCGTCCGGCGTGCTGTATGTCGCCGATCGCGACAACGCCTCGGTCCGCAAGGTCTCAACTACGGCGGTCGTGTCCACGTTCGTCGGTTCGGCGACGGTGCAGGGCAGCAGCGACGGTACCGGTCTCGCCGCGTCGTTCAGCGATCCGTACGGCGTTGCGGTCGACAGTGCGGGCAACGTCTACGTGTCCGACTACTTCAACGCGACGCTGCGCCGCATCGCGCCGTCGGGCGTGACGACCACGCTCGCGGGCCTGGCCGGCGTCACCGGCTCGGCCGACGGCAGCGGGTCGGCCGCACGCTTCGCGACACCGCAGGGCATCGCGATCGACGGCGCCGGCACTCTCTACGTCGCCGACAAGACCAACCAGACCATCCGCAAGGTCACGCCGGGAGGCGTCGTCACGACGCTCGCGGGCTCGCCGGGCGTCCGTGGCTCGGTCGACGGCACCGGCGCAGCGGCTTCGTTCAACAACCCCAGCGCCGTCGCGGTCGATGCCGCCGGTAACATCTATGTCGTCGATGCCGCGCCCACGGTGCGCAAGATCACGCCGGCCGGCGTGGTCACCACGCTCGCCGGCGCAGCGGGACGCGTCGGGGCGGTGGACGGCGCGGGCGCGATCGCTTCGTTCAACTTCCCGGGCGGCGTGGCCGTCGACGCGGCCGGCAACGTCTACGTGGCCGACTCGCGGAACTCGCTGGTCCGTAAGATCACGAGCGCGGGCGTGGTCTCCACGGTCGCGGGCATCGCGGGAACGCGGGGCACCAACGACGGTCCGGCCACGACCGCGCTGTTCGACCTGCCCACCGGCATCACGATCTCGGGCACCGCACTCTATGTCTCCGACATCAACGGCCACACGATCCGCAAGATCGACGGCGCCGGCAACGTGACCACCGTCGCCGGCACGCCCGACAACCTGCGCGGCGTTCGCGTCGGCACGCTGCCCGGTCACCTCGACCTGCCGATCCAGCTCGCGATCGACGCCGCCGGCATCGTGTACGCGACCGATGCCAACGCGGTGCTGCGCCTGACGCTGCCCTGACCGTCGCGCGGCCGCCGGCCGCTCTGTCCCGCGCCGTGCTCGCCGGCGGTGGACCGGGCCGGCGCCCGCGCTCCATCGGCCGACCGAACGCCGTGGACGTCCGCGGCGACGCGTGCGCGGTATCATTGGCGGTCTTCCATCTTCGCCAGGCGCCCACGATCGCTTCGGCGTGCCGAACCTCGATTTCATGCACGAACCCGACGAACTGCCGGTCGCGTCGACCGCGTCGTTCCAGCAGCCTTCGCTGCTGTCCGGCCTCAATCCTGAGCAGCTTGCTGCAGTGACCCTGCCCCCGCAGCCCGCGCTGATCCTCGCGGGGGCCGGCAGCGGGAAGACGCGCGTGCTGACCACGCGCATCGCGTGGCTGGTGCAGACGCGGCAGGTGTCGCCGGCCGGCGTGCTCGCGGTGACCTTCACCAACAAGGCCGCCAAGGAGATGATCGCGCGGCTGTCGACGATGCTGCCGATCAACCTGCGCGGCATGTGGCTCGGCACCTTCCACGGCCTGTGCAACCGTTTCCTGCGGACACACTATCGTGACGCCGCGCTGCCACAGACCTTCCAGATCCTCGACTCGGCCGACCAGATCGCGGCCGTCAAGCGCCTGCAGAAGGCCCATCAGATCAACGACGAGCAGTACCCGGCCCGCCAGACCGCGTGGTTCATCAACGGCTGCAAGGAGAAGGGCCTGCGCGCGAAGGACGTGGACGGCGGCGGCGACTTCGATGGCAGGCTGGTCGAGATCTATCGGCTGTACGACGAGCAGTGCCAGCGCGAGGGTGTGGTCGACTTCGCCGAGCTGCTGCTGCGCTGCTATGAACTGCTGGTGCGCAACCAGCCGCTGCGCGAGCACTACCAGTCGCGCTTCCGGCACATCCTGGTCGACGAGTTCCAGGACACCAACGTCCTGCAGTACAAGTGGCTGAAGCTGCTGGCAGGCCTCGGCACGCCCGACCCCGCGGCGATCTTTGCGGTCGGCGACGACGATCAGAGCATCTACGCGTTCCGCGGCGCGAACGTCGGCAACATGGCCGAGCTCGAGCGCGAGTTCCGCGTGCAGAACGTCGTCAAGCTCGAGCAGAACTACCGCTCGCACGGCCACATCCTCGACTCGGCCAACGCGCTGATCAAGAACAACGGCTCACGACTGAGCAAGAACCTGTGGACCGACGCCGGCCTCGGTGAACCGGTCCGCGTCTACGAAGCGATGAGCGACGTTCAGGAGGCGCAGTGGCTGGTCGACGAGGTCAGGTCGCTGGTCCGCGAAGGGCTGAACCGCTCCGATATCGCCGTGCTGTACCGGTCGAACGCGCAGTCGCGCGTGATCGAGCACGCGCTGTTCTCGGCGGCCATCCCGTACCGTGTCTACGGCGGCCTGCGCTTCTTCGAGCGGCAGGAAATCAAGCACGCGCTCGCCTACCTGCGGCTGGTGGCCAACCCCGACGACGACACGTCGTTCGTGCGCGTGGTCAACGTGCCGGCGCGGGGCATCGGCGCGCGGACCATCGAGGTGCTGCAGGACGCGGCGCGCAAGGCCGACAGTTCGCTGTCTGCGGCAGCGCTGCAGCTCGACTCGAAGTCCGGCGGTGCCGTCGCCGCGAAGATCGGCATCTTCATGGCGTTGATCAAGCGGCTGCGTTTCGAGACGCAGGCCATGCCGCTGTCCGAGATGATCGAGCACGTCAACCACGCCAGCGGGCTGCTCGCGTTCTACGAGTCCGAGAAGGAGGGCCAGGAGCGCATCGAGAACCTGAACGAGCTCGTCAACGCGGCCGCCAGCTTCTCCGGTGAAGAAGGCTTCGCGCTGAACGCGCGCGCCAACCAGATCCCCACGACGATCCCGCCGCCGCGCGCCGAACTGCAGACCGAAGGCGCGATCGACCTGGATGCGGGCAGCGACCTCGACGTGATCGATGCCGGCGTCCCCGACCCGGCCTACGCGTCGCCGCTCGATGCGTTCCTCGCGCATGCGTCGCTCGAGGCCGGCGACAACCAGGCGAGCGCCGGACAGGACGCGCTGCAACTGATGACCGTGCACTCGGCCAAGGGCCTCGAATTCGACGCGGTATTCATCGGCGGTCTCGAGGAAGGCCTCTTCCCGCACGACAACAGCACCACCGAACTCGCAGGTCTCGAGGAAGAACGGCGCCTGATGTACGTCGCCATCACACGGGCGCGCAAGCGTCTCTACCTGTCGTTCTCGCAGACCCGCATGCTGCACGGCCAGACGCGCTACAACCCCAAGTCGCGCTTCTTCGAGGAACTGCCGCCCGAGGCGCTGAAGTGGCTCACGCCGCGCCAGGGACTGCAGCGCATGGGCGTGTTCAGCGGCGGCGGCAGCGGCAATACCTACGGCCGCCACAGCGCCGCGTGGGAAGACACGCGTTCGAACGAGCCGTCGCCGGCCTGGGCCGAGAGCAAGCGCGGCGGCGAGTCGCGCTTCCGCATCGGGCAGACGGTGGTGCACGCGAAGTTCGGCGAGGGCGTCATCGTCAACCTCGAAGGCGGCGGCACCGATGCCCGCGCGCAGATCAATTTTGGGCGGCAGGGGATGAAGTGGCTGGCCCTCGGCATCGCGAAGCTGGAGCCGGCATGATCTTCACGCCGCTCGAGATCGCCGCAAACGTTTTCAATCTGCTGTCGGTGTGGTTCTCGTCGCGCAACAACGTCCATACATGGTGGAGCGGCATCTTCGCCTGCGCGCTGTACGGCCTGCTGTTCATCGACGTCAAGCTGTACGCGGACGTGACGCTCCAGCTGTTCTTCATCGGCTCGTGCGTGGTCGGCTGGTGGAACTGGAAGCGCGGCGGCAAGCGCGCGGACGGCGTCGGCGCGCAACCGGCATCGGTCGAGTCCGGTGCCACGCTGTCGGGCGAACTGCCGATCACGCGTGTCAGGCCCTGGACCGCGGCCGGCCTGGCGGCCTTCGCCATCGTCGCGGCCGCGGGCTACGGCTGGCTGCTGCACACGCTCACGTCGGCGGCCAATCCGTTCATCGACTCGATGGTCCTCGCGCTGTCGATCCTCGCGCAGCTCCTGATGGTCGCGCGGAAGATCGAGACCTGGCCGGTGTGGTTCGTCGTCGATTGCATCGCGGTGCCGCTGTACGCGTCGAAGGGCCTGTGGATCACGGCGCTGGTGTACGCGTTCTTCCTGGTGCTGGTCGTGATGGGCTGGATCCGCTGGTCGCGCTTGATGGGACGTGGCGCGATCCCGCTGCCGGCATGAACGAACAGGACCCGGTGAGCCTGTTGCACGCGTCGCTGACCCCGTCGCAGCGCTCGCCGCTCGCGTTCGCCGCCGACGGCCCCGCCTGCTTCGAGCGCCGCCACATCGCGCGCATCGCGGTGGTGGGCGGCGAGAGCACTGGCAAGAGCACGCTGGTGGCGGCCCTCGGCGAGCGCTACGCGGAACCCTGCGTGGCCGAGTACGGGCGCACGTTGTGGGAGCAGCAGGGCGGCCACGTCGGCTACGACGACCTGCGCGCGATCGGCCATCGGCACGTCGCCGACGAGGAGTCGGCCGTGCAGGCGTCCAGGCGCTGCGTGTTCATCGACACGACGCCGTTGACGACGCTCTGGTACAGCATCGACGGCTACGGCCGGGCCGATCCCGAGCTGGTCGCGCTGTCGTGGCGGCAATACGACCTGACGCTGGTCTGCGCGCCCGACTTCGCGTTCGTGCAGGACGGCTCGCGGTCATCGGAAGATTTCCGCCTGCGGCACGATCGATGGATCCGCGCCATCCTGCGCGCCCGCGGCGCCGACTATGTCGACGTGCGGGGAACGGTCGACGCGCGCCTCGCGCAGATGGCCGCGCTGATCGATCCGCTGTTCGACGCGGCCTGATCGCGCGGCGGCCGGCATCCGATGCGCTTCGAGTTCTTCATCCGCGTCTACTACGAGGACACCGATACGGGGGGCATCGTGTTCTACGCCAACTATCTGAAGTTCTTCGAGCGGGCGCGGACCGAATGGCTGCGCCACGGCGGCCACGGCGTGCCCGGCGTGTCGCAGCAGCAGGTCGCCGACGCGCTGGGACTGATGTTCGTCGTACGGTCCACCGCGGTCGACTACAAGCGACCCGCGCGTCTCGACGACGCCATTCGCGTCGTCTCGACGGTCGAGCGGGTGGGGCGCGTCGGCATCGACTTCCGTCAGGAAGCGTTCGTGAGCCGGCCGGCCGACGGCGGGGACCAGTTGGTGGCCGTGGGTCGCATCAAGGTCGGCTGCGTGTCGCGCGACGCGTTGAAGCCCACGCAGATCCCGGAAGCCATCCGGCAGATCTTCGTGGGCCGGTCGTCCGGATGAGCGCGTCGCGCGTTGCAGGGTTTGGCACGGCGCCCGGGGGGCCGCGCGCGGGACGCGCCGGGTCGCCGCGAACGGCCGCGGCCGCGGCAACTTTGAACCTCTGGACCCACCGGGAGTCGATCAACCCGACCCATCGGGCGATGACCTCGCGCAATGCCTCGCAGTTCCTTCGTCTTCTCCCCGCCCACCACTGATCGCCGATGAACGTATCGCAGGACATGTCGATTCTCTCGCTCGTCACGAACGCGAGCCTGCTCGTCCAGATCGTGCTGGCGCTGCTACTGCTCGTCTCGCTGATGAGCTGGACGTACATCTTCAAGAAGTACTTCGACGTCAAGAAGACCCAGCGCCAGACCGACCGCTTCGAGGAAGACTTCTGGTCCGGCGGTGACCTCAACGATCTCTACGCCCGCGTCAACAACCGGCGCGAGCAGGTCGGTGCCGAAGGCCGCGTGTTCGAGGCCGGCATGCGCGAGTTCCTCAAGTTCCGCCAGCAGAAGAGCGACACCGGCGCGCAGCTCGACGCGGCCCGGCGCGCGATGCGGGCCGCGTTCCAGCGCGAGATGGACGTGCTCGAGGCGCACCTGTCGTTCCTCGCGTCGGTCGGTTCGGTCAGTCCGTACGTGGGGCTGTTCGGTACCGTGTGGGGGATCATGAACGCCTTCCGCAGCCTGGCCAACGTGCAGGCCGCGACGCTGGCGCATGTGGCGCCCGGCATCGCCGAGGCGCTGGTGGCCACGGCCATCGGCCTGTTCGCCGCGATCCCCGCGGTCATCGCATACAACCGTTTCATCCACGAGACCGATCGTCTCGCGGTGCGCTTCGAGAACTTCATCGAGGAGTTCTCGAACATCCTGCAGAGGCAGGCGCGCTGATGGCCGGTTCGGTTTCACGCGGTTCGCAGATGCGCGGCGGTCGCAGCCGTCGCGCGATGAGCGACATCAACGTGGTGCCGTATATCGACGTGATGCTGGTGCTGCTGATCATCTTCATGGTCGCCGCGCCGCTGACGACGCCCGGCACCATCGACCTGCCGAGTGTCGCCAAGAGCGCCCAGGCCAAGGAGACGCCGATCAACGTCATCGTCAAGGCCGACAAGAGCGTCAGCGTGAAGGACACCAAGACCGGCAGCGAACGCAGCGCCACGATGAAGGAAGTCGGCGGCATCGTGCAGCAGATGCAGGCCGGCGATGCCGGCCGGCCGGTGGTCATCTCGGGCGACAAGAAGGTCGAGTACGACGCGATCCTGCAGATCATGGACGGCCTGAAGCAACAGGGCATCGCCCGCGTCGGGCTCGCCGTGCAACCGCGGACATGAGCGCGACCGTCGCCCGTCCGTACGCGATTCCCCCGTCGGGTGGCAGCGGCCGCGCGATCGCACTGGCGATCGTGATGCACCTGTTGCTTGGGGGCCTGCTGTTCTTCGGCATCCGCTGGCAGAGCAGTCCGCCGGCCGTGATCCAGGCCGAGCTGTGGAGCGCGGTCCCCCAGACCGCCGCGCCGGCACCCCGTCCCGTCCCGCCGCCGCCGAAGGTCGAGGCCCCGACGCCGCCGGCCCGTATCGAGCCCGAACCGCCGATGCCGAAGGCCGACATCGTCGAGAAGGCCCCGGTCAAGGTCGAGCCGCCGAAAAAGAAGGTACCGGTGAAGGTCGAGGCGCCGCAACCGAAGCCCCAGCCACCGGCACCGAAGGTCGCGACCAGGGCGAAGGTCGAACCCGTCAAGACGCCGCCGAAGCCGCCGGTCGAAGCCCCGGCGCGTCCGCCGTCGGATCTCGCGAGCATCATGGCGTCGGCTGCCGACGGCAACGGCCGCGACCAGCGGACCTCCGGCCCGCGCGGCGACCAGAACGGCTACAAGGCCAAGCTCATCGCGGCGATCCGCTCGCAGATGCGCTACCCGGCGAGCGCGCCGGGCAACCCGTTCGTCAGCGTGCGCATCGAGCAGTTGCCGACCGGCGAGGTCACCAACGTCAGCATCGTCAAGGCGAGCGGCGTGCCGGCCTTCGACGAAGCGGTCGAGCGGGCCATTCGCGCCGCGTCGCCGTTGCCGCGCGACGAGCGCGGCGGCGTCGAGCGGGTGCTGACCCCCGACTACTACATGTACGACAAGTGAACGCACGCCACCACCGCCGCTCGAAGCGGGTCCCCGGTCCTTTCAGGATGAATGCCTTCATGTCGATGCCCTTTCGTTCCATCGTCCGCAAGCTGGCCCTCTGCGCGCTGACCTTCGGTGCCGCGACCGGCATCGCCGAGGCGCAGTTGAAGTTCGAGATCTCCGGCGCCGGCGCCAACCAAATCCCGATCGCCACCGCCAACTTCGCCGTCGCCGCGAACCCGCCGCAGGACGTCGCGCAGATCGTGCGCGACGACCTCACGCGCAGCGGCCTGTTCAAGAACGTCGACCCGGGCGCGACGCCGCTGGCCGACACGGCACCGGTCAACTTCGGTGAATGGAAGGGCCGCGGCGCCGACGCCGTGGTCACCGGCAGCGTCGCCCGCCTGGCCGACGGCCGCCTCGACGTGCGCTTCAAGCTCTACGACACGGTGCGGCAGCAGGACCTGGGCGGCCTCGCGCTGACCTCCACGCAGGCCAACCTGCGGCTGTCGGCGCACCGTGTCTCCGACTTCATCTACGAAAAGCTGACCGGCGAGAAGGGCGTGTTCTCCACGAAGATCGCCTACGTGTTCAAGCAGGGCCCGCAGCGCTACGAATTGCAGATCGCCGATTCGGACGGCTTCAATCCGCAGAACGCGCTGGTGTCGCGCGAGCCGATCATCTCGCCGGCGTGGTCGCCGGACGGAACGAAGCTGGCCTACGTGTCGTTCGAGGCGCGCAAGCCGGTGATCTACGTGCATGCGGTCGCGACCGGGCAGCGCGTGCCGGTGGCCAACTTCAAGGGCAGCAACAGCGCGCCGTCGTGGTCGCCCGACGGGCGGCAGCTCGCCATCACGCTGAGCCGCGACGGCAACTCGCAGGTGTATCTGATCAACGCCGACGGATCGAACGCGAGGCGCCTCACGCAGTCGAGCGGCATCGATACCGAGCCCGAGTTCTCCCCCGACGGCGCCACCATCTTCTTCACCAGCGACCGTGGCGGCGGGCCGCAGATCTATCGCATGCCGGTCGGCGGCGGCGACGCGCAGCGCGTGACGTTCAAGGGCGACTACAACATCAGCCCGCGGATCTCGCCGGACGGCAAGGTGCTCGCCTACGTGTCGCGTCGCGGCGGCCGCTTCCAGGTCTACGTGCTCGACCTCGCGACCAGCCAGGAAGCGCTGCTGACCGATACCGCCAAGGACGAGTCGCCCAGCTTCGCGCCGAACGGCAAGCTGATCCTGTATGCGACCGATGTCGGGGGCCGCGGCGTGCTGGCGATGGTGTCGTCCGACGGACGGGTCAAGCAGCGCATCACGACTGCCCAGGGCGGCGATGTGCGCGAGCCGACCTGGGGCCCCTACCTGCCGTGACGAGGTCCCGCGTGCTCACTGCCTTACCGATGAAATCAAGGGTCGGCGTCCGATCGACACCTCTTTTCAGTTGTGCCATATACCGTTTTGCAGCAGTTCGTATTCATTATTCGACCCCTCCTAGGAGTAACCCCATGAAGCTCGGCATTCGCTATGGCGTGATCGCAGCCACCCTCGTCGTCCTCGGCGCCTGTACCTCCAGCAGCAAGCTCGCACCCGTCGCCCCCGTCACCGACAGTTCGTCGGGCGCGGTTCCGGCGGACACCAATCGCGTACCCACCGTCAACGCCGACAGCACGGGTCTCGACCCCGAGGCGCGCGCGCTGATGGATAAGAGCGTGTACTTCGACTACGACAGCTATGCGGTCAAGGACCAGTACCGCACGATGATCGATGCCAACGGCAAGTTCCTGAACGCGAACCGTGCCCGCAAGGTGATCGTCCAGGGCAACACCGACGAACGCGGCGGCAGCGAGTACAACCTCGCGCTCGGCCAGAAGCGCGCCGAAGCCGTTCGCAAGCAGCTCGCGCTGGTCGGCGTGCCCGAGAGCCAGATCGAAGCCGTGAGCCTCGGCAAGGAAAAGCCGCGTTCCACGACGCGCGATGAAGCCGGCTGGGCCGAGAACCGCCGCGCCGACTTCGTCTATCAGGCGCGGTGATGCGCGCTGGCGCATCGAACGATCCGACCGCACGCGCGGCGCGTCGGTCGTCGTCCGGCAGGGGCGGGCGGACGTTCGCGGTCGCCGCGGTGACCGCCTTGTGGATGCTGTCGAGCGCGCCGGCTTCGGCCGGCCTGTTCGACGACGACGAGGCCCGCAAGGCGATCCTCGACCTGCGGTCCAAGTCCGATGCCAACCAGCGTGACATCGCGAGCCAGCTCGAGGTACAGCGGCGCAACCAGGCGGACGTGACGAACCAGATCGACGCGCTACGCCAGGAGATCGCCCGCCTGCGCGGCCAGATCGAGTCGCTCGCCAACGACCTGGCGAACGAGCAGAAGCGCAACAAGGACTTCTACGTCGACCTCGACGGGCGGCTCCGCAAGGTCGAGCCGCAGCCCGCCACGGTGGATGGGCAGCAGACCACCGTCGACCCGAACGAAGCGAAGGCCTACGACGCTGCGTTCGCGCAGTTCAAGGCCACCGACTACAAGGGCGCGATCGCGTCGTTTCAAAGCTTCCTCGGCCGCTACCCGTCGTCCAGCTATGCCCCGGCCGCGCAGTACTGGCTGGGCACCGGCTGGTATGCGCTGCGCGACTACAAGCAGGCCATCGCCGCGCAGCAGGTCGTCATCCGCAGCTACCCGACCAGTCCGAGGGCCGCCGACGCGATGCTGAACATCGCCAGCAGCCAGACCGACATGGGCGACAAGCGGGCCGCGCGGGTGACACTGGAAGCCCTGATCGCGAAGTATCCGGACGCGCCGGCGGCGGTCACCGCACGCGACCGCATCGCGACGCTGAAGTGATTCCCGGAGGCCGGCCGTTCGAGTCGTTTGACCGAGGACGCTTCGCTTCCTATAATCGCGGTCCTTTGGGTCGTTAGCTCAGCTGGTAGAGCAGCGGACTTTTAATCCGTTGGTCGTGGGTTCAAATCCCGCACGGCCTACCAAATGACGCCATCCCTAGGGTCAGGTCAGCAGGGACAGAAGAACAACAAAGCGCAGTCCGCAACACCGTTTTCCGTGGGTCGTTAGCTCAGTTGGTAGAGCAGCGGACTCTTAATCCGTAGGTCGAGTGTTCGAGCCACTCACGGCCCACCATTTAATTCAATAGGTTACGAGGATTTTCGCTTCGATCCTCTACCCTCCGCGAAAGCACTGGTCGCACACTGGTCGTCGCGTCGCCGTGTTACTTTCGCGCAACGACCGAACTCCCAGTTGACCGACATCGATCTAATGTTGCCCCGCAATGGCGACGCGTCCCCGACGTCGGCCGTGCCGACGTTGGTCCTTTAAGCGACGGTTGACCTGGCGGGTTCGTCAACCCGGCGAGTTGCGTATAAAAAAACAGGACTCCGCGGAGTCCTGTTTTGTTTATGCGATCCGCCCAATCAAGCTTTGCAAGCCTTCTTATGGTCCGCATGCGCGCCGGCAGCAATGGCTTCTTGCTCGGTCATGTACGAGCCCGCCTTCGTCTTGCCGTAATACTTCGTGCCCTCACAGTGGTAGACCTTCGATGCGGTGTTGACCCACACCTTGCCGGCTCCTCCACCAACTGCCGGCGCGCTCGTTGAGGCTGCCGCCTTGCTTGGCATCGCGGCCGCTGGCGCAGAGGGCGGCGCAGGCGTGGCCGCTACCGCTGGCGCCGCAGGGACGGCCGCTGGCGTCGATGCCGGTGTTCCCGGCTTCGACCCCACCGGAGTCTCCGCCGCATACCAGTCCTTTACGCCTTTGTGACCTGCGCACGCGCCACGCTTGGACGCAGCTTCCGAATAGCTGCCGTCCTTACACATGCCGGTCGTGCCGGCCGGAGCGCCGGCGGGGACTTGTGCGATTGCGGTGCCTATACCGGCGACGAAAAATAGTGTCGCGAGAAGCGTTTTCATGAATTTCTCCTTTTGAGTAGTCGCTGAAAGGCGAGGTCTGTACAACGTCCCACGTGCCCGTCTCGCTGACGGCACCCCCTCGTGTAAGCGATTCCCGGCTTCGCGCGTTAATGGTTGCAAATGCGCAAACCGAGGAACGCCATGATGTCGAAGATCTTTCTTGCTGTCTCCGCCGCGGTGGCCCTGCTGGTCGCTGCCGCGCCGGCCCAGGCCCACGTCTCGTTTTCATTCGGCGTCTATGGCCCGCCACCCGTGTACTACGAACCGCCGCCGGTTTATTACGAGCCGCCGCCGGTCTACTACTCGCCACCCCCGGCGTACTATGGCCCGCCAGCGGTGGTTTACTCGACTGCGCCTCGCTACTACACACCGGCGTACCGACCCAATCCGGGGTACTACGGTCCTCGCGATCGTTGGCAGCCTGCGTACGAGCCCCGTGGATACGATCGAGGCGACCATCACGAACATC
>JBBRRW010000085.1:0-13253 GCA_038245975.1 Burkholderiales bacterium
CGCTTTCGTAGCGATGCCTTCGGTCACGACATAACACGCAGCGACCCGCGCAGCCGCGTGTTCGGCGTCCGCCGCGCTGCGCGCGTCGACGATGCCGATGGGTTCGCCGGCGCGCACGACATGGCCGAGCGGCACCAGGTCACGCAAGCCGACCGCGGGGTCGATGCGGTCGTCGGCGCGCTGCCGTCCACCCCCGAGCGCAACGACCGCGAGGCCGAGCCCGCGGACGTCGATCGCCCTGACGATGCCGTCGGATGGTGCATGCACCACGCGTCGGCACGGCGCGACCGGCAGGTGACGATCGGGGTCTTCGAGCAGATCGCGCGGACCGCCGAGCGCCGCGACCATCCGCGCGAAGCGCTCGGCCGCGCGTCCCGACCGCAACGCGTCGTCCAGCACCGCACGGGCCTCGGCGTCGCCGGCCGCGAGCCCGGCCGACCGCAGCATCTCGACCGCGAGGGCGAGCGTGACGTCGAGCAGGCGATTCGGCCGCGTCTTGCCGGTCAGCAGGTCGATCGCGCAACGCACTTCGATGGCGTTGCCGGCGCACGGTGCCAGCGGCTGGTCCATCGCGGTGAGCAGCGCGGTGGTCGCGAGGCCCGCGCCGCGGCCGACCTGCGCGATGCTGGCTGCCAGTTCGCGCGCACGGTCCAGCGACGGCATGAACGCGCCCGAGCCGACCTTGACGTCCATCACCAGCACAGCGAGTCCGGCCGCGAGCTTCTTGCTGAGGATCGACGCCGTGATCAGCGCGATCGACTCGACCGTGGCCGTGACGTCGCGCGTCGCGTAGATGCGCGCGTCGGCCGGCGCCAGGTCGCCGGTCTGGCCGACGATCGCGCAGCCGACGTCCCGCACGATCTGCTGGAAGCGCGCGTTCGCGGGTACGACGTCGTAGCCGGGGATCGATGCGAGCTTGTCGAGCGTGCCGCCGGTGTGGCCGAGGCCGCGACCCGAGATCATCGGCACGGCCGCGCCGCACGCGGCGACCAGCGGCGCGAGGATCAGCGAGACCGTGTCGCCGACGCCGCCGGTGGAGTGCTTGTCGACGACCGGGCGATCGAAGCCGCGCCAGTCGAGCACGCTGCCCGAATGGCACATCGCGCGCGTCAGCGCGATGCGCTCGTCCATCGACATGCCGTTGAAGAACACCGCCATCGCGAAGGCCGCGATCTGGCCTTCGCCGACGCTGCCGTCGACGATGCCGGTGACGAAGAACGCGATCTCGTCCGACGACAAGGCGCCGCCATCGCGTTTGATGCGGATGATTTCCTGAGGGAGCATGTGCTGGCGGCGAGCCGACGGTGGTGGGTGGTCGCCATTGTCTGTCGCTTCGGGCGGGCGTCAGCAGCGTGGTGTGTCGATGAGCAGCCAGCGTGGCCTTTTCGTATACGTTCGCGTCCTTGTTGCGAAGTTTGCTCAGCGATATCCCGACGAATATCGATCGCGCGGTCGAGCCGCGCGCGCCGTTCTCAGCTCCGGCCTGACGTACTCCGAAACCGCCGGCGAAACTCAGACGGTGCCACGTGGAGGTTTCTCTCGAACGCTGTGCGCATCGCCTCGGCGGAGGCGAAGCCGCAGCGTTCGGCGATGCGCACGATCGACTGATCGCCTTCGGTGAGCATCCGACGTGCGGCGTCGATGCGAAGCGATTGCACGTACCTGGCGGGCGGCATCCGGATGGCTTCGGCGAAGCGGCGCGCGAAGTTGCGCGGGCTCATCGCCATGCGCTCGGCCAGCACCTCGACCGACAAGTCGTTGTTCAGGTGCGTCGCCATCCAGCGCATCACCGCAGCAAACCGGTCGAGATCGTCAGCAGAGGCTTCCGCCGCCAGTTGCGCGCTGAACTGCGACTGTCCGCCGGGACGCTTCAAGTAGACGACGAGTGCCTGCGCCACTTCCAGAGCGACGCCGCGTCCCAGATCGGCCTCGACCAGCGCAAGCGCGGAGTCGATGCCCGCGGAGATCCCGGCAGACGTGTGGAACTTGCCGTCGGCGACGAACAGCGCGTCGCGATCGATCTTCACGCGCGGAAACAGGATCGCGAAGTCGTCGAAGTGCGCCCAGTGCGTGGTCGCGCGGCGACCATCGAGCAAACCCGTCGCCGCCAGCGGATATGCGCCCGTGCAGATCGAGCCGACGCGCGGGCTGCGTTCGCAAAGCGCGGCGAGGCGACGCATCAGCGCTGCGTCCGTTGCGGCGCCGCGCGCGCCGGGGCCCCCGGAGATCAGCAACGTGTCGGGAGCCTGGGCACGCGGACCAGGCACTCGTGTGGCGACGATCGGAATCCCGGAGGTCGTCGTCAGCGCGCCCGGCTCCGGCGCCGCGACCTGGATCGCATACGGGGGAGCGCGCCCGGCGCGTGAAGCGACGTCGTTGGCCCCCGCGAACACTTCGAGCGGACCCGCCACGTCGAGCAACTGCGCCGGCGCGAACGCCACGATCGTGACGCGATGGGGCGCGGGGTCGGGCAACAGCGGTCGGGAGGAAACTGAGGCGGGAAGCATGGCGGGTCCGCAGTTTGGCAGAAATCAAGGGGTGACTGTCCTTTGCGTATGCCACTGACTGGCGAGACTTGCGCATCGGCGCGCTCAGCGTCACTCCGATCGACCAGACCATGTCCATCTTCTCTTTTCGCCCGCTATCGGCGTCCTGTCTTCTCATGCTCGCGCTGGCATCGCTGCCCGCCGCTTCTCGCGCCACCGACGCAACCGTCGACGCACGAGGGATCGCCGTCGCGATCGACGCCGGCAGCAAGCGGATCGCGCCTTGGACGCCACGTCCGGGGCGCATCCGCCCCATCGTCGCTGTCGTCGGCGAAAACTCCGGGACGGAACTCGTCGATTTCATGATCCCTTACGGCGTCCTCGCCGAATCGGGCGTGGCCGACGTCGTGGCACTGGCCACCGGCCCGGGAGCACTCCAGATGAGACCGGCGCTACGCGTGCAGCCTCAACAGACCATCGTCGCCTTCGACGAACACACCCCGTTGGGTGCGGATTACGTCGTCGTCCCTGCCGTCACCAAGGACAAGATCGCCGATCCGGCACTGCTCGCGTGGCTACGCTCGCAATCCGCGAAGGGCGCGACGGTGGTCAGCATCTGCGATGGCGCCCTGGTCGTGGCCAACGCGGGCCTCTTCGAAGGGCGGCGAGCCACAGGCCACTGGGCCACGCGCGCGCAGCGAGAAAGGGACCATCCCGGCACCCGATGGCTGAGCAACGTGCGCTACGTAGCCGACGGCAACGTCGTCTCGAGCGCCGGCGTGTCGGCGGCGATCCCGACCTCGCTGGCGCTGGTAGAGGCCATCGGCGGAACGGAGGTGGCCGCACTCACCGCCGCCCGTCTGGGCGCGACCGGCTGGGACGACCGCCATGACAGTGACCAGTTCCGTATTGATAGCGACGTCGTGCTGGCCTACGTCGGCAATCGCTATCTGAAGGGCACCGAGCATGTCGTCGTCCCGGTCGCGGACGGCGTCGATGACATCGCCCTCGCGCTTACCGTGGATGCGTACGGCCGCACGCTGCGCAGCGCTGTCTCGATCCGGGCGGTTTCCGACGCGCCCGTTCGCTCGTCGCATGGGCTGCTCCTCCTGCCGCCCGCCGCGTCGGTGAATCAACCGTCCGCGGCGCGAACGGTTCGAGAGCTTCCGGCCATGGAAGGCCCTTCGCTCGACGCGCTCGACCATGCGCTCACTGACATCGGCCAGCGCTACGGTGCTCGTACCGAACGCTACGTCGGTCTGGCGATGGAATACCCGCCGGCGTACAGGAAGCCGTGATGAAACCAGTGGCCCGCATTGACCCTGTACACGCGGCGCTCGCAGGGGCGGCCATATGGAACGACCAGGGCACTCACCCCAACCCGATGAACAATCCGGCGATCGTCGCGCTCATCAGGTTCGACAGCGTGCCGGCCGCGACGACGCGCAGGCCGTAGCGCGCGACCTCCGAACGCATCGGCGGATAGATCGCGCCGAAGCCTCCGGCGAGGATCGCGATCGACGAGAAGTTGGCGAAGCCGCACAGCGCGAACGACAGGATCGCCAGCGTCTTCGGATCGAGCACCTGCAAGCCCGCGGCGGTGACCGCGGCCGCATCCTTGAGATAGGGCGCGAGGCCGATGTACGCGACGAACTCGTTGAGGATCAGCTTCTGGCCGAGCAGGTTGCCCGCGATGCCGGCCGATTCCCACGGCACGCCGATCATCCAGGCCACCGGCGAGAACAGCACGCCCATCATCGCTTCGAGGTTCCATTCCGGGTGGCCGAAGAGACCCATCACGCCGCCAACCACGCCGTTGAGCAGCGCGATCAGGCCGACGAAGGCCAGCACCATCGCGCCGACGCTCACAGCGATCTTCAGGCCGATCGTGGCGCCGCCCGCGGCGGCGTCAATCACGTTGGCCGGCCGGACCTCCTCGAACTCGAGATGGTTGAACGCGATGTTCGACGGCTCGGTCGACGGGCAGATGATCTTCGCGAACAGCAGGCCGCCGGGTACCGCCATGAACGATGCGGCGATCAGGTATTCGAGCCGCACGCCGAGGCCTGCATAGCCCGCGAGTACCGAGCCCGCGACCGAGGCCATGCCGCTCGCCATGATCGCGAACAGCTCCGGCCCGCGCAGTTGCTGGACGAAGGGCTTCACGGCCGCGGGCATCTCGCTCTGACCGAGGAAGATGGTCGCGACGGCCGAGAACGACTCGATCTTCGAGACGCCGATGAGCTTCTGGAACAGCGTGCCGAGCGCCTTGACGATCCAGCGCATCACGCCGAGGTAGTAGAGCACCGAGATCAGCGCCGTGACGAAGATGATCGCCGGCAGCACGCGCAGCGCGAAGACGAAGCCGAGGCCGCCGAACAGCTCGAGCATCTTCGGCGACACGAGGCCCGCGAACATGAACTCGATGCCCTTGTTGCCGTACTCGAGCACATGATTCACGCCGATGGCCACGGCCGCGAGGATGGTCTTGCCGACCGGCACGAACAGGATGAGGGCGCCGATGGCGACCTGCGCGGCGAGCGCGGCGAACACGACGCGGGAGCGGATCGCCTGCCGGTTCATCGACAACAGCCACGCGATCACGAGCAGACCGACGATGCCACCGAGACTGCGCGCGAAGTCAGCCATCATTCTTGTCCGCCATAATTCACCTTCCTGATCCTCCACGCGGTCCTGCCGGCCGGTCGTCCCGCTTGCCGTCCTGGCGGCCGTGCGACGCGCCGCATCATAGATGAAGCCCTCATTGCCCCTGCCGCCCGAAGCGTCTCCAGCGACGTCCGACGCGGAGCCGTCGCGCTTCGCGGCCCTGCTCGTCGCGGCGCGTGGCGCCAGCGCGAAGGCCTATGCGCCTTACAGCCGCTTCCACGTCGGCGCGGCCGTGCTGGCCGACGACGGCCGCATCTTCACCGCGGCCAACATCGAGAACGCGTCGTACGGCCTGACGTCGTGCGCCGAACGCAATGCGGTGTTCGCGGCCGTGTTCGCCGGCGTTCGGAACATCGTCGCGGTCGCGATCCACACGCCGACCGACGCACCGGTGTCGCCGTGCGGCGCCTGCCGCCAGGTGATCTACGAGTTCGGCCCGGACGCGATCGTCGCGAGCTGCTGCGACGGGGCCGGCGAACGCACGTGGTCGATCGACGCGCTGCTGCCGGGTGCGTTCGGTCCGAAGGATCTGTAGGCGATTTTCGGCGTGGGGCGACGGCCCGTCACGCCCAGACGGCGTCCGGCAGGTGCTCGACGCCGCCGACCGGACTCTGCGACCTCGCCTGTGCGTGCGCCTGCACCTGGCGCTCGAATCCCTGCGCCCAGTTGAGGAACATCAGCGCGGTCCACAGCGGTTGATGCCAGTCGCCGATGCCCGACGCATGGCGATCCAGCATGCGTCGAAGCGCGCGCAGGTCGAGCATCTGCGCGGCATCGCCGTGGCTCGACGCGATCAGGTCGTGCGCCCACGGCTTCAGCGGTCCGCGCAGCCACGACGCGATGGGGATGCCGAAGCCCATCTTCGGACGATCGACGAGCTGCTGCGGGATGTGGCGGTAGAGCACCTGTCGCAGCAGCCATTTGCTCACGCCGCGCCGAAACTTCATCTCGTACGGCAACTGCAGCGCGAACTCGATGATCCGGTGATCGAGCAGCGGCGCGCGCGATTCGAGGCTGACGGCCATCGCCGCGCGGTCGACCTTCGCGAGGATGTCGTCGGGCAGGTAGCCGAGCAGGTCGCGGAGCATGAAGTTCTCCTCGACCGACGTGGCGTGCAGACCGTCGAGGTGCGCCGGGAAGGGCGAGTGCGCCCCTCGCTGACTCAGCAATCCGGGCTCGGCCCACGGCGCGAGAAGCTGCCAGTAGAGCGTCTCCAGGTCGGCGCTGCGGAACGCCCGCCCGAGTTTCCCGAGCTTCTGCGCGGGCCGCAGCCCGCGCACGCCCGACACCTCGTCGTGCGGAAAGGCCCACGAGAAGGCCCGGTCGACCGCGGTCGGCATGCTGGCCAGCGCACGACCGATCGACGGACGCCAGCGCTGCGGCACGCGCTGCATGGCCGGCCACAACCGCGCGGCCATCGCGTAGCGTGGATAGCCACCGAACAACTCGTCGCCGCCGTCGCCCGTCAGTGCGACGGTGACCGCGTTGCTGGCGAGCCGCGAGACCAGGAAGGTCGGGATCTGCGAAATGTCGGCGAACGGCTCGTCGTAGATCTGCGGCAGCAGCGGGATCGTGTTGCGGACGTCGTCGGCGTCGACGTACAGCTCGGTATGGTCGGTCCGGAAGTGCGCGGCCACGCGGGCCGCGAACTTCGCTTCGTTGAACGAACTCTGCTGGAAGCCGATGCTGAACGTCTTGATGGTCGATGACCGCTGCGCGCACATCAGCGCGACGATGCTCGACGAGTCGATGCCGCCGGACAGCAGCGCGCCCAGCGGCCGGTCGGCGATCATCTGTTCCGACACCGAGCGGACCAGCAGCGCCTCGAGCGCGTCGATCGCGTCGCTGTCGCGCGCGTAGCTGCGCTTCGGTCGGTTGGCCACGGCCACCATCGACCAGTACGGGCGCTCGGCCGGACGGTCGTCGCTGGCCTCCAGCGTCACGAGGCTGCCGGGCATGACCTTGCGGACGTTGGCGAAGATGCTGTCCGGCGCCGGCACGTAGCCGAGCGACATGTAAGTTGCCAGCGACTGCGGCGCGATGGCCCCGGTGAACTGCGCGTGCGCCGCGAGCGCCTTCAGCTCGGACCCGAAGATCCAGGTGCCGCCGAAGCGGCCGAAATAGAGGGGCTTCTCGCCGATGCGATCGCGCACCAGCGTCAGGCGACGCTCTTCCCGGTCCCACACGGCGATGGCGAACATGCCGACGCAGGCGGCGACGGCGGCCTCGATGCCCCACGCGTCGAGGCAGGCGGTCAGGACCTCGGTGTCGGAGGACCCGCGCCAGGCCGGCGCCTTTCCCTGCGCCTCCAGCGTCGCGATCAGTTTCGGGTGGTTGTAGATCTCGCCGTTGAGCGTGACGACGTAGCGGCCGCTCGGGGAATGCATCGGCTGGTGGCCGGTCGCGCTGACGTCGCGGATCGCCAGGCGCCGGTTGCCGAGACAGACCTCGGCCGCGGCGTCGGCCCAGACGCCTGCGTCGTCCGGACCGCGATGGGCGAGCGCGGCGACCATGCGCTGGACGCTTGAGAGGATCGAAGAAGGGCCGGCCGGAGAGGGTCCCAGCGAGCCGGCAATTCCGCACATACGGAGCCCGGTCGAGAGTTGCCGTGGATTGCTCCCCATCGCGGGGGCCGTCGATAATGCCGGACACCGTCACAAATTGTTAGGGATTCGCGGTCCGGATCCGCAAAAAAAGTCACGTTCGGTGTTGCGCACGTCGACGGGCTAAGTTGCGCTTCCGGCGTGCCCGGTTTTTCCCTGGGGCCAGCCGGACCGCTCAACCCCGCTTGATCGCCAGCGGTCCGAACGCCTGGCACACCGGCATCATCTGGATGCTGTTGATGTTGACGTGCGGCGGGCGCGACGTGATCCAGTAGATGGTGTCGGCGATGTCTTCCGAGGTCAGCGGCTGCGTGCCGTCGTAGATCTTCGCGGCCTTCTCGTCGTCGCCCTTGAAGCGGACTTTGGAGAATTCGGTGCCGCCGCACAGGCCCGGCTCGACGTTGGTCACGCGCACCGGCGTGCCCAGCAGATCGGCCCGCAGGTTAAGGCTGAACAGGTCCACGAACGCCTTCGTCGCGCCGTACACGTTGCCGCCGGGGTAGGGGAACTGGCCTGCGACGGAGCCGAGGTTGACGACGTGTCCGCGTCCGCGCTCGACCATGCCGGGCAGCAGGCTGCGCGTCATCCGCGTCAGCCCCTTGACGTTCGTGTCGATCATCGTCTCCCAGTCGTCGAGATTGGCCGCCTGGGCCGGCTCCAGTCCGAGTGCGAGGCCGGCGTTGTTGACCAGCACGTCCACCGCCGCGAAGGCGGCCGGCAGGCGGGCGGCGACCGACTCGGTGGCGGCACGATCGGTGACGTCCAGCGTGAACGGCAGGACCGCCGCGCCCAGTTCCGTCGCCAGTTCCTCCAGTCGATCGGTGCGGCGCCCGGCCGCGATCACCTGGTGTCCTTCGGAGACGAACTTGCGGGTGATGGCGGCGCCGAAGCCTGCCGTTGCACCGGTGACGAAGACGATCATGGAGAAGCCCGTGAGGAGAGAGGGTCGCGATTGTCTCAAAATCGGCCGCGGAGCCGAAAGTTCCCGACGCGTCGACCGCGTTGGCTCTGGCCGATGCCGACGGTCGCCGCGTCCGCGGCCCGCGCGGACGTCCTCTCGTCGGCCCACGTCCTCGCCCGGACCGGCCGCACGATCGACGCCTGGGGCGCGTCCTGGTGGCAATGGGCATTTCGTGCATCCGGAAGTGCCGGGCGACGCGACGGGCGCATGCGGACCGTAAGGCGACGTCATTGGGCCGGTGGTCTACGCCGAGGGGTCGGGAGGCGGTGCGGTCGACCTCGCCTATGCCGTGCCCGCGAGACAATCCGTGTTGCTTCCACTCGCCACGGATCTCTGGACGCTGTTCGGTCCGTGCGCCGACGTCGGTTGCGCCGCAGCCATCGTGAACGCGTTCGTCGCCGGAACGACCGCCCCGTTCGCGGCGGTCGCCGTCGCGCGCCGCAGTCGCCGCAACGCGGCCGTCCAGCGCTGAGACGAAGGCCGGCACCCCGGCCGCCGCCCCCGCCCGGTTCCCGGTCGGCCATAATCGACGTTTTCGATCGAACAGGGCTCTGCCGCCTCGGCGCGGCGCGAGGACGCATCATGGCCGAAATGGATAGCATCGGATTCACCAATCACCGCCGCATCGCCGAGGTCGACCCGGAGATCTGGCGTGCGATCGAAGCGGAAAACCGCCGCCAGGAAGATCACATCGAGCTGATCGCTTCCGAGAACTACGCCAGCCCCGCCGTGATGGAGGCGCAGGGCAGCCAGCTCACCAACAAGTACGCCGAGGGCTATCCCGGCAAGCGCTACTACGGTGGTTGCGAGTACGTCGACATCGTCGAGACGCTGGCCATCGAGCGCGCCAAGGCGCTGTTCGGCGCCGAGGCCGCGAACGTGCAGCCCAACTCCGGTTCGCAGGCCAACCAGGCCGTGTTCTTGGCGCTGCTGCAGCCGGGCGACACCTTCCTCGGGATGAGCCTTGCCGAAGGCGGTCACCTGACGCACGGCATGGCGCTCAACATGAGCGGCAAGTGGTTCAAACCGGTCAGCTACGGCCTCGACCGGAACGAAGCGATCGACTACGAACAGGTCGAGCGTCTCGCCCACGAGCATCGGCCGAAGCTGATCATCGCCGGCGCCTCGGCGTACAGCCTGCGGATGGACTTCGAACGCTTCGCCCGGATCGCGAAGGACGTCGGCGCCTACTTATTGGTCGACATGGCGCACTACGCCGGACTGGTCGCGGCCGGCGTGTACCCGAACCCGGTCCCGCATGCGGACGTAGTGACCACGACGACCCACAAGAGCCTGCGCGGCCCGCGCGGCGGCATCATCCTGATGAAGGAACCGCTGGCCAAGGCCATCAATTCGGCCATCTTCCCCGGGATCCAGGGCGGCCCGCTGATGCACGTGATCGCCGGCAAGGCGGTGGCGCTGAAGGAAGCCGCCGACCCGGCATTCAAGACCTATCAGCAGCAGGTCGTGAAGAATGCGGACGCGCTCGCGAAGACGCTGATTGCGCGCGGCCTGCGCATCGTGTCGGGACGCACCGAGAGTCACGTGATGCTGGTCGACCTGCGCGCCAAGAAGATCACCGGCAAGGAAGCCGAGAAGGTCCTTGGCGACGCGCATCTCACGGTCAACAAGAACGCCATCCCGAACGATCCCGAGAAGCCGTTCGTCACCAGCGGCATCCGCCTCGGCAGCCCGGCCATGACCACGCGCGGCTTCGGCGTGGCCGAGGCCGAGCAGGTCGGTCACCTGATCGCCGACGTGCTCGACGCGCCGCAGGATGCGGCTGCCATCGCGGGCGTGCGCGACCGGGTCACGGCCCTCACGTCGCGCTTCCCGGTCTACGGCTGACGGATCGTTCGCAGCGAAGCAACGCCGAGCCCGGACATGCCGGGCGAGCGATTGTGGTTCGTTGTTGTTCTCGGCAGCAATGGCTGTTGAAACAACAATGAACGACAATCCGCCGCATGAAGACTTTCGACGATATCGAGGTCCGCCGACCGATGCTGGCGCGCAGCTATCTGCGGTTCCTCGAGGCCCAGCCGGGCCGGCCGATCGCCCTGTTCGCGCCGCGGCGGGTCGGCAAGACCTATTTTCTCGACTCCGACCTCGCCGATGAGTCGCGCCGCGCCGGATTCGTGCCCGTCTACGCGGACGTGTGGCTCCACAAACAGGCGCCGCTCGAAGCGCATCAACCATGCGCTCGAAGAAGCGCTCGACGATGCGCTGGTCCCCGCGACGTCGATGCGGCGGATCGCCGCGACGCCGGTGAAGAAGCTCGGTGCGCTCGGCGCGTCGGTCGAGCTCGGCGAAGAACCGCGCCGCCGCGCATTGCCGCTCCCGCCCGAGTTGCGCCTGGACGCACTGGTCGGGCGGCTCGCGGCCGCAACCGGCAAGCACGTCCTGCTGATGCTCGACGAAATCCAGGCGCTCGCCGACCTGCCGAATGGCGACGCGATCATGGCGACGCTGCGGGCCGTCCTGCAGAAACGCAAGCGCATCGTGTCCGCCGTATTCACCGGCTCGTCGCAGGAAGCCCTGTCGTCGATGATGTCGGCTGCGGGCGGACCGATGTACCAGTTCGCGCAATTGCAGGATTTTCCGGTGCTGGGCGACGAATACCTCGACTTGCTGGCCGGGCACTTCGGCCGGGTCCATCGCGGCAAGCGGCTCGATGCGGATGCGCTGCGCGCCGCATTCGCGCGGATCGGCTACAAGCCGGCGTTGATGAAGGACCTCGTGAAGTCGCTGTCGGCCGAGGGCACGACGGAGGTCGATGCCGGGCTTCGCCGGATGCTGGTGGACGATCGTTACGTTGCGGGCTGGCGCGGGCTGCTCGCTGCGATGCAGCCGTTCGAACGGATGTTGCTGGCGCTGATCGCACGAGGCAGACCCCCGATGGGCCGCGGCACGATGGAAGAACTCGGCAAGCTGCACGGATCGCCGGTCACGCTCGCGAAGACCAGAGCGGCGCTGGAACGCTTGAAGCGTGCCGGTATCCTCGCCAAACCCGGCGCCAGTTACCGGGTCGAGGACCGGCTGTTCGCCGATCACCTCGCGACCATCGATCTGCGCGAGATGTCCTGACGTTCGTCCAACCGGTCCATCCGCCCGCCCATGCATTGTCCCTACTGCGCGAACGCGAACACCCAGGTGCTCGACACACGCATCTCCGAAGACGGCGATTCCATCCGTCGTCGCCGCCGCTGCGAGTCGTGCGACCGCCGCTTCACGACCTACGAGCGGCCGGAGATCGCGTTGCCGGTGGTGGTCAAGAAGAACGGCAGCCGGGCGGAGTTCGATCGCGGCAAGCTGTCGTTCAGCCTGCACCTGGCGCTGCGCAAGCGCCCGGTCA
Source organism: Burkholderiales bacterium (assembly GCA_038245975.1). GTDB lineage: Bacteria > Pseudomonadota > Gammaproteobacteria > Burkholderiales > Burkholderiaceae_D > CAHJXF01. The sequence continues at coordinate 12,070 of JBBRRW010000085.1, forward strand.
GCGCCGAGACCATCGACGCGGCCATCGAGCGCATCGAGGACAAGCTGATGTCGTCCGGCGACAAGGAAGTGCCGAGCGACCGCATCGGCGAGCTCGTGATGCGCGAGCTGAAGAAGATCGACAAGATCGCCTACATCCGCTTCGCGTCGGTCTATCGCAGCTTCGAGGACATCGACGAGTTCGCCGACGTCATCCGCGAGGTCGGTGCCAAGACCCGTTCGCGCACGCCGCGCAAGGCCTGAAGCCTTCGGGAGGCCCACGGCGCCCGGGCAGGAAGCCCATCCCGCGGCGATGAATGGCGGTTGGCTGCCGATGCTTGGCACGCCAGAACCCCGTCGGCCCCGCGAGAATGTCGGTGTGAAAACGCCCCTGCACCCCCGCATCCGTCGTCCCGCGAACGCCCGCCGGCCCCGCGTCGCGCGCGCACAGCACCGCGACGCGGGGTTCACGCTCATCGAGGTGATGGTCGCACTGATCGTCCTCGTCCTCGGCGTCCTCGGCGCGGCGGCGATGACGCTGACGGCGATCCGCGACAGCAAGCAGTCGGGCCTGCGGTCGCAGGCGTCCGCGCTGGCGTACGAGATCAGCGACGTGATGCGGGCCAATCGGCCGGTGTACACCACCACGCCCCCGATCACGCTGGCGGTCGATACCGAGGCCGTCTTCAAGGGCACTCCGCCCACCGCCGGCGTCGCCGCCTGCTGGGTCGCCGGCTGCAGCGCGCTCGAGATGGCCACCAACGACTACTACGAGTGGCGCCAGAGACTCATCAACGGTCTGCCGAACGGCGCCGCGGTGATCTGCCGCGATGCCACGAAGCTCGCCGACAGCTTCTACCCGGCCTGCGACAACGCCGCCACGTCGCCGCTGGTGGTCAAGCTCAGGTGGGACGAAAAGAACAACAACGCACGCGACGCGGCGGTCACCACCGGCTCGGCGCCCCAGAGCGTCACGACCCGCTACATGGTCGTGACCATCCAGCCCTACTGACCATGCCGACCCTCCTCCGATCGCGCAGTGCCCGCCAGCGCGGCGTCACGCTGACCGAGCTGATGATCGCGCTCGTGCTGGGCGCGCTGGTCGTGCTCGCCGCGACGTCGATGGTGGTCACGTCGCGGGGCACCTATCGATCGCAGGACGAGAGCACCCGACTGGCCGAGTCCGCGCGTTTCGGGCTGGAGCTC
>JBBRRW010000086.1:0-13246 GCA_038245975.1 Burkholderiales bacterium
CTCTTGCCGACGACGGTCACGAACACTTCCTCGAAGCGCATGAACGTGCCCTTCAGCGAGACCTCGATGACGTCGGCGTTCAGGCTCGACGTCTGCGGCTGCGCCTCGGGGTTGGCCGCGAAGGCCTTGAGCTGGCGCATGCCGTACGCGTACTCGGCGTTGAAGCGGAAGAACGGCGCCAGCACGTCGTAGTAGCGCAGCACCATCGCGTAGCGCGATAGCAGCGCGCCGCGCGACGGCGTGCCCACCAGCGTCGTCGGCTGGCCTTCGGGCAGGAACTGTACGAGTTCGAGCGGCACGAAGCACACGAGCTGTACATCGTCGACCTCGGACGTGACGCTGAAGTGGCGCAGCACCTCCCACCACTGCATCGTCAGCGCATGGTTCTTGTTGTGGTTGGTCACCACGCGCGTAGTGACCTGCACGCGCTCGCTGGAGCTCGCGACGCGGATGCTGGTCGAGTTGGACCGGCGGCTGCCTGCGGCCACGCGGCCGAGCGCCGAATGCATGTCCTGCGCGGACGACGACGCGAAGTCGCGGCTGACGTTCTGCCAGCTGTTGGTGTTGCCCGACGACGACGAATCCGAGTAGCCGGCCGACACGCCACCGCCGCCGAAGATCGCACCGACGATGCCGGTCGACGCGGTCGCGCCCCCGCTCTTGGTGTTGCTGGTCGAGTCCATGTGGCTGCCGCCCGACGCCGCCTCGTCGAAGGCCGAGCGGAACACCGCGAGGGCCGACGAGTCCTGCGTCTCGCGAAAGGTCTGCAACTCGTCCGCCGAAAACGACTCGATGTCGCGCTCGCTCGCGGTCTGGCTGCGTTCCTCGATCGCGATGCGCTGCTGTTCGCCCGGTGCGAGCGGCAGCGAATAGACCAGGTCGCCGAGCGACATGCCGGCCGGGATCCACACCTGCTGCATGTGCAGCACGTAGCCGAGGCCGAGCGTGGACGCTTTCGGCAGGAACACCGGGTGCTGCTCGACCTGGTCGTGGAAGGCCGAGATGTCGATCGGCCGGTCGATCGCGGTGCGGTTGACGAGGACCAGCTTGCCCAGGCCCTGCAACTGGCCGATCGCGTTCTGCGCGCCGGTCGACGTCCAGAACGAGTCGCTGGCCGCCGGGATGTTGAACGGCATGTACAGCGCCTGGTTGCCTTCGCGCACCGGGATGCGGAACTGCGGCTGCCACTGGTTCATCTGCGGCTCGACCAGGCGGATCAGGGTCGAGTAGCGGAAGCGGTCGATGACACCGCTGTTCGAGCGGAACACGCGGGCGCAGTCGCCCTGTCCGAGCGTGAGCTGCGGCGCCGGCGTCGCGAACTGGTCGGGCTTGGTGTCGACGTCCTTCGCGCTGTTGGCCAGGATGTCCGACTGGATGCCCTTGAGCTGCGAGACCACGCTGGTCGTGAGCGGCGCGAGCGGCCGCGTCAGGATCTGCGTGCCCGCGTCGCCGTCCACCAGCAGCACGCGCTTGATGATCGCGAGGTCGCTGTCCTGGGCGCCGCGCAGCTTCAGTACCAGCCCGTCGGCCGGCACCGGCACGCCCGGCAGTTGCAGGCGGAAGCCGCCGCGGCCGTCGGTGATGTCGTGCGGCGCGGGCCACTGCACCGTGCTCAGCAGCGGGTTGGCCTTGATCTCGTCGGCCGTGTATTTTGGTGCCTGCGCCTCGACGCTCAGGCCCGCGGCCGGCGACCCGTCGGGGTTCAGCACGATGCCGGTCAGTTGCGACGGCAGAGCCGGGACCACCTTCGGGAAGTAGCTCTTGAGGTCGACGTTGATCGCGTCGAGCGTCTTGTAGATATGCGTGATCGCCAGCGACTTCTGGCGGATCACGTCGGCGATGGCGTCGTCGGGGATGTCGAGATGGATCTCGCCCGTGTCCTGCTTGCGGCCGCTGACCACCAGTGCGGTGTTCGACAGCGGCGCGGTCTGCGCGATCTTGTCGGTGAAGCGAATGGAATCCTTGCGCGTCGTGGCCATCGTGGCTCCCTCTGTCGTGGACCGCGGTCGGAGGCAGGCGCCTCGCCGCGTTCGTGGAGCTTAGGAAGCCACAACCTACGGATCACCCACCGATGCGCGATTCGGGAGTGGCGGCGCTATCGGGTCGCGGGGACGACGTCCTTCCGCCACACGCTCGCGAGCCAGCGTTGCTCGGCAGGTGGCGCGCCCGTGGGACGGAAGTAGTGCTCGAGCTCGACGAAGCCCGCGACCGTCATGAAGCGGCGCCACGCGTCGAAGTCGTGAAAGGCCGAGTAGCGTTCGCCGTTCCAGCCCTCCTCGTTGTCGCCGCGCGGGATCGACGCGAACAGCACGCCGCCCGGTCGCAGCGTGGCGTGCAGGTGCGCCAGCACCGCGGGCAGGGCGGCGCGCGGGACGTGTTGCAGCGTGGCGTTCGCGAACACGCCGTCGAAGTGCGCGGGCGGCAGGTCGAGCGCGAAGAAGTCCTGGTGCCAGACGGTCGCGCCGGTCGCCGCGCGTGCCATGCGCACGAAGGCCGCCGAGCCGTCGAGCCCGATCGCGACGTGACCGAGCGTCGCGAAGGTCTTGAGGTCGCGGCCCGGGCCGCAGCCGAAGTCGAGGAGGGTTGCGGGCGCAACGATCCGGAGGTGCCGCAGCAGCGCCGCGATATTCTGGCTCACGTCGTGGTCGCGCGTGCCTTCCTCGAAGTCGTCGGCGTGGTCGTCGTAGTGCGCGATCGTCTGGCGGGCGATGGCGCGCAGGTCGATGGGGGTCGAGGTCATGGGGTCAGACGCTGCAGCTGCGAAAGCCGACGAACAGGTCGCTGCGGTCGGGTGTGTAGAAGTTGCGATAGCGGGCGTGGCGCATCCGCGGGTGCGTGGCGAACGATGCGCCGCGCACCGCGCGATGCGAGCCGAACCACGGCGCCGAATATTCGCGATAGCGGTCGGGCACGAAGCCCGGATACGGCTCGAAGGGATCGGCGGTCCATTCCCACACCGCGTCGCCCCAGCGGAACCGGTCGTCCGGCTCCGACCCACTCGCGACCGATTCCCACTCCGCCTCGCGCGGCAGGCGACGTCCCGACCAACGGCACCAGGCCTCGGCCTCGAAGGCAGTGACGTGGCAGACCGGTGCGTCGAGCGGCAACGCCTGCCAGGTCCCGAACCAGCGCTGCTGCCAGCGGCCGTCGACGTCGCGTCGCCAGCGTGCCGGCTGCGGGCCGGCGTGCGTCGACCACCATCGACCCGCGTTGCCGGGCCACAGGCGCGGGTCGCGGTAGCCGTCCGCCTCGACGAACGCGAGATAGTCGCGGTTGGACACGCAGGTCCGATCGATCGTGAACGGCTCGAGGATCGCCGTCGCGATGCCGCGCTCGTTGTCGAACGTGAAGCCGCCGATGGTCGTCGTGCCGCTGGTGTGCGGTCCGCCGGCGATGGGCAGCGGGCCGGCGTCGGTGACGAGCGGCAGCGTCGCGGCGATCGTCGATGGCGGCGGATAGTCGAGCGTCTGGCGCAGATAGGTCAGCGCCTCGCCGTGCATGTCCTCGTGGAACAGCGCGAGGCGATACGGATACAGCGCATCGTCGTCGTCGGGTGCGCGCGCCAGTCGCTCGCGCACGCGGTCGAGCACGTCGGTCACATAGCGCTCGACGCCGTTGCGCGCCGGCAGGTCGAGCGTCCAGCGCGTGTCGTGAGCGACCCGTGCGGAGTCGAACCAGCGATCGGCATCGGCCAGCAGCGACGGCCGCTGCGCGAGCCACGGCGAAGTCGGATCGTCGCGTGCGACCGGCTGCGCATCGCGCAGCGTCCACCATTCGGCGAACCACGCGAGATGCCCCAGTTCCCACAGCGGTGGATTGATGGTCGGGCGCAGCGGCACGTCCCAGCCGCTCGCGATCGCGCTTCGGCAGCCGTCGAGATCGGCGAGAATCGCGGCTGTCCTGCGATGCGCGTCGACCAGGCCTGCATCGAGGGCCCCGACGCCCAGCCTGCGGGCTTCCTTCCCCGTGCTTTCCTCACCCATCGTCTGCGTCCGCTCCAATGCCGTCCTCGAAAACAAGATTGCTCATTATCAGTCCCGCGCTCGCCCAGGCGAACAACGGCAACTGGCGCACCGCGCATCGCTGGCATCGCATGCTGTCGCGTCGCCATGCGGTGACTATCGCCGCCGAGTGGCATGCCGAGCCGGACGTCGCGGCGCCCGACCTGCTGATCGCGCTGCACGCGCGTCGCTCCGCGGCGTCGCTGGAGGCGTTCGTCGCCGCGTATCCCGGCCGTCCCGCGATCCTGGTCCTGACCGGGACCGACGTGTACCGGGACATCGCCACGGACGCGTCGGCGATGCGCTCGCTGGCACTGGCGACGAAGCTGGTGCTGCTCGAGCCCGAAGGCGTCGCGCGCCTGCCGGTCGCCGTTCGCGGCAAGGCCGAAGTGATCGTGCAATCGGCGCCCACGCTCGCGCCGCGCTCGCCGGACCGCCGCTGGTTCGACCTCGTGATGGTCGCCTACCTGCGCGACGAGAAGGACCCGGAGACGACGTGGCGCGCGTTCGAGCGCGTCTCGCGGCGCGACCGCTCGATCCGTCTGATCCAGGTCGGCGGTGCGCTCGACGCGCGCTACGACGCCGAGGCGCGCGCGCTGGCCGCGCGTAACGAGCGCTTCCGCTGGCTGGGCGAGCTGTCGCACGCGCTGGCGCGGCAGCAGATCCGCCGGGCCCGGGCGCTGGTGATCAGCAGCGTGATGGAGGGCGGCGCGCACGTGCTGATCGAGGCGATCACGTCGGGGGTCCCGGTCTTCGCCAGCGCGATCCCGGGCAACCTGGGACTGCTCGGCCGTCACTACGCCGGCACCTTCCCGGTCGGCGACGACGGCGCGCTGGCCGCGCTGATCGAGCGCGCGCGGCGCGATCCCGACTTCCTGCTGCTGCTCAAGCGCCAGTGCGCCGAGCGCGCGCCGCTGTTTCGCCCCGAGCGCGAACGGGATCGTTTGATTACACTCGTCGATTCCTCTCTTTCTGCCGCACACGCCGTCCCGTCGACGACCGCCCCGGCCCCGCACACCCCATGAATGCTCCCGTCGATCTGCCGATCAAGCTCACATCGTTCTCGCACGGCGGCGGCTGCGGCTGCAAGATCGCGCCCGGCGTGCTGTCCGAGATCCTCAAAAGTTCTTCCGGCTTCCCGGTCCCGCCGGCGCTGATGGTCGGCATCGAGACCAGCGACGACGCGGCGGTCTATCGCCTCAATGACACGCAGGCCTTGATCGCGACGACCGACTTCTTCATGCCGATCGTCGACGACCCGTTCGATTTCGGCCGCATCGCGGCCACCAACGCGATCTCCGACGTGTACGCGATGGGCGGCACGCCGATCATGGCGCTGGCGCTGGTGGCCATGCCGATCGCGCAGTTGCCGCTGGACGTCATCGGCCAGGTGATCCGCGGCGGTGAGTCGATCTGCGCGGCCGCCGGCATCCCGATCGCGGGCGGCCACACCATCGACTCGGTCGAGCCGATCTACGGGCTGGTCGTGCTCGGCCTGGTCCACCCGGACAAGGTCAAGAAGAACAGCGGCGCGAAGGACGGCGACGTGCTGATCCTCGGCAAGCCGATCGGCGTGGGCGTGCTGTCGGCGGCCATCAAGAAGGACTGCATCGCGCCGGCCGCGTATCGCGAGCTGATCGACGCGACCACGCGCCTCAACGTCACCGGCCGCGTGCTGTCGGATCTCGGCGGCGTCCATGCGCTGACCGATGTCACCGGCTTCGGACTGCTCGGCCACCTGCTCGAACTGTGCCGCGGCGCGAAGCTCGGCGCCACGCTCGACATGCCGGCGATCCCGCTGCTGGCCGACGTCGAACGCTTCGCGAGCGAAGGCGTCGTGACCGGCGCGTCGGGCCGCAACTGGGACGCGTACGGCGGCGACGTCGACCTGGCCGGCTCGGTCTCGCTCGCGCAGCAGATGCTGCTGACCGATCCGCAGACCAGCGGCGGCCTGCTGGTCTCGTGTGCGCCCGACTGCGTCGACGAGGTCCTCGCGCTGTTCCGTGCCGACGGCTTCGACCGCGCCGCGGTGATCGGCCGCATGGTCGCGGGCGCGCCGCGCATCGCGGTCGCGTAGTCGCGGTCCTTTCCCTCTCTCTCAACGAACCCTCTTCATGATGCTTCGGCGACTCCTACCACTACTCTCGACCGTCCTGCTGCTCGCGACGCCGCTCGCCGCGTCGGCGCAGGCCGTCCTGCGCGTGTCGGCCATCCCGGACGAAGCGCCAACCGAGTTGCAGCGCAAGTTCAAGCCGCTCGGTGAATATCTCGCGCAGAAGCTCGGCATGAAGATCGACTTCGTGCCGGTGACCGACTACGCGGCGACCGTCGAAGGGCTGGCCGGCAAGAAGCTCGACATGGTCTGGTACGGCGGCTTCACGTTCGTGCAGGCACGCATCCGCTCCAACGGGCAGGTCACGCCGCTGGTCCAGCGCCTGGAAGACGAACAGTTCAGGTCCGTGTTCATCACGCGCGCCGACTCGGGCATCCACACGCTGCAGGACCTGAAGGGCAAGACGGTCTCGTTCGGTTCGCCGTCGTCGACCTCGGGCCACCTGATGCCGCGGGCCGCGCTGCTCGACGCGAAGATCGATCCGGACCGCGACTTCAAGCAGGTCGCGTTCTCGGGCACCCACGACGCGACCATCGCGGCGGTGGCCGGCGGCAAGGTGCAGGCCGGAGCGCTCAACATCTTGGTCTGGCAGAAGTTCGTCGACGAGAAGAAGGTCGACACCCAGCAGGTCAAGGTCTTCTTCATCACGGCGCCGTTCCACGACTACAACTGGACGGTGCGCTCCGACCTCGACCCGGCGGTGATCGCCAAGATCCGTGCCGCCTTCCTCGACCTCGATCCGGCCGATCCAAAGCAGAAAGAGATCCTCGACCTGCAGCGCGCGACGCGCTTCGTGCCGACGAAGAAGGAGAACTACGACGGCATCGAGGCCGCAGCCAGGAGCGCGGGCCTGATCCAGTGACGGCCGGCGGGCACCCGGCCAACGGCGACGCGGGCCCGCCGCTCGACTTCCGCGCGAGCGGGCTGTGCGTGCGGCATGTGGGCAGCGCGATGGACTCGCCCTGCGTGCTGAAGGATTTCTCCCTCGAGATCCGCCGCGGCGAACAGATCGCCGTGATCGGCGCGAGCGGCGCCGGCAAGAGCACGATGCTGGCCGCGCTGGCGATGGCCCGCGAGCCGCACGAGGGATTGCTCGAAGTCTTCGGCGAGCGGCCGTGGTCGCTGCCCAGTACCGTGCGCCACCGGCTGCGACGGCGCCTCTTCCTCGCGCCGCAATTGCCACCGTTGCCGCCACGCCAGCGCGTGGTCGATGCGGTCCTTGCCGGGCGCGTCCCGCGCTGGGGGTTGGCCACCGCGGTCGGGTCGCTGGTCCGCCCCGCCGACCCGGTCGCCGCGCGCGACGCGCTGCGCCGCTTCTCTCTCGAGGACAAGCTGTTCGACCGCGTGGACCGCCTGTCCGGTGGCGAGCGGCAGCGGGTCGCGCTGGCGCGGCTGCTGGTCGCCGACGTCGACGTGCTGCTGGTCGACGAACCGCTGTCGGCGCTCGATCCGGCGCTCGCCGACCAGGCCATCGAGGTGCTCCAGGACGTCGCGCGCGCCCGGGGCGCGACGCTGGTCTGCAGCCTGCACCAGGTCGAGGTCGCCCATGCCCGCTTCCCGCGCCTGATCGGGCTGCGCGAAGGCCGCGTGGTGTTCGACCTGCCGCGCGAGGCCGTCGACCGGGCGATGCTCGCGGCGCTGTATGCCAACGCGGTGCCCGTCAACGGCCCGGACCCCGTTCCGGTCGACGATGCGCAGGCCCTCGAGATCGCCGATGGCTCGCGCCTCTGACGCCTTGCGCATCCCGGACCCGGCCGCGCCGGTCCGGCTGCTGGCGCTGGCGATCTTCGTGGCCGTCGTCGCGCCGCTGCTCGTGGTCGCACAGTTCAGGCCATGGGTGCTGGTCGATCCCAGCAGCCTGGGCGCGCTGCGGCAGTTCGTCGCCGGCTTCTTTCCGCCGCTTCTCGCACCCGAGTTCCTGTGGGAGACGCTGCATGCGGCGTGGGTGACCGTCGCGATCGCCACGGCGGGCCTCACCATCGCGCTGCTGTTCGCGATCCCGCTCGCGCTGATGGCCACGCGCCAGCTGTCGGTCTCGTCGATCGGCCGGGACCGCATGGGGGTGCTGCCCCGGGCCGCGCGGGCCGGGTTGCGCGCGCTGCTGGTCTCCGTCCGCAGCGTCCCGGAACTGGTGCTGGCGCTGCTGTTCGTGCGCGTCTTCGGCCTCGGGCCGGCGGCGGGCGTGCTGGCGATCGGCATCGCGTACGGCGCGATGCTGGCCAAGGTGTTCTGCGACATCGTCGAATCCAATGACGGACAGGCCGCCAGCGCGCTGCTGGCCAACGGTGCCGGGCGGCTGAGCGCTTTCGTCTACGGGACGCTGCCGCAGTGTCTCGCCGAGCTGTCGTCGTACCTGATCTATCGCTGGGAATGCGCGGTCCGCGCGTCGGTCGTGATGGGCTTCGTCGGCGCCGGCGGCCTCGGGCAGGCCACCGATACCGCGATGAAGATGATGGCCGGCAACGAGGTCGCGACGCTGCTGCTGGCATTCATGGCGCTGGTGTTCTTGGCCGATCTCGTGTCGGCGTTCGTGCGGCGACGGCTCGAGGCCGGCGGTCCACGATCGAAGAGGCGCGCGTCGGCGACCGCCCGGGGCGGGCTATCGGGCGGGTGGTTCGCCGCGGCGCTGCTGGCCCTCGTGGTCGCGAGCTTCGTGTCGCTGCGGCTGTCGTTGGGCGACCTGTTAAGCCTCGATGCGCTCGCCGACATGGGACGCTTCGTGCGCGGCTTCGTGCCGCCCGACGTCGCGCCGCGGCTGCTCGAGCGGATCGGCACCGGCGCCCTCGAGACGATCGCGATGTCGCTGATCGGCACGCTGATCGCGACGCTGACGGGCGTGCTGATCGCGCTGCCCGCGAGCCGTCGCAACACCCCGGGCCACGCGATCGCGCGGCTGATCCTCAACTTCCTGCGCGCGGTGCCCGAACTGGTGTGGGCCGCGATCCTCGTGATCGCGGTCGGCCTCGGGCCCTTCGCCGGCACGCTGGCGCTGGCGCTGCACACCACCGGCGTGCTCGGCCGGCTGTTCGCCGACACGCTGGAGAACCTGCCGCCGGGCCCGGCCGATGCGCTGCGCGACAACGGCGCGTCGCCGGGCGCGATCTTCTTCTACGCGCGGCTGCCACAGGCGATCCCGCAGTTCCTGAGCTACGCGCTGTATCGCTGGGAAAACAACATCCGCGCGGCGACGGTGCTGGGCGTCGTCGGCGCGGGCGGGCTAGGCCAGATGCTGTATTTCTCGCTCAGCCTGTTCCAGATGCGGCAGGCAGCGTCGATCATCGTCGCGATGATCGCGATCGTGCTGGCGGTCGACGCGCTCAGCCACGGCTTGCGGGCGCGCCTCGGTCGCTGAGGGCCGTGCAGGGCACAGTGGGCAAGCCCGCGGTTGACATGCCCTCGACCCGTCGGCATAATCCCGCGTCTTGACTCGCCCGGGTCAGACGTTCTTTGGATCGTTGCACCGAATCATTCCTCTTGATTCACCGCGCAACGTGCTCGCACCGAACGTTTGTGGTGCGACCTTTCCAAGACAAAAGCAGTCCTCGCGCAACGCTTTCCCGCGCAGCGCGGACTTCCGGTTCAGATCCAGTTAGCGGTTCATTTAAAAGCGCCATCCGCGATGCCAACTATCAATCAGCTCGTCCGCAAGCCGCGCGTTTCCGCGACGATCAAGAGCAAGAGCCCTGCCCTGCAGGACTGCCCGCAACGTCGCGGTGTCTGCACGCGGGTCTACACGACGACGCCGAAGAAGCCGAACTCGGCGCTGCGCAAGGTCGCCAAGGTGCGCCTGACCAACGGCTTCGAGGTCATCTCGTACATCGGCGGCGAAGGCCACAACCTGCAGGAACACTCGGTCGTGCTGATCCGCGGCGGTCGCGTCAAGGACTTGCCGGGCGTGCGCTACCACATGGTTCGCGGTTCGCTGGACACGCAGGGCGTCAAGGATCGTAAGCAGTCGCGCTCCAAGTACGGCGCGAAACGTCCCAAAGCGGCCAAGTAACTCGCCGCCAGGTCATCATCGGTGTCGGCAGCGCTCGCTGCCGATGTCGTCCCCGACGCGGCCACCCGTCGCGTCGTTCACAAGTAAGTGGCTGCCCCGTGTAACACCGTCGGGTAGCCGCGAAGTGCCGGGTTCGTTCCCGGGCTTCAACTGAAAAAGGAAAGTCATGCCACGTCGTCGTGAAGTCCCCAAGCGCGAGATCCTGCCCGACCCGAAGTTCGGTAGCGTCGATGTCACCAAGTTTTCCAACGTGATCATGCTGGCCGGCAAGAAGGCCGTTGCCGAGCGGATCATCTACGGTGCGTTCGACACGATCACCGCCAAGGGCGGCAAGGATCCCCTCGAAGTGTTCACGCTGGCCCTGTCCAACGTGCGTCCGATGGTCGAGGTCAAGAGCCGTCGCGTCGGTGGCGCCAACTACCAGGTCCCCGTCGAAGTCCGTCCCGTCCGCCGCATGGCGCTCGCGATGCGCTGGTTGCGCGAAGCGGCCGTCAAGCGCAGCGAGAAGTCGATGGCGCTCCGCCTCGCCGGCGAGCTGATGGACGCGGCCGAAGGCCGTGGCGGTGCGATGAAGAAGCGCGACGAAGTGCACCGCATGGCCGAAGCCAACAAGGCCTTCTCGCATTTCCGGTTCTAACAGTCTCGGCTTCGGCGGGCCCGAGGCTTTGGAAGGTTAGTCGAAGACACACCCACGGCGGCGCGTTAGCGCCGCCGGGTTTTTCTGGACGTTACAGGCTTCTTATGGCACGCAAGACTCCCATCGAGCGGTATCGCAACATCGGCATTTCCGCGCACATCGACGCCGGCAAGACGACGACCACCGAGCGCATTCTTTTCTACACGGGCGTCAATCACAAGATCGGCGAGGTGCACGACGGCGCCGCGACGATGGACTGGATGGAGCAGGAGCAGGAGCGCGGCATCACGATCACGTCGGCTGCCACCACGTGTTTCTGGAAGGGCATGAACGGCCTGTATCCGGAACACCGCATCAACATCATCGACACCCCGGGCCACGTCGACTTCACGATCGAGGTCGAGCGCTCGATGCGCGTGCTCGACGGCGCGTGCATGGTCTACGACTCGGTCGGCGGTGTGCAGCCCCAGTCGGAAACCGTCTGGCGCCAGGCCAACAAGTACAAGGTGCCCCGCCTCGCGTTCGTCAACAAGATGGACCGCGTCGGTGCGGATTTCTTCCGCGTGTACGACCAGATGAAGACGCGTTTGAAGGCCAACCCGGTCGTGATGCAGATCCCGGTCGGCGCCGAAGACAGCTTCACCGGCGTCGTCGACCTCGTGAAGATGAAGGCGATCAAGTGGGACGACGCGTCGCAGGGCATGAAGTTCGAGTACGCCGAGATCCCGGCCGAACTCAAGGAACTCGCCGACACATGGCGCGAGAAGATGGTCGAGGTCGCGGCCGAGGCCAACGAAGACTTCATGAACAAGTACCTCGAGGGCACGCCGCTCACCGAGGACGAGATCAAGCTGGGCATCCGCACGCGCACGATCGCCGGCGAGATCCAGCCGATGTTCTGCGGTTCGGCATTCAAGAACAAGGGTGTCCAGGCGATGCTCGACGCGGTGCTCGACTACATGCCGGCGCCCACCGACATTCCGCCGGTCAAGGGACTCGACGACGACGACGAACCGACGACGCGCAGGGCCGACGACAGCGAGAAGTTCTCGGCGCTCGCGTTCAAGATCATGACTGACCCGTTCGTCGGCCAGCTGATCTTCTTTCGCGTCTATTCGGGTGTCATCAACTCCGGCGACACGATCTACAACCCGATCAAGGGCAAGAAGGAACGCATCGGTCGCCTGCTGCAGATGCATGCGAACCAGCGCGACGAGATCAAGGAAGTCCGCGCCGGCGACATCGCCGCGGCGGTCGGACTGCGCGACGCGACCACGGGCGACACGCTGTGCGATCCGAACGCGCTGATCACGCTCGAGCGGATGATCTTCCCGGAGCCGGTGATCTCGCAGGCGGTCGAGCCGAAGACCAAGGTCGACCAGGAAAAGATGGGCATCGCGCTCAATCGTCTCGCGCAGGAAGACCCGTCGTTCCGCGTCAAGACCGACCAGGAGTCCGGCCAGACGATCATCTCCGGCATGGGTGAGTTGCACCTGGAAATCCTGGTGGACCGCATGCGTCGCGAGTTCGGCGTCGAAGCCACGGTCGGCAAGCCGCAGGTCGCTTATCGCGAGACCATCCGCAAGGTCTGCGAAGAGATCGAAGGCAAGTTCGTCAAGCAGTCGGGCGGTCGCGGGCAATATGGCCACGTCGTGCTCAAGATCGAACCGCAGCCGCCGGGCAAGGGCTTCGAGTTCGTCGACGCCATCAAGGGCGGTACGGTGCCGCGCGAGTACATCCCCGCGGTCGAGAAGGGTGTCGTCGAGACGCTGACCAGCGGCGTGATGGCCGGGTATCCGGTGGTCGACGTCAAGGTCACGCTGTTCTTCGGCTCGTACCACGACGTGGACTCGAACGAGAACGCGTTCAAGATGGCCGCGTCGATGGCGTTCAAGGACGGTTGCCGCAAGGCCAGCCCCGTGCTGCTCGAGCCGATGATGGCCGTCGAGGTCGAAACGCCCGAAGAGAAGATGGGCGACGTGATGGGCGACCTGTCGTCGCGCCGCGGGATGATCCAGGGCATGGACGACATCGCGGGCGGCGGTGGCAAGACGGTGCGCGCCGAAGTCCCGCTGGCCGAGATGTTCGGCTACTCGACCACGCTGCGTTCGCTGACCCAGGGCCGTGCGACCTACACGATGGAATTCAAGCATTACGCCGAGGCGCCGAAGGCGGTCGCCGAAGCGGTCATCAGCCAGAAGGGTAAATAAGCGGCGCTGTGCGGCCGTGGGATGTCATCCCGGCGCAGGCCGGGACCTAATCGACGCAAAGCGTCGTCCCCGCGAAGAGCCTGCCCCGGTTGGGGTAAGCCGGGGCGGGGATCCAGTGTCTTCAACTAATTAGAGCGAATCGAAATGGCAAAAGGCAAATTTGAGCGGACCAAGCCGCACGTGAACGTGGGGACGATCGGTCACGTGGATCATGGCAAGACGACGCTGACGGCGGCGATCACGACGGTGTTGTCGAAGCTGTTCGGAGGCGAGGCGAAGGCCTAC
>JBBRRW010000087.1:0-13097 GCA_038245975.1 Burkholderiales bacterium
CACGCTGGCGATCGGCGGCCAGGAACAGTTCTATCTCGAAGGCCAGATCTCGTACGCGATCCCGCAGGAGCGCGGTGGTATGCGCGTGCTGTGCTCGACGCAGCATCCGACCGAGATGCAGCACGCGGTCGCGCATGCGCTCGGCGTGGCGTCGCACGACGTGCAGGTGGAATGCCGGCGCATGGGCGGCGCCTTCGGTGGCAAGGAGTCGCAGTCGGCGCCGTTCGCCTGCATCGCTGCGGTGGGTGCGCGGGTCACCGGACGACCGGTCAAACTCAGGCTCGACCGCGACGACGACTTCCTCGTGACCGGACGCCGGCACGGTTTCGACTTCGGCTACGAGGTCGGTTTCGACGACGACGGTCGCATCGTCGCCGTCGAGATCGACATGATCTCCAACGCGGGTCATTGCGCCGATCTGTCGGCGCCGGTGATGACCCGCGCGCTGTGTCACTTCGACAACGCCTACTGGCTGCCCGAGGTCGTGATGCACGGCTACTCGGCGCGCACCGACACGCAGAGCAACACGGCCTTCCGCGGCTTCGGCGGACCGCAGGGCGCGATCGCGGTGGAGGTCATCCTCGACTCGATCGCGCGGCGACTCGGCCGCGACCCGCTCGAGGTCCGTCGCGCGAATTTCTACGCCACGAGCGACGGGCGCGGCGTCACGCCGTACGGGCAGCCCGTGACGGACAACATCGTCGCGCCGCTGGTCGACCGGCTCGTGGCCAGCAGCGACTACGCTATGCGACGCGATGCGATCGCCGCGTTCAATGCGACGAGCCCCGTGCTCAAGCGCGGCATCGCCCTGACGCCGGTCAAGTTCGGCATCTCGTTCAACGTCGCGCACTACAACCAGGCCGGCGCGCTGGTCCACGTCTACACCGACGGATCGGTGCTGGTGAACCACGGCGGGACCGAGATGGGGCAGGGCCTCCACACCAAGGTCGCGCAGGTCGTGGCCGACGTCTTCGGCATCGCGCTCGCGCGCATCCGCGTGACCGCGACCGACACGCACAAGGTCGCGAACACGTCGGCGACCGCGGCGTCTACCGGCTCGGACCTCAACGGCAAGGCGGCCGCGGATGCCGCGTCGAAGATCCGCGCGCGCATCGTCGCGATGCTGGAGAGGACCGTCCCGGTCGATTCACCGGCTGACATCGACGCGATCCGCTTCGTCGACGGACGCGTGATCGGGCCCGGCATCGATCGCAGCTTCGAGGAGGTCGTCGCGAAGGCCTATGCCGAGCGCGTGCAATTGTGGGGCGACGGCTTCTACGCGACGCCGGGCCTGCACTGGAACCGCGAGACGATGAAGGGCCATCCGTTCTTCTACTTCGCGTACGGCGCGGCGGTCAGCGAAGTGGTGGTCGACCGCCTGACCGGCGAGCATCGCGTGCTGCGCGCCGACCTGCTGCACGACGTCGGCCGCTCGCTGAATCCGGCCATCGACATCGGCCAGATCGAGGGCGGCTTCATCCAGGGCGTCGGCTGGCTGACGAGCGAAGAGCTGGTGTGGAACGATGACGGGCGCCTCGCGACGCACGCGCCCAGCACCTACAAGATCCCCACCGCCAACGATTGCCCGCCGGTGTTCAACGTCGCGCTCTACGAGGCGCCGAACACGGTCGACAGCATCCATCGCAGCAAGGCCGTCGGCGAGCCGCCGCTGCTGCTCGCGTTCTCGGTCTTCCTCGCGATCCGCGACGCGGTGGCTGCCTGCAGCGACGATCCGCGCGCCGATCCGCCGCTGCGCGCGCCGGCCACGCCGGAGGCCGTGCTCGACGCGATCGATGCGGTCTGCGTGGCGCCGCCGGCGGGCCCCGCGTCGCCGCGATGAAATTCGTGCGATGAGCGCGTCGCTGCGCGCGCTGGCTGCCACGCGTCTGCTCGACGCGCGACCCACGGTCATCGTCGAAGTCCTCCGCACGCGCGGCTCGGTTCCGCGCGAAGCGGGAACGCGGATGCTGGTCGGTCCCGCCGATCTCGAAGGCACGATCGGCGGCGGCCGGCTCGAATGGGAGGCCATCGCGAAGGCGCGTGCCGCGCTGGACCATCCCGCGCGCTGGCCGGCCGACGAGGAGATCGCGCTCGGCGCATCGCTCGGCCAGTGCTGCGGTGGCGCGGTGACCTTGCGCTACCTGCGCCTCGACCAGTCCGCGCTCGACGCATGGTCCGGTCCACGGCTGCCGTTGATCCAGGTCTACGGCGCCGGCCACGTCGGTCGCGCCGTCGTCCGCCTGCTGGAGACGCTCGACGCGACCGTCCAGTGGATCGACGAACGCAGCGACGCGTTCCCGTCGCCATCGCCGTCGCCGTCGACCGCATCTTCCGAGCCGTCTCCGATCGAGCGCGTGTGCGTCGAGCCGGTTGAAGCCGAGGTCCGGATCGCACCTCCCGGCGCCTACTTTCTGGTGCTCACGCATCAGCACGACCTCGACCTGCGCATCGTCGAAGCGGTGCTGCGACGGGCCGACTTCGGCTTCCTCGGGCTGATCGGCTCGCGTACCAAGCGCCGGCGCTTCGAGCAGCAGCTGCTCGCGCGCGGCATCGCGGCCGACGCGCTCGCGCGCATGACGTGTCCGATCGGCATCGACGGCATCGACGGCAAGGAACCGCCGGTGATCGCCGTCGCCGCGGTGGCGCAGCTGCTGCGTGCGATGTCCGCTGCGACCGCGCTTTCGTCCGCACGAAGCGTGGCTGCGGAAGCGCGCCGCTGACCCGCGGGTGGGCGCAACGGCGTGCTCGGCAACCTCATGGACGACTTCCTGCACGCCGAGCCGCTGGCGCGCGTGGCCGCGGTCCCCGAACCGTCAAGTCAGACGCTCATCCAAGAGATATCAGCTCTTGACGCATCACGACTAGCCCGCGTCGTCGCAGGACGCGCGCACCGGTCGGGCGGGCGACGTCGTCACGGCGTCCTTGCCCCTGCCGCCACCCAGCGCCCCAATGCCGCGCGCTCGTCGTCGGTGATGCCCGTCGCGTTGTTCATCGGCATGATCTTCAGGATCACCGCCTGCTGCTCGATGTCGCGCGCGTGCTGCACGATCGCCGCAGGACTGTCGAGGCGCACGTTCTTGTTGGCGACGACGGCGTTGTGGCACACGACGCAGCGCGCCTCGACGATGCCCTGCACCTGCGCGAACGCCACCGGCTCGCTTGAGGCCGTGGCGGTCGCGGCCGGCGCGACCAGCCACGCCGTCGCCGCGATCAGCGCCAGCGCGCCCGGCACCAGCTCCCAGCGCGACGGCCCCTTGTGGCGCAGGACGAAGAACAGGCGGATGACCGCGCCCGCCGCCATCATCAGGATCAGTGCGAGCCAGTTCCAGCGGCCCTGCGCCAGCGCGCCGTAGTGATTCGAGATCATCGCGACGATCACCGGCAGCGTCACGTAGGTGTTGTGCACGCTGCGCTGCTTGCCCCGCCTGCCGTGATTCGGATCGGGGGTCTCGCCGGCCCGCAAGGCCGCGACGACTTTCCGCTGGCCCGGAATGATGACCATCGCGACATTGGCGCTCATCATCGTCGCCAGCATCGCGCCGGTCAGCAGGAAGGCTGCGCGGCCGGCGAACAGGTGGCAGGCGACCCAGGCCGCGACGCAGACGTAGACGGACACCAGGACGCCGACCTTGAGATCGCCGCCGACATTGCCTTCCGCGTCGCGACCGACCAGGCGGCAGATGCCGTCGTAGACGATCCAGCCGACCGCGAGATAGGCGACGGCGCCGGCGATCGCGGCGGCCGGTGACCAGTCGAACACGCGTGGGTCGACGAGGAAGCTCGACGCGTTGAAGAAGTACAGGACGGTCAGCAGCGCGAAGCCGGACAGCCACGTCGAGTAGGCCTCCCAGTACGACCAGTGCAGGTGGTCGGGCAGCAGCTGCGGCGCGATGCGGTACTTGTTGAAGTGATAGAAGCCGCCGCCGTGCACGGCCCACGACTCGCCGTCGACGCCCTTGGCGAGCGACTCCGGGTCCGTCGGCCTGTAGAGGCGGTCGTCGGTCAGCACGAAGTGGAACGACGTGCCGATCCACGCGATGGCCGTGATCACGTGCAGCCAGCGCAGCAGCAGGTTGGCCCAGTCGAGCAGGTACGGACCGAGGGACGCCGCCATCAACTGCCCCGATAGGTCGAATAGGCCCACGGCGAGACCAGCAACGGCACGTGGTAGTGGCCGGCCGCGTCGGCGATCGCGAACTCGATCGGCACGCGGTCGAGGAAGGGCGGATCGGCGAGGACAGCGCCCTGCGCGCGAAAGTAGTCGGCGGTCGCGAAGCTGAGCCGGTAGCGACCCGCGATGAAGGTCGCGTCTTCGAGCAGCGGCGACGGCGCGCGGCCGTCGGCGTTCAGCGTGACGGTCGCGAGGGTCTCGTCATGGTCGGCGTGCAGGCGTTGGAGGGTGACGACGATGCCGCCGGCGGGGCGGCCATTCGCGGTGTCCAGCACGTGCGTGGTGAGCTTGCCGATGATGGCTGCCTGCGAAGAGGGTCGGGAGGGAGGGCGACGACCTGGCGTGGGTCGACGCGTCCGCAAAGTGTATGCACTTTCATGCAATCGGGGAATGGAGTCGGAGCGGTGTGGAGCGGGAGTCGGGCCGCAGGCGTGACCGGCGCAGCGGGCGCGATCGACGTGCGGGCCGTCGGCTGCGATGACCCCCACGGTTATCATCGTGGCCAATCCCTACACCGCATCGCCGATGACGCTCGCCCTCGATCCCGACTACCCCCGCGACCTGCGCGGCTACGGCCGCGATGTACCCCACGCCCGCTGGCCGGGCGGCGCCCGCATCGCCGTCCAGTTCGTCCTCAACTACGAGGAGGGCGGCGAGAACAGCGTGCTGCACGGCGATCGCGCGTCCGAGCAGTTCCTGTCCGAGATCATCGGTGCGGCGGCCTACGAGGACCGCCACCTGTCGATGGAGTCGATCTACGAGTACGGCTCGCGGGTCGGCGTGTGGCGCATCCTGCGCGAGTTCGATCGGGTCGGCTGGCCGCTGACGGTGTTCGGCATCGGCATGGCCTTCGCGCGCTATCCGGAGCTGGTGCAGGCCTTCGTCGCGCGCGACGACGAGATCGCGAACCACGGGCTGCGGTGGATCCAATACCAGACGCTGCCCGAAGCGCTCGAACGCGCGCACATGGCCGAAAGCACGCGCATCCTGCGCACGCTGACCGGCGGGCAATGGCCGCTCGGCTGGTACACCGGTCGCGACAGCCCCAACACGCGCCGCCTCGTCGTCGCGCACGGCGGCTACGAATACGACAGCGACTACTACGGCGACGACCTGCCGTTCTGGACCGAGATCGCGTCGTCGTCCGGCCGGCATCCGCACCTCGTCGTGCCATACACGCTCGACGCCAACGACATGCGCTTCGGCACGCCGCAGGGCTTCAACACCGGCGACCACTTCTTCACCTATCTGCGCGACAGCTTCGACGCGCTGTATGCCGAAGGCGATCCGGACGGACTCGATCGACCGAAGATGATGAGCATCGGCATGCATTGCCGGCTGCTCGGCCGGCCCGGCCGCATCGGCGCGCTGCGGCGCTTCGTCGACCACGTCGCGGCGCACGACCGGGTATGGGTCTGCCGCCGCATCGACATCGCACGGCACTGGAAAGCCACGCATCCGTTCGAGGCCGCGGCATGAACGACGCGCTCGCGCGGCTCAATGCCGCGTCGATGGACGACGCGCTCGCTCTGCTCGACGGGCTCTACGAGCATTCGCGGTGGGTCGCCGAGGCCGGCGCCGCCCAGCGCCCGTTCGCCACCGTCGCCGCGCTGAAGCGCGCGTTGTCGGTCGTGGTCCGCAACGCGTCGCCGGACGCGCAGTTCGCGCTGATCCGCGCACATCCGGCACTGGCCGGCAAGGCCGCGCTGGCCGGCACGCTGACGGCGGCATCGAGCGACGAGCAGGCGCGGGCCGGCCTGCTCCATTGCACCGCCGACGAGCTGCAGACGCTGCGGCGGCTGCACGAAGACTACTTCGCGCGCTTCGGCTGGCCGTTCATCCTCGCGGTCCGCGGTCCCCGCGGCGTGGGCCTGTCGCGGTCGCAGATCATCGCGATCTTCGAGCGTCGCCTGCAGGCGCATCCCGATACGGAGCGCGCCGAGTGCCTGCGCCAGATCGATCGCATCGCCGAGCTGCGGATCGACGAGCGCTTCGCGGCGCGGCCGGCGCGTGGCGAAGCCGTCTGGGACCGCGCCGAGGCGCTCGCCGCTCACAGCGATCCGGGCTACGCCGAGCTCGGCCAGCTCACCGTCACGTATCTCACCGACGCCCACCGTGCCTGCGCGCGGATGATCGAACGCTGGATGACCGATGCCGGCTTCGACCGCGTGGCCACCGACCCGGTCGGCAACGTGGTCGGCGTGTACGACGGCACGACGCCGGGCGCGCGGCGGCTGATGACCGGCTCGCACTACGACACGGTGCGCAACGGCGGTCGCCACGACGGCCGGCTCGGCATCCTCGTGCCGATCGCCTGCGTCGAGGCGCTGCATCGCGCGCATCGCCGGCTGCCGTTCGCCATCGAGGTCGTCGCGTTCGCCGAGGAGGAGGGGCAACGCTACAAGGCGACCTTCCTCGGGTCGCGCGCCGTCATCGGTCGCTTCGACTTCGCGTGGCTGGACCAGACCGACGCCGACGGCATCGCGATGCGCGACGCGATGCGCCACGCCGGCCTGCCGGCCACGCCCGACGCGATCGCCGCGGTCGGCCGCGACCCGTCCGACTATCTCGGCTTCGTCGAAGTCCACATCGAGCAGGGTCCGGTGCTGAACGACCTCGGGTTGCCGCTCGGCATCGTGACGTCGATCAACGGCAGCGTACGCTACCTCTGCGAGGTCGTCGGGGTCGCGAGCCACGCCGGGACCACGCCGATGGACACCCGGCGCGACGCGGTCAACGCGGTGGCCGAGCTCGCGCTGTTTCTCGAAGCGCGCGCCGCGTCGGTCCCCGATCTCGTCGGCACGATCGGCATGCTCGCCGTGCCGGGGGGCTCGACCAACGTGGTGCCGGGGCGATGCCACTTCAGCCTCGACATCCGCGCCACCACCGACGCGGTGCGCGACGCCTGCGTCGTTGACGTCCTCGAGCGGCTGAAGTCCGTCTGCGAACGGCGCGGCCTGGGTTTCCGCATCGAGGAGACGATGCGTGCGGCGGCGTGCCCGAGCGCAGCCGACTGGCAGGCGCGCTGGGAAGCGGCCGTCGCAACCCTGGGCCTGCCGGTGCACCGCATGCCGAGCGGGGCGGGGCACGACGCGATGAAGCTGCACGAGGTGATGCCGCAGGCCATGCTGTTCGTGCGCGGCGAGAACGGCGGCATCAGCCACAATCCGCTCGAGTCGACGACCGCCGACGACATGCAGCTGGCCATCGAAGCCTTCGATGCGCTGCTGCACCGGCTCGCCGCCGGCGACGACGCAGCGAGCCAGACCTCATGAAACGACCCTACGCGCGACGGCAACCCGGCTTCGGCGACAGCGGCGTCGACGCGGAGGAGCGCGGACGCCGCGCCAACCGCCGCCGCTTCACGGTGTTCGCAGCGGTGTTCGTCGTCGTCGCGATCGTCGGGCTGGTCTACGACTTCTCGCGGCCGGCGATCTACGAAGCCACCGCGCGACTCAACTTCGTGCCGGCCACGGCGCAGCGTGCCGACAACGCGGCGCAGGCGAGCTCGAGCCAGTTCTCGCTGCGCGACGAGGTCGAGTTCCTGACCAGCCGGCCGCTGCTCGCGACGGTCTGGGAGCGGCTGAAGACGACCTCCGCGCGGCTGCCCGTGATCTCCGAGGCCGACCCCGCGTCGTCGCTGCAGGCGATGCTGTCGGCGACGCAGGTGCCGGGGACCAACGTCGTGCTGCTGCAGGCGCGCGGCAGGCAACCCGCGTTCCTCGCCGCGTTCCTCGACCGGCTGGTCGCGGCCTATCGGGTCAGCCTGGCCGATCGCTACCGGAGCGCATCGACCGGCACGCTGTCGGACGTCGGCGACGAAGCGAAGAAGCTCGAGGCGACCGTGCTCGCGAAACGCCAGGAGGCCGACGCCTTCCGGGCCCGCTACAACATCGTGTCGCTCGAGCGCGACGAGAACCAGATCCTTTCCGAGGTGAAGGGGACGACGGCCGCACTCAACGCGGCGAACGACAAGGTCGTGGCCGCCGAGACGCGGCTCAACACGCTGCAGGACGCGCAGGCGGCCGGCCAGTCGGTCACGCGTGCGCGCGACAACCCGACGCTGGTCAGCCTGGAGCAGCAGGCGATCGCCATTCGCGCCGAGCTTCGCGAAGTGGCGCGCACCTTCACGCCGGAGTACATGAAGATCGATCCGCGCATCCGGTCGCTGCGCGAACGGCTGGCCGAGATCGATCAGCAGATCGTCGCGCAGCGCCAGACCAGCCAGCAGGGCGCGCTGCAGGAGGCCCGCGAGGAGGTGTCGAGTTCGCGCGCGGCTGTCGCGACGCTACGCCGCCAGCTGTCGACCAACCAGCAGTCGGTCCAGTCGTTCACGTCGCGCTTCAACGAGTACCGGGCGCTGCAGGAGGAACTCGCGCGCGTCGAGCAGCTGCGGCAGAAGGCGGTCGAGCGCCAGGCCGCGCTCGAGGCCGAGGACAGCGGTCGCACGCCGAAGGTCGAGGCGGTCGAGGCCGCGTCCATCCCCGGCTCGCCCGCGAGTCCGCTGTACGTGCGCGACGCGGCGATCGCCGTGATCGGTGCGTTGCTCGCCGGCCTTGTGACCATGGGAATCGTCGAGTTGTTCAACCGGCCTCCGCGGCAGCCGGCAGCGGTCATCGTCCAGCAGGCGTGGTCGCCCGTGGCGATGGGCCGCCACGATGGGCCCGCGCTCGCATCGAACCCGAGCCACGGCCTGCTCGAGGCGGCGTCGGTGCCGACTGCCGTGCCGGCACTGGCCGCGCCGCTGTCGCTGCCGCGCGAGCTCGCCACGTCCGAACTCGCAGCGCTGCTCGATAACGCGGGCCGCGACCTGCGGGCCGCCATCGCGCTGCTGCTGATGGGCCTGACGCGTGCCGACGTGGTCGGACTGCGCCGCGCGGATGTGGATCGCGCGTCGGGGTCCGTCCACGCGGGCGGTTCGCCGGGGCGGCAGGTGGCGCTGCCGCCGCAGGTCGTCGGGATGCTGCCCGGCAACGACGCGGCTGCCGGCCCGGCCGATGCGCCGCTGCTCGCGGCGCGCAATGGCGCGCCGATGACCGAGGCCGACCTCGACGCCGCGTTGCTGTACGCGGCGCACGACGCCGGTCTGGACGAGCCCGACGAAGTCGACGCGGCCGCCCTGCACCACACCTACGTCGCGTTCCTCGTGCGGCAGGGCGTGCGCTTCTCGGAACTGGTCGACCTCGTCGGCGCCCTGCGGGCCGAGGCGCTCGCCGACTACCGGCAACTCGCACCGGCCGGTGCCCGTCGCTCGATGGACAGCGTCGATCGCGTGATGCCAGTGTTGCGCGAGCCAGCCGCCGGCTGAGCGCGACGATGGCGGAGGTCGCGACCTAGGCGCTTCCTTCGTCCAGGCCGGCCCGCCGCCTGGCCATCTTCGCGAGGATCGACCAGTCCTTCGCTCCGAGTCCCCGGTCGATCGCTTCGCGCATGTTGTCGCGCACGATCGCGGCGGAAGGCAGCACCACCGATTTCGCTTCGGCCGCCGCGAGCGCGAGATCGACGTCCTTGAGCCCGAGCGTGAGCTTGAAGCCGGGCTCGTAGGTGTCGGTGCCGATGAAGCCGCCGTAGCGCTGGTAGCTCGGACTCGCGAAGATGGTGTTCGTGACGACCTCGAGGAAATCGGCCGCCTGCAGCCCGTAGCGCTCGGTCAGGGCCGTCGCTTCGCCCATCGCCTCGATGGCGAGCGTGATCATCAGGTTGCCGGCGATCTTCGCGACGTTGGCGTGAACGGGGTCGTCGCCGAGCTGCCAGGTCTTCTGTCCGATCGCGTCGAACAGCGGCTGGACCTTCGCGATGGCGTCCGCGGGACCCGCGGCCAGGATGTTCAGCAGCGCGTTCGCGGCCGCGGCCGGCAAGCCGAACACCGGTGCCGCCACGTAGGCGATGTCCGCGTCGCGGTGCAGCGCCTGCAGCTCGACCACGAGCGCGACCGAGATCGTCGACGTCATGACGTGCACGCAGCCCTTGCGCGCCGCAGCGAGCGCGCCCGAGTCGACGATCACGCTGCGCACGGCCGCGTCGTCGGACAGCATCGTCACGACGGCGTCGTTGTGGAACGCCGCGGCCGGCGAGGCCAGCACGCTGACGCCTTCCAGCCGCGCAGCCGCCGCGGCGTTGCGGTTCCACACGCTCACGCGATGGCCGGCCTTGACCAGGTTCGGCACCATCGCGGCACCCATGCTTCCGATTCCAATGAAACCGACATTCATTGAAGATCCTTTCGAAGAGATCGAAGCGGACGGACGTGCATCAAGTGACTGCGCATTCCAGTGCGGCTGCCGCGTGAGCCTGGCGGGAGTGTTGCATGGGCCTGTCGCAGCGATTCGCTCCGGATCGCCGGCCGAACGCGTTGAGAAAGTTTTCGCGCACGATCGTCGCTGACTGCTGGACCATCCGCGTCTGCAGGTGCCGTCAGCCATTCGCAGCCTTCGGAAAGGCGACAAGGAAATTCGCTTGAAACCGGCTGCCGTCCGCCCGACCACCGGAGCGTCTCCCCGTGTTCGACGATCGGTCGACCCAGGCTTCTCCGATCCCGCTCAGCTCGCCCCGCCCGACGCCGACGGCTCCCCCGACTGCCGTGGCCCGCTGCAAGGCGAGTGAGGATGCAACGTCGATCGCGTGACGGGTTCTTTTACAGTTTTGATCGCTAGCCCAAGCATGAGGAAGCAATTCGCAAGGCTAAACAATAGTTTGCGTCTCTGGCAGGGTTATTGCGTACTACCCATAATTACAAAAAATGGAGTAAATCATGGGACGTCTGATGGTCTTCCGTTTGATTGCCGCTTTTATCGCTACGGTTTCCCTCAGCGCCGGAGCCGCCACGACAACCTTCACCGGGTCGTCGGGCAGTCTGTCCGCAAGCGTTTCATTTGAGATTCTCTCGGGTGGGCAACTCCGCGTCATTCTCGCGAACACCAGTACGTCCGATGTGCTGGTCCCGACCGACGTGTTGACCGGTCTGTTCTTCAACATGGCCGGCAATCCCACGCTGACGAGGATCTCCGCGATTTCGGGGGGAACCACCTTCTTGAATGGCGCCTCGGTCAGTCCGGTCGGTACGGTGGTGGGCGGGGAATGGGCCTACGAGGCGAGCTTGGCCGAATACGGTGCGAACAGCGGAATCTCGAGCAGCGGACTCG
The DNA here is from genome assembly GCA_038245975.1 of Burkholderiales bacterium. Lineage (GTDB taxonomy): Bacteria > Pseudomonadota > Gammaproteobacteria > Burkholderiales > Burkholderiaceae_D > CAHJXF01. The sequence continues at coordinate 11,314 of JBBRRW010000087.1, forward strand.
GGCTCTTCGGACCTCCGGATCTGTTTCCGGGCAGCAACCTGTCGGGCCCGACTTCACCCGCCGGTCTGCAGTATGGTTTGACTTCGGCTGGAGATAACGTCGCCACCGGCAATGCCGCCGTGATGGGCAATGAATTGACGAAGAATTCGGTCACTATTCTGCTCGCGAGTCTGCCGACGGGTTTCAGCCTGTCGAGCATCAGCAATGTGACGTTTCAGTACGGCACTGCCCTGGACGAAGGTCACATCACGGTCGGTGGAGGCGGTATCAAAACCGTTCCGGAGCCGTCCACTCTGCTGCTGTCTGGTCTGGCGTTGGTCTCGCTCTCGATCGTTCGCCGGCGCAGAGGCTGAACATCCGGGCTGTGCTTTATCGCGCGACGTCTTTCGAGCGCGGTGCGCGAGGAGTTCGGCCCTAGAACACCTGGCTTTGTGGTCGAACGCGCGTCGGGAGGTCAGGTGACGGCGTGGACTCGAACTGGAACCGGGAACCTGCAGCGACCCGCTCGGTCAGCGCAGGGCGCGTAGATCGCGCCATCGTCCGCGTGGTTCGACACACCCGCCGCGGCACACGGCGGCGACGGGACGACCTCACGAACGATCCTTGATGTCACGCGTGCGCGGTCGGATGGGTTCGAGAATGGTCGAACGGTCGGCCTGTCGCCCGTCGAAGACCATCGTCATGCGGCCCGGACCGGAAGACGGACGACGATGCGCGCGCCCGCGGTGTCGGTGTTCGTGCCGATCGTGACGCTGCCGCCGTAGTGCGTCGCGATCTCCCTGACGATGGCCAGGCCGAGTCCCGCGCCGCCGCTGTGGTTCGTATCGGCCTGCGAGAAGCGGCGGAACACCGCTTCGTGGCGGGAAGGCGGGATGCCGTCGCCGTCGTCCGCGACGCCGAGCAGCAGGGCGTCGTCGACGCGACGCAGCGAGACCGTGACCTGGCCGCCGGCGCGCCCGTAGCGCAGCGCGTTGTCGACGAGGTTCGAGATCAGCTCCCCGATCAGCAGCGGATTCGCGACGATCGTGCTCGGCAAGCCGTCACCGTCGAAGCCGAGGTCGATGCGACGCGCGATCGCCTGGCTCAGCAGGCGCTCGATCACGTCGCGCGCCACGGAAGCGATGTCGCAGTCGGTCGCGGGGAGCACCTCGTCGGCCGCTTCCGCGCGCGCGAGCGTCAGCAGCTGGTCGATCAGGTGGGCGCTATGCGTCGCCCGCTGCTCGACGATCCGCAGGCTTTCGGCAGCCGGACCCTCGGGTTCCGCCTTCAGCGCCATCTGGGCCTGCAAGCGCAGCCCCGCGATCGGCGTCTTCAGCTGATGGGCCGCGTTGGCGAGGAACTGGCGCTGCAGGTCGATCGCGTGGACGACGCGGCCGATCATGTGATTGATCGCGTCGATCAGACCGCGCACCTCGGCCGGCGCTGCGGACGGATCCAGCGGCTGCAGGTCGCCGATCGAGCGTCTCGCCGCGTCCGCCTCGAGGGCCTGCAACGGCTTGAGCGCCATGCCGATGCCGCTCCAGACCAGCGCCACGGCCACCAGGATGAACACGGACACGATCGACACCGTGCCGACCAGGATGCTTCGGGCGATCACGTCGCGCTTGCGGGTGGTCTCGCCGATCTCGACGAGGGCCGACGCGTTCGACGCGCCCACCGTGCGGATCACGTACGCGATGCGCAGCTCGTCGGTGCCGAGCTTCAGCGAACGGAAGTAGGGCTCGTTGACGTGGATGTCGAGGTCCGGCAGCGGGCCGAGATTGCCGTTGCTGGTCAGCACGCGG
>JBBRRW010000088.1:0-13067 GCA_038245975.1 Burkholderiales bacterium
CGGCCGTTGCGATCGGTCAGCGTGAGCGGCTCGAAGACGTGGGTCGCCAGCGAGACGTTGGGGCCGGAGTTGTTCCACTGCGGGTCCATCGACGTGACGTCGGACGACAGGCCGATCGACAACGAATCGGCGTGGGCCGCGCCGACGGTCAGCGCGAGGGCTGCGAAGCCGGCGCGCAGCGCGCGGCTGAACGGGTTGCGTGACACGAACGCGGGTGACGACATCGAAGTCTCCGGACGGGATGCAATGCGGGCGGGGCCGGGTCGACGATCGACCGGCGTCTGCCGGGGATCAGGCCTTCGGGGGTCCGCCGAGGCGGTTGTCCGGCACCGTCAGCGCGAGCAGGAAGGACAGCGACGAAATCGCCGCGGCGATGATGAAGAGTCGCTCGAACGCCGCGTTCACCTGTGCGGCCGACGCCGCGGACCCCACCGGCTGCTGCGCGGCGGCGGTGGCCGCTTCGCCGAGGACCGGTTGCAGCGCGGCGACGTTGCCGTGCAGCGACGCGAGCAGGATGGCCGACAGCAGCGCGACGCCGATCGCGCCGCCCAGCGAGCGCGAGAACGCCGTGCCGGCCGTCGCGATGCCGAGCTGCGCACGCGGCACCGCATTCTGCACGGCGACCAGCGACGACGGCATCACGATGCCGATCGCGAGACCGACCGCCGTCATCAGCAGTCCGGTCGCGATCGCATGGACCGGCGACACGAAGGCCAGCCCGAGCAGGCCGATCGGCACGCAGGCAGTTCCGAGCAGCTGTTGCGGCTTGGTCCGGCCCGTCTTGAACATCACGCGGCCGCTGATGAAGGCGCCCAGCGGGATCGTGAAGGTCAGTGGCAGCAGCCGCCACGCGGCGTTGTCGGCGGTGACGCCTGCGACGAGCTGGAAGCGCAGCGGCGACAGCGACGCCAGCGACACGAGTTGGAAGAAGGAGAGGAAGAGGATGCCGCAGCAGGCGGCCACGAGCGGCATGCGGAACAGGTTGATCGGGATGATCGGCTCCGGCGTGCGCGTCTCGTGGAACAGGCACACGGCGAGGATGGCGACGGCCACCGCGAACAGCGCGAGGTTGTCGGTGTCGTTCCAGGCCACGCCCTGGCCGACGCGCGTGATCGGGATCAGGAGCGCGGTCAGTCCCACGACCAGCAGTCCCGCGCCGATGTAGTCGATGCGGCGGCGGATGCCGGCCACCGGCAGGTGCCTGAGCGCACGACGCGAGACCAGGAAGGCCGCGAGGCCGAGCGGCAGGTTGATCCAGAAGATCCAGCGCCACGTCAGGTAGTGCGTGAACAGGCCGCCGACCACCGGTCCCGCGACGCTCGCGACCGCGAACACGCCGCTGATGTAGCCCTGGTAGCGGCCGCGCTCGCGCAGCGGCACGACGTCGGCGATGATGGTCTGCGAGATCGAGATCAGGCCGCCGCCGCCGAGACCCTGGACGACGCGCGCCACGATCAGCTGCGGCATCGTCTGCGCGAACGCGCAGGCGACCGACGCGATCAGGAACACGACGATGGCGATCGACAGCAGCAGGCGACGGCCGAACAGGTCGCCGAGCTTGCCGTAGATCGGCGTGACCACGGTGGAGGCGACGAGGTAGCCGGACACGACCCACGCGATCAGCGAGAAGCCGTCGAGCTCCTGGGCCATGCGCGGCAGCGCCACCGCGACGATCGTCTGGTCGAGGCCGCCGAGCAGGATCGCGAGCATCAGCCCGACGATGATGTTGCGTCGTTCGGTGTGCGTGAAGCGATCGGACGGATCGACCCACGGGCGGTTCGTCGCGGTCGTCGGCGGGGCGGGGACCGGCGACCGCGACGCGGCGGCTGCCCCTTGGGTCGCTTCGGCCCGCTCCGGCAGCTCGGCAGCGGACACGCTCAATGCAGATGCGCGCGCGGCGCTTCCGTTTCCTCGGGCAGCTCGGCATGGACCAGGTCGCCGACCGGATCCGCGAACAGCGGTGCGCCGCAGTCGTCGCAGAACTCGAGCGGGAAGGCCTGCTCGAGCGTCACGATGTCGGTCAGTCCGTTCTCGCGCAGCAACGCGGCGAGCTGTTCTTCGGGACCATCGACCTCGGGACCCTCTTCGCGCCCGAACAGCGGCCACACCACGCCATGGACGACGTCGGGATTGCGCGCCAGCGTGAAGCCGATGCGGTACTCCTCGGGGAGGTCGTTGCCGAACGCGGCGATCACCGCGCGCAGCTGCGGTGCCTTGACGTCGAGAGCGCTCTCGAGGAACGCGATGGCGGCGCGGATCGCATAGGGACGGATGGCGCGATCGGATTCGCGCGACGACACGTGGTAACCGTCGGGGATGAGCAGGTCGAGCACGCATCCGGGCATCAGCGTGGTCAGTATCGGCAGGCCCTGGTCGCGCCAGCGTTCGAGCGTCTGTTCGCGGCTGAAGTCGCGACGCTCGGCGCCGCGCGCTTCGGGATGCTCCTGCCAGCGGAACAGCGGCGCATCGGGCCTGGCCACGAACGCCGCCAGCAGATAGCGCGTGTCGGCCAGCAGCGGCGCGGTCTCGGGCAGTCGCTTGGCGGCGGCCTTCTTTTCGTCATCGCCGAGCGCACGCCGACCGAGCGATCGCGCGAGGCCGTGAACGTCCGAGAAGCTGCGCGGCAGCTGGTCGATCGAATACAGGTAAGGCGCGAGTGCGACACGCGTGTCCGCCGCGGCGCAGTGCGCGCGCAACTGCGTCTCGAGGATGGCTGCGGCATCGGCCTTGATCGGACCCGACGGCACCGAATAGCGGGACCACGCGAGGATCGGCGCCGCGACCAGCAGCACGCGCCACTCTTCGCCGTCGACGTGCAGCGTCGCGGCCTCGGCCTGCGTTTCCACGATCTCGATCAGCGCATCGAAGCCCGACGGCGACGTGGCATCGAGATGGTCGAGCGCCGCGTCGATCGTGGCGTCGGCGTGGAACTCGAGCAGCGGTTCGACGGCCTTCCCGATCAACTGGTCCCAGTAGCGGTCCTCGACCCGGCTGCCCGACGCCGAAAGGCTCTGGGCGAGGGAGGCCAGCCGTTCGCCGTCCCGCGAGAGGCGGGGCAGGGATGACTTGGTGCGGGAACGTTTGGTGGCCATGTGGGATGCGTGGCGCGATCGACGATCGCGGAGGAGGCGGGCTACGGGGGGACGTAAGGATACCAAACCGCCCGTTCCCGCCGCGCGGTGACTCCTTGCCTTCTGGGGGGAGGTCGGGAGTTTGGAAGGGCTTGCTGCGAGCCTGCTCGCCGCCTTCCAGACGCGAAGCGCTTGCAAGCCCGTAGCCGGGAGCATCGCGAAGCGCTGCCGTGGTCAAGCCGCCAGCAACTGCCGCAACACGAACGGCAGGATGCCGCCGTGCAGGTAGTAGTCGACCTCGATCGGCGTGTCGATCCGCAGCAGCACGGTGGCTTCCTTCTTCGAGCCGTCCTTGCGCGTGATGACCAGCTTGACGGCCATCTGCGGCTTCAGCGCGTCGCCGACGACGACGTCGAAGGACTCGTCGCCCCGGATGCCGAGCGACTCGGCCGACTCGCCGTTCTTGAACTGCAGCGGCAGCACGCCCATGCCGACCAGGTTCGAGCGGTGGATGCGTTCGAAGCTGCGTGCCACCACGGCCTTGACGCCGAGCAGCTGCGTGCCCTTGGCCGCCCAGTCGCGCGACGAGCCCGTGCCGTATTCCTCGCCGCCGAAGATCACCGTCGGCGTGCCGGCCGCGACGTACTTCATCGCGGCGTCGTAGATGGCCATCTGTTCACCGGACGGCTGGAACAGCGTGATACCGCCCTCGATGCGCGAGCCGTTCGCGTCGGGCGGCACCATCAGGTTCTTGATGCGGACGTTGGCGAACGTGCCGCGCAGCATCACCTCGTGGTTGCCGCGCCGCGCGCCGTAGCTGTTGAAGTCGACCTTGGTCACCTTGTGGTCGATCAGGTATTGGCCGGCGGGCGACGTGTCCTTGATCGAGCCTGCGGGCGAGATGTGGTCGGTGGTGACCGAGTCGCCGAACACGCCGAGCGCGCGGGCACCCGACACGCCGAGCGTGCCGACCTTGGGTTCCATCGTGAAGTCGCCGAAGAACGGCGGCTCGGCGATGTAGGTCGACGTGGGCCAGTCGTAGACCTGGCCCGACGCCGACGACACCTTGCTCCACAGGTCGCCGTCGGTGGTCAGCGCGCTGTACAGCTTGCGGAAGGTCTTGCCGTTCATCGCGGACGGCAGCAGCGCGTTGACCTCTTCGGTGGTCGGCCAGACGTCGCCGAGGTAGACGTCCTTGCCCTTCCTGTCCTTGCCGATCGGCTGCGTCATCAGGTCGATGCGCATGGTGCCGGCGATCGCATAGGCCACCACCAGCGGTGGCGACGCGAGGAAGTTGGCCTTGATGTTCGGATGGATGCGGGCTTCGAAGTTCCGGTTGCCGGACAGCACGGCCGAGCAGATCAGGTCGTTCTTCGTGATCGTCTCGTTCAGCGCCGGCGTGAGGTCGCCGGCATTGCCGATGCAGGTCGTGCAACCGTATGCGTCGACACCGAAGCCGAGCTTGTCGAGGTAGGGCAACAGGCCGGTCTTCGTCAGGTAGTCGGTGACGACGCGGCTGCCGGGGGCGAGCGAGCTCTTGATGTGCGGTGCCACGGTCAGGCCGAGCTTGACGGCCTTCTTCGCGAGCAGGCCGGCGGCCAGCAGCACGCTCGGGTTCGACGTGTTGGTGCAGCTCGTGATGGCCGCGATCAGAATGTCGCCGTTCTTGACCTTGACGCCGTCGGACGTGGTGTATTGCTGGTCGAGCTGGTCGGCCGGCTTGTTGAAACCGTTCTCGGCGTTGGGCTTCGAGAACAGCGCGTCGAACGACGAAGCGACCTTGCCGAGCTCGATACGGTCCTGCGGGCGCTTCGGGCCGGCCAGCGACGGTGCGACCGACGTCAGGTCGAGCGACAGCTCGGTCGAGTAGTCGATGTCGCCCTGCTTCGGTACGCCGAACAGCTTCTGCGCCTTGAAGTAGGCCTGGAACGCCGCGATCTCGTCGGCGGTGCGGCCGGTGCCCTCGAAGTACGCGATGGTCTTCTTGTCGACCGGAAAGAAACCCATCGTCGCGCCGTATTCCGGCGCCATGTTGGCGATGGTGGCGCGGTCCGGCAGAGACAGCGACGCGGTGCCTTCGCCGTAGAACTCGACGAACTTGCCGACGACCTTGGCCTTGCGCAGCATCTCGGTGATGGTCAGCACGAGGTCTGTTGCTGTTACGCCTCCCCGCAGCTTGCCGGTCAGGTTCACGCCGACGACGTCGGGCGTCAGGAAGTACACCGGCTGGCCGAGCATACCGGCCTCGGCCTCGATGCCGCCGACGCCCCAGCCCACCACGCCGATGCCGTTGATCATCGTCGTGTGGCTGTCGGTGCCGACCAGCGTGTCGGGGTAGTACACGCCGTTCTTCTGGTGCACGCCGCGCGCCAGGTACTCGAGGTTGACCTGGTGCACGATGCCGATGCCCGGGGGAACGACCTTGAACGTGTCGAACGCCTGCATGCCCCACTTCATGAACTCATAGCGCTCCTTGTTGCGCATGAACTCGAGCTTCATGTTCAGGTCGAGCGCGTCCGGCTGGCGGAAGTAGTCGATCTGCACCGAGTGGTCGACGACCAGGTCGACCGGCACCAGCGGCTCGATCTTCTTGGGGTTATGGCCCATCTTGTCGGCCACGTTGCGCATCGCGGCCAGGTCAGCCAGCAGCGGCACGCCGGTGAAGTCCTGCAGCACGATGCGGGCGACAACGAACGGGATCTCGGCGGTGCGTTCGGCGTTGGGTTTCCAGTTCGCGAGTTCGCGGACGTGTTGCTCGGTGACCTTCTTGCCGTCGCAGTTGCGCAGCACCGACTCGAGCACGAGGCGGATCGATACCGGCAGGCGCGCGATGTCGATGCCGAGGGTCTTGCCGAGCGCCGACAGCGAGTAGAACTGCGCGGTCGTGGTGCCGATCTTGAAGTTCTTGCGGGTCTTGAACGCGTTGTCTGGGAGGGTGGGCATGGGGAAGCCTTTGGAGGTGATGGGCTGGCAGAGATCGTTAGAACTGCTTCAGTGGGCCCGGGGAACGATGACCTTGAGTCCCTTGAAATAATCGCGGAAGAAACCGGCGTCCCGCGTGATGAGTCCGTCGCACTGGAGCATGGCGTGCGCTCCGACCAGGAAGTCCGCGACGGTGCGACGCGTGCCGATTGAGTGTCGTTCGTGTCGCAGGCGCTCGTTGTACTTGCGTTGCATCTCGCCGGCGCGGATCGCCGAGCGCAGCTCGAGCGGCGAGAAGTGGATGCCCAGTTCCTCGATCGCATCGGCCATCTCCGACCCGTGTCCCAGACCCGCCGTCACTTCGCTGATGGCGATGTCGCTGACCGCGACCGGACCGACGTTGAGCGCGTTGCGCAGGCTCACCTCGGCCGCATCCGCCCGGGCGTCGTTGCCGAGCAGGTCGATCAGGACGGAACTGTCGATCGCGATCATTGGAAGACGGATCAGCGGTCGATCGGGTCGCCGGGGGCACGCCCGCGCAGTTCTCGCATGATGTCGTCGGTGGTGACGCCTTCGGGCATCGGGAAGCGGCCGCGGACGCGCGAGATGGCGTCCTTCACGTTCTTGCGCAGGATGATGCGGCCGCCATCGAGTTCGACATGCAGCGTGGTGCCCTTGGTCAGACCGAGAGCATCGCGGACGGCTTTCGGCAGGGTGATCTGACCTCGTTCGGCAACGGTGGCTTCCATGGCGGGCTCCAAAAGGTATGTCGCAATTATACATACCGATCCGAACATACTCAAGCGGATCGACGGTGTGGCGCGCAAGGCGGCAGTCTAACGCGAGCGGTATCCGCGGCCGGCGGTCACGGCACGACCCTTTCTCAGGTCCCGCCGACCAGGTAGACGTGCCCGCGCGACCAGCGATTGCGCGCGACCACGATCGCCTGGTAGGCCGGGTCGTCGTAGAAGCGCTGGGCGGTGGCCGGGCTGTCGAACTCGACCAGGACGACCTTGCGCACGACGCGGTCGCCTTCGAGCACCAGCGGATGCTCGTCGACGATCAGGAACTTCGCGCCGTAGCGTTCGAGCAGCGGACGCACGAAGATCGAATACTCGTTCTCGAACCTCACCGGATCGAGCACGTCGAGCTCGGCCCACAGGTAGCCTTTCGCGGTGTCGGTCATCGGGACGCTCCGGTCAGCGCGACCGCGCGACGGCCTGCCAGCGCGCGAGCACGTCGTCGCCGATCGCAGTCGTCGACGCGATGGCGCCGTCGAGGAGCGGCAGGTCGAGCCGTGTCTGCTGCGCGAGCTTCGACGCCAGCGACAGGTCCTTGCGGATGATGTCAGCGAGCGATGCGAACGATGCCGGCGAATCGGCCCAAGCGGCATACTGCTCGCGCGCGACCGCGATGTCGCGCGTCATGAAGGAGCGGCCGCTGCTGACGTCCATCACCGGCGCGAGCCGCGCCAGGTCGAGACCGTGACGCAACGCGAGCTCGTAGGCCTCGGCGACCAGGTATAGGTTCGTGACGCCGACCATGTTGTTGATGATTTTCGTCACCTCGCCGCTGCCGAGATCGCCGCAATGGAAGAGCTGCTGCCCCATGCATTGCAGGACCGGCAGCGCTGCGGCGTAGTCGGCGTCGGCCCCGCCGACCATGATCGCTAGCGTGCCCTGCGCGGCGCCGTAGAGTCCGCCGCTGATCGGCGCGTCGATCACGCGGGCGCCGAGCGGCGCGAGTTCGTCGCGCAAGCGTTTGACCGTCTCTGGCATGACGGTGCTCATGACGACCAGCAACGGCGTCGCACCGCCATTCAGACCCGCGCGGATGCCGTCGTCGGACAGCGCGACCGACAGCAGCTGGTCGTCGGTGGCGACGACGATCAGCACGAAGTCGGCCGACGCGCAGTCCGCCGGCCGCAGCGTGACGCGCACGCCCTGCCGCGCGAAGGGTTCCAGTGCGGCGTCGCTCCGGTCGCACGCCGTCACGTCATGACCGGCGTCCACGAGCCGCTGCGCCATCCGCGAGCCCATGTTGCCGACGCCGATGAATCCGATCGAGAAAACGTTCATGCGATCTCCTTTGCCGCCGGGTGTTGGAGGGGAGGGCAGCACGCGCTCATGGCGTGCAGTCGATGTTCGCCAGAATGCGCGTCAGATCGCGCGCCGCACGCTGCATTTCAGGGCCCAGTTTCCTGCGCAGCTTCTCGGGGTCGAGACCGAGCGCTGCCGCGCCGCAGGCGAGCGCCATCGGCGTCGCGAGCACGCCGACCGCCACGGGGACGGCCAAGCCGAAGGCGTCGCGCTGGTAGTCGCCGAGCGACAGGCAGAAGCCGAAGCGGTCGAGTTCGGCGAACGCTGCCGTGAGCCGCTTGCGCATCGTGGCGCCTTCGTTGCCGGCCTGCCCCACGAGGCCGTTCACCCGCGCCTGGCGATCGGTGGGAGGCAGCGACCAGACCCAGGCGCGGCCGATCGACGTGGACGCCATCGGCAGGACCGAGCCGACGCCGAAGTGCAGCGTGGCGATCTTCGCGCTCTTGCAGTAGGCGAGGTACAGCATGTCGAAGCCGTCGCCGACCGCAAGTGCGACCGACACGTCGAGCCGATCGGCGAGTGCCTGCAGATGGCCTCTGACTGCGGGCATGACGGGACTGGTCTCGACGTAGGCGTGCCCCAGGCTGAGCGCGCGCGTGCCGAGCTGGAACTTCCGGCTGCCCGGCGTGCGGGTCACGTAGCCGAGTCCGAGCAGCGTCGTGGTGATGCGCGAGACCGTGGCCTTCGACAGCGCCGTGCGCCGGACCAGGTCGGCGTTGCCGAGCGGCATGCTCTCGGCACGGAACGCACGCAACACCTGCAGACCGCGCGCGACGGTCCGGGTGGTCACGACTTCGTCCGCCGCCGTTGTCGCGACGCTCACGACTCAAGCTCCGTCGCGTCGCGTCCTAGATCCTGCAGCCGCTGCGCGGCGGCGACCAGACGCGGACCGAGTTCGCGCTCGACGCGTGCCTTGGAGATGCCGGCACTGGCGCCGATGCACGCCAGCACCATCGGCGTTTCGCCGGCCAGCATCAACGGGGCGGCGAGGATGCAGAATTCCGGCGCCGGTTCGCCGAGCGCCATGCAGAAACCGCGCTGCTGCACCTGCGAGAATGCTTCGCCGAAGCGGCGGCGCAGATAAGACCACTCGCGCGGGAAGCGGCGCTCGATGTGATCGAGCAGATAGAAGCGTTCCACATCGGGCAGTCCGGCCAGCAGCGCCCAGCCGATCGGCGAGTTGGCCAGTGCGAGACGCGTTCCTGTGGCGAGGTTTAGGCGCAGCGACGCCGCGTCACCATGGCACGACTCGATCACGACGACCTCGAGGCGATCGCGGCTCGCCAGCGTGACGCAGGTGCGGCTGTCGTCGGCGAGCAGCTGCATCGCCGGTCGCGCGAGTTGCTGCACGTCCGAGTGCGCGATGGCGGCATACCCGAGCGCCATCACGCCCGCCGCGAGGCGGTACTGACGGCGTTCGGCCGATTGATGGAGGTAGCCGAGCGCGAGCAGCGTCCGCAGCAGCCGCGACAGCGTCGGCGCCGGCAGGCCGGTCCGTTCCGCGAGATCGCGATTGCCCAGCCACACGTCCTGCGACGTGAACACGGAAAGGAGGGCGAGCGCGCGGGCCAGCGGCTCGACAAAAGGACCCGGATCGCCGTCGGCGCGCAGGGAGACGCGCGGTCGACGTGGCGGTGACTTCGACGTGCGTGACGCAGGACGCGCTGCGGCGCGCGTGACCACCGGGGCTGTCCTGCTCATGCAGTCGGCACGCGCGCGACGCCTTCGATGACGACGGCCGCCGCGGTCCGTGCCCACACGTCGAAGCAGCCGGGCTCGTCCGCGCGTTGCGTGCCACCGACCGTGACGCGCTCGTCGACCCTGACCGGTGCGAGGAAGCGCACGTCGAGGCTGGTGCGTGCGATGCGTTGGGGACCGACCGTGCGGCTCAGCGCCTCCCAGATCAGGCTGAGCGACATCGTGCCGTGCGCGATGATCCCGCCCATCGGCGTCGTCGCCGCGAAGGCCGGATCGAGATGGATCGGATTCGCGTCGCCGGTCAGCTCGGCGTATGCGCGGATCGCGTCCGCGCTCGCGACCAGTTCGCTTGTTTCGAGCGTGGCAGGCAGGACGTCGGTCATGCGGCCCACAACATCGTCATGCCGCCTACGAAGCACGAGGAGCCGTCGAGCGTGCGGGTCAGCGTCTCGAACGTCACCCAGCGGCGGCCGTTGCGCAGCTCGCGCGAGCGGCAGCGCAACTCGGTCTCGAGCGGCGTGCCGATCGCCGGAAGACGGTCGATGCGCATGGTCTGCACCGCGTGGATGTTGCCAGGTGGGCGCTCGTCGAGCAGCGTCATGTAGGCGCGCAGCGCGACCATCGAGATCATGCCGGCCGGCAGCGCGAGCTGGTCGTCTGGGCAGGTGCGGAACAGCGCGTTCCAGCGCTCGAATGCCGTGCGGTCCGGCGTCCAGTGCACGACGCCGAACGACTGGTCCGGCTCGAATCGGTCGAATGTCCACGTCATCGCACGGTGCCCCGCAACCGCGCGCGACCATCGCCATCGGTCACGAAGCCGATCTCCACCGTGTCGCCGATGGCGAGCGGACGGACCGGATCGATGTTCATCATGAGGCGGAAGCCTTCGTCGACGTCGACGAGCGCCAGCACGTACGGTGCGCGTTGCTGGAACTGCGGGCTGGCGGCGCGATGGACCGTCGTATGCGACAGCAGCGTGCCGCGGCCCGCCGAACGCTGCCACTGCAGTTCCGCGCGATGACAGTGGGCGCAATGCGTGCGCGGGTAGACCTGGACGCGGTCGCAGTGTCCGCATTGCTGATAGACCAGTCGGCCCTCGTCGCAGGCTCTCTCGAAAGCCGCGACCGGGTCGTGGCCGGCGATGGATGCGTTCATGTCGCGAGCACCAGCGACGCGTGCGCTGACAGGACGCCGCCATCGCCGTGAACGAAGGCCGTGCGTGCGTCCGCGACCTGGCGATCGCCGCCTTCGCCGCGCAGTTGCCGCACCGCCTCGACCAGATGGAACATGCCTCCAGCTGCGCCCGAGTGTCCGAACGACAGCAGGCCGCCGTGCGTGTTGCACGGAAGGCGTCCGCCGAAGGTCAGGTCGCCGCGCAGCGCGGCATGACCCGCTTCGCCGCGCTCGAAGAAACCCATCGATTCGAGTTCCACCGCGAGCGTGATCGTGAACGAGTCGTAGATCTCGGCGACGTCGATATCGTTCACCGTGAGACCGGCCCGTGCCAGCGCGAGCGAAGCGGCCCGCTTGCAGCCAAAGTCCGTCAGCGACGGTGCCGCGAACACGTGCTCGTGCGTGTGTCCTTGGCCGCTGCCGAGGATCGTCACCGCGGGGCGCGGCAGGTCGCGCGACGCGGCGCCGTCGCTGATCACGACCGCGGCGGCACCGTCCGAGACGGGACAGCAGTCGAGCAGGTGCAGCGGCGTGCTGATCATGGCCGACTCCAGCACGTCGGCGATCGTGATCGGCGCGCGTCGGTGCGCCTGCGGATGGAGCGCTGCATGCGAGCGAGCCGTCGTCGCGATCGCCGCGAGCTGCTCGCTCGTCAGGCCGTACTCGTGCATGTAGCGCGTCGCGACCAGCGCATACGAAGCCGGGATGGTGCTGCCGTAGGGCTGCTCGAATACCAGATGGCCGAAGCCCGCGAGCCTCGCCGCGGCCTGTCCGGGCGCCATGCCGGTCAGGCGGTTGTCCCCCGTGACGCACAGGACGTTGCGGCACTGACCGGACTCGACCAGCGCCGACGCGGTGATCGCCATGATGCACGCCGACGCACCGCCGACCTGCAGCGCGGCCGTATAGCCGGGCTGCAGCCCGGCCAGTTCGCAGAAGACCGACGACAGCATCATGTGCGGCTCGGTGAACGAGTAGGCGCACAGCACGCCGTCGATCGCGTCCCACGCGAGGCCGGCATCGGCGATTGCTTCCGCTGCGACCTGCAGATGCAGGCCCATGCAGGTGCTGTCCGGCAGCTTGCCGACGGCGCTCTGGCCGATCCCGCTGACGAGTGCGCGCCGCATCGCTCGCGATCCGGCCGCTACAACGCGCGAGCGATGATGTTGCGCTGGATCTCGCTCGTGCCTTCGCCGATCACGTAGACCAGCGCATCGCGATGGATGCGACCGACGGAATACTCGCGCATGATTCCGGCACCGCCGTGGATGCGGATCGCACGCTCGCTGACGCGCACCGCCGTCTCGGACGCGATCAGCTTGATCTTCGCCGCCGTGGCGGCGTCGAGCGTCCCCTGGTCCACGCGCCAGGCGCCGTGATAGACCATCCACTTCGCGGCCTCGATGTCGGCCGCCATGTCCGCCAGGCTGTGCGCGATGGCCTGGTATTCGATGATCGGCTGGCCGCGGACGATGCGGGTCTTCGCGTACGACACTGCGGCGTCCTGCGCGGCGCGCGCCATGCCGAGCGCGTTGGCCGCGACGCCGACGCGGTTCTCGGTCAGCGACTCGAGGATGACCGGATACGTCCCTTCGCGACCGCCGAGCAGGCAGTCGTCGGGTACGAAGACGTCGTCGAGGAAGATGAGACCCGTCTCCGACGCCCGGATGCCTTCCTTCTCGAGCTTCTGGATCGTGATGCCCTCGCCCGGCACCTCGACGATGAACAGGCTGATGGCATCGGCCGTCTGCTCGGGGCGCGTGCGTGCGGCGACGAGGAGGGCGTTCGCGATCGGCGCGTTGGAGATGTAGAGCTTGCTGCCGTCGAGCCGATAGCCGCCGTCGACCTTGCGCGCCTTCGTCGTCAGCGCGCGGATGTAGGAGCCGCCGTCGGGCTCGCTCAGTCCGACGCCGAAAATCTTGTCGCCGGCGAGTCCCGGCTTCAGGAAGCGTTCCTTCTGCTCCGGCGTGCCGACCCGCCAGATCGGCCAGAGGCCCAGATGCGAGTGCGCCGACCACGTCGTCGCGAAGCTCTGCGAGACGTAGCTGATCTCCTCGCGAATGATGCAGTCGGCGATCTTGTCCATTCCCATGCCGCCGTCACA
>JBBRRW010000089.1:0-12906 GCA_038245975.1 Burkholderiales bacterium
AGCGCCGCGCCCGCCAGGGTCGGCACCACCACCGACCAGCCGATCAAGCCCATCATGCCGAGACCCGACCAGACGCCCGGTGTGGCGTCGCGGCGCGCGCGCAACTTGCGCTCGGCCTTGGCGCCAACCTGCTTGGCCATCAAGTCGGACGGCGTCGGGTCATTCGGCATGGAACCTCGCGAAGCGGCCGACGAAACCACTTTCCAGCTTCTGAGTGGCCGCACGCGCGCCCAGTTCCAGCGCATCCAGCGTTAGGTAGTCGCGCCGTACTGCATCGCGCAGTCTGGCCAGATCGGTGCCGCGCGACGCGCGGCGCACCGCCACGAACACCTCGTCGCCGATCTTAGTCAGCACGCCATCGTCGACGGCGACGAAGACCTCGCCACCGCCTTCGCTTTCAAAGGTCAGGATTCCCGGCACCAGTGCGGCGATGCAGTCGCGCCGGTGCTGCAGCAGGCCGAACGATCCCTCGCGCGTTTCGGCGACGATGCGCGACACGCCGGTCTCGTCGGCGAAGACGCGAAACGGCAGCAGCACCTTAAGGTGCATGGGCCGCCTCCGGCCGCGCCGTCGTGGCCGGCGCCTTGACGCCGGGCTTGGCTTCGTCGGCCTTTGCCTCGGTCTTGCCGGCCTTCACCTCCGAGATCGCTCCGATCATGTACAGGGCGCTTTCAGGTCGGTCCTTGAACTCGTCGCGCAGGATGCGTTCGCACCCGTCGAGCGCGTCGGAGAGGCTGACCAGCTTGCCCTGCAGACCCGTGAACTGCTCGGTGGTGAAGAAGGGCTGCGTCAGGAAGCGCTCGAGCCGGCGCGCACGCCCGACGACGTCGCGGTCGGCGGGCGACAGTTGCTCCAGGCCGAGCATCGCGATGATGTCCTTCAGGTCGGCGTACTGCGCCAGCGTCCGCCGGATCTCCTGCGCCAGCGCGTAGTGCCGCTCGCCGACAATCCCCGGCGTAGCCATCTTGGAGTTCGACTGCAGCGGGTCGATGGCCGGGAACAGGCCTTCGCCGGCTCGCTTCCGCGACAACACGAGCGACGCCGAAAGGTGCGAAAAGGTATGCACCGCGGCCGGGTCGGTGAAGTCGTCGGCCGGGACGTAGACCGCCTGGATCGACGTGATCGCGCCGCTGTCGGTGTTCGCGATGCGTTCCTCCAGACCCGACAGTTCGGTGCCCATGGTCGGCTGGTAGCCCAGGCGCGACGGCATCTGCCCCATCAGCCCAGAGACCTCGGAGCCGGCCTGGATGAAGCGGAAGATGTTGTCGATGAGCAGCAGCACGTCGCGCTGCTCGTCGTCGCGGAAGTACTCGGCCATCGTCAACGCGGCCTGACCGACACGGAAGCGCGCGCCGGGAGGCTCGTTCATCTGGCCAAAGACCATCACCATGTTCTTCAGCACGTCGGCCTTCTTCATCTCGGCGTAGAGATCCTGACCTTCGCGGCAGCGCTCGCCGATGCCGCAAAAGATGCTGACGCCTTTCTGCTTGCCGACCATGTTGTGGATCATCTCCGTCAGCAGCACGGTCTTGCCCACGCCCGCACCGCCGAACAGGCCCGCCTTGCCGCCGGTCTCCAGCGGCACCAGCACGTCGATGATCTTGATGCCGGTCTCGAAGATCGCCGACGTGGTCGAGCGATGGATCAGCGGCGGGGGCTCGCGGTGCACCGAACGCCACGACACGTCCTTCGGTTCGTCCTGGCGGTCGATGGCATGGCCGAAGACGTCGAACATGCGCGAAAGTATGGCCTTGCCGACGGGCGCCAGCAGCGGACCGCCGGTGTCCGTCACCGGCATGCCGCGCGCCAGCCCCTGCGTCGGCGTGAGCGCGATGCCGCGCACGTGGCGGGAATCGACCTGGGTCAGTACCTCGATCGCCATCGCGCCATCGGTGCCGGCGCGCAGCAGCGTTCGGATCGGCGGGAGGCGACCATCGAAGCGCACATCGACCACGCTGCCGCGCACCGCGGTGATCACACCCGCGTTCCGCTCTGCCGACGGCTCCGTCGCGTTCATGGATCAGGGCGCCAGCCGATGCGTGGCCAGGCAGTCCGCGTGAACTCGAAGACGACGTTGCGGTCCGGCGCAATCAACTTTTTGCTGCGGCCCGCGTAGTGCCCGGCTCAGGATGTCGCGCATCAGGTTCAGGCGCGCGTGTCGCTTGCGGTCGGTCCGCACGACCTGCCAGGGAGCGGCCACGGCGTGACGGCCAAGCAGCATCGCTTCGCGCGCCTGGGTGTAGGCGTCCCAATGCTTAAAGGCCACGGCGTCGATCGGGCTGATCTTCCATTGCTTGAGCGGGTCCTTGCGACGTTCCGCCAGGCGCAGCTTCTGTTCATCTTTGCGGATATCGAGGTCGTACTTGAGCAACCGGAACCCGAATCGATTTGCATCTGCTCGAAGCGCGGCACCGATTGCATGAATTCGGCTTGATGGTTGATTGATGCAATTCGGGGGTGCAATACAGCCGTCGCGAGTAGCGCGGGGCCCGCGGCTCTAGACGTGTGACGCCTCGGTCTCGCCCTCCTCGGCACTGGTCCAGTACCCGGTGCGTCCGTAGTACTCGTGCAAGCGGACCTCGTCGGCGCGGGTGAGACTTTCGTCGGGATCGTAGGCCGGCGCATCCTTGACGACTTGGCGCGCCAACTTGACCGAGACGGTTCCCTCGGCCCAGCTCACGCCCTCGATCCAATGCGGCGCGACGAGCACCCGGTGACCGAACCACCAGTTGCTGGTGTCGACGATGAAATAGCGGACAGCCCAGGTCTCGTCGTCGATCAGCATGCCGCAGATGTGGCCGATCTCCCCGTCGCTGGCGTGGAGGTGGTAACCCGTGATCGCCGTACAACTGCGCAGATGGGGGTCGGCATGAGCGTTGCGGGCCGCCTCGACGGGCGCGCCGGAGTTCTGCGCCTTCTCCCGTATCGCCTGCGGGCTTCCGAAGCCGCCATAGCCGGACAGAATCATGTTGGGGTACATGCTGCTACCCCAGTACCCCATGCCGCCCCAGTAGGTCGGATAGCCGTAGTAGTCCGAATACGCCAGCTCATGCTGCCGCGTGACGGGCTTGTCGGTATCGAGGTCGGGGCTGTTCCTGACCTGCTCCATCGTGATCGAGACCGGCAGCTGCCGGGTTGCCCAGTCCGCATGACCAATGGCGATCGGCGAGATCAGGACCTTTCTGCCCATCAACCAGCCGCCAGTCTCGACGACCAGATAGCGCACCACCCAGGCCTCGTCGTCGACATAGAGATCCTTGACCTGACCGATAGCGCCGTCGACAGCGCCGATGGCGTAGTCGTGCAGATCTTTGAGGGTTCGCAGCATGGCTTCACTCCTTCGAAACGGGCGTCAGGGCCGACCAAGTGCTTGTCAGGGCCGACCCCGTGCTTCCAGCGCAGATCACTACTTGATGTCGCGTTTCTGCTCGCCACCACCGTAGGCTCGCAGGGCGCCATCGTCTGTCTGCCAGCGCACAGACCGAGGCCGCTCGCTCGCGCACTGTGCACGCGTCAACCGCGTCATCGCCTTGCGCATCGCGGCGACCTGCCCATGCCCGAACTCCAACTCCTGTCCAATGGCTCGTATCACGTCCTGGTCACCGCATCGGGCCATGGCTACAGCCGCTGGAAAAACATGGCGATCACGCGCCGGCGCGCTGACGCGACGCTCGACGACGGCACGCGCTGCCACGTACGAGTCCGCCGGGCCGAGTCCATCGGCCCCATCACGACCGCGACGGCATCGTTGCGCCCGGAGCCGGGCTGATGCCGCCCAACCATTACCTGTCGGTCGCGATCGACTCCCTGTTCCGGCAGCGGAGCGCGTGGAGCGTGGACACTGCGGTCGGCAAGACGGTGGTCGGCACGAGCCTGATCGACCGCGTCGCGGCGACGCTGGAACGCAAGCTCTGGGAAGTGCCGGACGGCTCGCTCGGCTTCGGCGGCGAGGAAAGCGCCGGCGCCGCCTTCCTGCGCCGCGACGGCACCGCCTGGACCACCGAGGCGCCGGCCACGGCAGCGCAAAAGGCGCAACTCGCGGCGCTGACGCCGGCACCCATCGGCGCGCGCGAACTGGCCGGCGAAACGATCACGGCCGTGCTCGACCACGCGCCCGGCAACGGCGCGGCCGTCGGCGGCATCAAGGTCATCGCGAAGAACGGCTGGTTCGCCGCCCGGCCGCCGGGCACCGAGCACCTCTACAAGATCTACGCCGACCCGGGGATTGCCGCGCCATGACGGTCGATCCGGCCGACGACGCCTTGCTCGAACAGCTGCAGCGCGGTGCGTTCGACTACTTCCTGAAGGCCTACAACCCGCGCAACGGCCTGGTGGCCGACACCACGCGCGAGGGCGCGCCATCGAGCATCGCGGTGATCGGCTTCGCGCTGTCGGCCTATCCGGTGGGCGTCGAGCGGGGATGGATGGAACGCGCCGACGCCGTGCAGCGCACGCTCGTCACGCTGCGCTTCCTGATGGCCAGCGACCAGTCGGGCAGCGCCCGGGCCACCGGCTACCGCGGCTTTTACTTTCACTTCCTCGACATGGCGAGCGGCACGCGCGTCTGGCGTTCGGAGGTCTCGCTGATCGACACCGGCTTCCTGATGGCCGGCGTACTGACGGTGGCGGCGTACCTCGACGCCGACACGCCGGACGAGATCGAGCTGCGGCGGCTGGCCGACGCGCTCTACCGCCGCGTCGACTGGCGCTGGGCGCAGCGCGAGGGCGGCGCGGTGACCCATGGCTGGAAGCCGGAATGCGGCTTCCTCAACTACGGCTGGGAAGGCTACAGCGAGGCGATCCTGCTCTACGTGCTGGGCCTGGGCTCGCCGACCCACGCGCTCACCGACCAGAGCTTCACCGCCTGGACCGTGACCTACCAGTGGGAGAACCTGTATGGGCACGACTTCCTGTACGCGGGGCCGCTGTTCATCCACCAGTTCTCGCATGCGTGGATCGACTTCCGCGGCATCCGCGACGTCTTCATGCGCGAGAAGGATTGCGACTACTTCGAGAACAGCCGGCGCGCCACCTACGTGCAGCGCGAATATGCGATCCGCAACCCCGGCAGCTTTGCCGGCTATGGCGCCGGCTGCTGGGGACTTTCGGCCGGCGACGGGCCGCAGGCCGCGCCGCGCCGCATCGCCGGCCGGCGCCAGTCGTTCTACGGCTATGCGGCACGCGGCGTGCCCTACGGCCCCGACGACGGCACGCTCTGCGCCTCGTCGACAGTGTCGTCGCTGGTCTTTGCGCCGGAGCTCGTGCTGCCCGCACTGCGCGCGCTGCAGTCGCGATCCGGCGTCGAAGATGCGTCGCTGATCCGTGCCGGCGGCTTCAACCCCACCGTGGCCGAAGCCGGCCCGAACGGCTGGATCTCGCCGGGTGAATTCGGTCTGGACCAGGGCATGATCGTGCTGATGATCGAGAACCACCGCAGCGCTCTGCCATGGCGGCTGGGCCGCGGCAACCCGTTCGTGCGCGCCGGTTTGCGCCGCGCCGGATTCAAGGGCGGCTGGCTGTAGGCAGCCGATCGCGGGCCATTCGATGCGCCAGTCTCATCCTCTGCAGGACCTTCCGCACGCCGGCTTCGACGACAGCGAACTCCGCCTCAACGGCCGGCCGCCCGAGTGGCGCAACCCGACACCGCGAGAGCCGTACCACCTGCTCGTCATCGGCGCCGGGCCGGCCGGCCTGGTGGCCGCCCGCGCCGCGGCGGCACTCGGCGCTCGCGTTGCGCTCGTCGAAAAGCACCTGCTGGGCGGCCTTTCGCTGAACTATGGTTGCGTGCCGTCGCAGGCGCTCATCCGGACGTCGCGCCTGTACGCCGAGATGCGCAACGCCGAGGCTTACGGCGCCCGCGCGCCGCAGGCCGTCGAGGTCGACTTCCCGCTGGCGATGGAGCGCGTGCGGCGCGTCCGCGCTCGCACGGGACGCGTCGACTCGGCGCCACGCGTCGCCGCCGCCGGCATCGATCTCTTCTTCGGCACGGCCTCTTTCGTCGGTGCCGATGCGGTCGAAGTCGACGGCCTGCGCCTGAGCTTCAGGAAGGCATTGATCGCCACGGGATCACGTTCGCTGCTGCCGACGATCCCCGGCCTCGACGCCGCCGGCTATCTGACGAACGAGTCCTTGTTCGATCTGACGGCGCTGCCGAAGAGCCTGCTGGTCATCGGTGGCGGGCCGGTGGGCTGCCAAGTCGCACAGGCACTGTGCCGCTTCGGTTGCCGCACCATCATCACCCATGCCGAGCCGCTGTTCCTACCGAAGGAAGAACGCGACGCTGCCCTGTTGCTGGCCGAGGCGCTGGCGCGCGACGGCGTCGAGATCCATCTCAACACCAAGGCCGTCAACGTGCGGGTCGAGCGCGGCAGGAAGGTCGTCGAGACGCTCAACGACGGCAACGTCGCGACGATCGAGGTCGACGAGATCCTCACCGGTATCGGCCGCGTGCCGGCGCTCTCGGGCCTGAACCTCGAAGGCGCCGGTGTGGCCTACGACGCCGACGAAGGCATCGTCGTCGACGATTTCCTTCGCACGACGAACCGGCGCATCTTCGCTGCCGGCGACGTGTGCTTGGAACACCAGTACACGGACACCGCCGAGGCGTCGGCGCGCATCGTCGTGCACAACGCGCTGTGCTTCGGGCGCCGACGCCTGAGTGCGCTGACGATCCCGTGGTGCACCTACACCGACCCAGAAATCGCGCATGTCGGCATGTACGTGCGGCAGGCGCGCGAACGCGGCATCCCGGTGAAGACCTTCACGGTGCCGATGCACGATGTCGACCGCGCCATCACCGACGGGGAGGAGAGCGGCTTCGTGAAGGTCCACGTGCGCGACGGCAGCGACGAGATCCTGGGTGCGACCGTGGTGGCACGCCACGCCGGCGAGATGATCAACGACCTGTCGCTGGCGATGGTCGCGGGCATCGGCCTGGGCACCATCGCGCGCGTGATCCACGCCTATCCGACGCAGGCCGAGGGCATCAAGAAGGCCGCGATGGCCTACGCCGGAGCGCCGGTGCGACCCTGGATGGCCTGGCTGCGGCGTCGCTGGTTTGCGCGCTGACACACTGCCACGCGACACCCCTGCGTTCGAAGGCGAACAGATGCGGTTGGCTCCAGTGCGTAGGTTGTCACATCGTCGAATTCGCAGAGGCTGCATCCATGGCCATCGCGGCTGGATACATGAAACCCGTCACCTCAGTCGTTCTCAAAGCGATCACTCCGCTTGGTCAAACCGTCGTGGCAAACTGAACCCGGGTCGGGAGCGGGGATCGCGTACGGAGCCCTTGTTGCCGGGGGATCCTGGTTGCGTGCCCTCTCCCATGATGCGTTCGAGAGTGAATTTGAACCGGCTATCCGGCAGCAATCCTATTGCAGGCGAACCGGGGGGACCGATCCGTGTCATGTGTAAATAGAGCGATTGCCGTTGCCATGGCCAGCACGCTGATGGGCGGTTGCGGCGGCTACGCGCCGTTGCCGCTTGACGATGGTCGCGCGGACGCCGTGCTGGCCGCGCCGGACCGGCAGATGCTGGTCCAGCAGGCGACGCAACTTCATCAGCCGCGCATCGCGCCGATCACGCTCGACTTTTCCAAGCCACTGACCAGCGGCGAACTTGCGGTGATCGCGGTGTTGGTCAATCCCGATCTGAAGGCGATGCGCGCGAAGGGGGGCGTGGCCGAAGCGCAGGTGTTCGATGCGGGCTTGCTGCCCGACCCGCAACTCACCGCCGGTCTTGATTTACCGACCAGTTCGCAGGCCGGTCTGGTCAACGCCTACAACCTCGGCTTGAGCTGGGACATTCTCGGCCTCGTGACACGACGCGCGGCGCGACGGGTCGCCGAGGCCAAGCAGGTTCAGGTGCGCAACGATGTCGCGTGGAGCGAGTGGATGACGGCGAACCAGGCGCGCTTGCTGGCTCGTCGTGTCTCCTTTCTCGAAGTCCAGCAGGACCTCGCGCAGAGCGCCGCGGAAACCGCGCGCCGCTTGCTCGAGATCAGCAAGCGCAATCTCGAACGGCACGACATCAAGATCGACGAGTACGCCTTGCGCCAGGTGGCTTATCTGGATGCGCGAGACAGGGCACTTGCGCTGTCGCGCGATCTCGAAAAGGCGCGTCAGGAATTGAACAAGACCCTCGGGCTTATGCCCTTGGAACGCGTGGAGATCGCGCTCGAGAAAATTCCGAGCGAACCGAATACCGATTCGCAGGCGCTGTTCGATATCGCGCGCAACGAGAGGCTCGATCTGATCGCCTTGCGCGCCGGTTACCAGGCACAGGAGAACCAATTGCAGCGGGATCTGCTGGCACGCTTTCCACAGATCAACCTGGGTCTGCATCGTGCGCGCGATACCGGAAACGTGACGAGTCTCGGCTTCTCGGTCGGCATCACGCTGCCGATCTTCAACGGCGGCCGCGGCACCATCGCCCTCTCGCGCGCCACGCGCGAGCAGCTTCGTGCGGAGTACGACGCACGGCTCTATCAGACGCGGTCCGACATTGCGACTTTGGTCGCGGACCTCGTGCGCATCGCTCGCGAGATTGCACCGCTGGCCAGTCAAATGCCCTCTCTCGAACGCGCCGAAGCAACCATGCGCGGCGGCGTCGCGAGCGGCGACGTGACCTTGGTCAGCTACGAGACAGTACGCGCGAATCTCCTCGACAAGAGGCTCAGGCTTTCGAGCCTCGAACAGGCGACGGCCGAACAACAGGTCGCGCTGCAACTAGCGACCGGTGCGCCGTGGCAAAACTAGGATCTTCGATGCGTAATGCGATTGTCGTCACGGGGGTCTTGTTGCTTGCCGTGGGATGCGGCGGCAAGACTGCCGACCAGGCCGGCGCGCAGGCAGCGCCCGCGCCGTCGGCTCTCGTGACGGTAGCCCCAGCCCAGTGGGCCCCGATCAGCAGGACGCTGACGGCTTACGGTACTGTCGAATATTCACCTGAAGGCGCGCACGTGGTGAGCGTCCAAGTCGAAGAGGTCGTGACACAACTGTGGGTCACGGTCGGGCAAACGGCGCGCAAGGGGGAAAGTCTCTTGACGTTGGAGCCGAGTTCCAACGCCCGCCTCGAACTCGACAAGGCGAAGATCGACGTCGAATTCGCGCGTCGGGAAGTACAGCGTCTGTCCGATTTGCGCACGCGTCAGTTGGCGACCAACGCCGAAGTGCAAGCCGCCGAGAAAAATCTCGCGACAGTCGAAGCGGCGCTCGCCAATCTCACCAGGCGTCATGGAACAAGCGGCCCGCGCGTCGTACGCGCCGATGTCGCGGGAACCGTGCAAGCGGTGAATGTGCAGCTCGGACAAGTCGTAGCGCCGGGCGCGCCCCTAGTCACGATCGGCGATCGCAATCATTCGCGCGTCAAGCTCGGCGTGGAGCAGGACGAACTACCCAAGCTTCGGATCGGCCAGCACGTCGCGGTTCGCCCGCTCAATTCACCCGACGCGCCGATCGCGAGCAGCATCACCCAAATCTTTGCGAACATCGACGCGAAAACTCACTTGGCCGAAGCGGTCATACCGCTGCGGCCCACGCATGGGTTGCTGCCCGGTGCGGCCGTGCGCGCCGAAATCGTTCTCGAAGAAAATCCGCATGCGCTCGTGGTACCGCGCTCGGCGGTGCTGTATCGCCAGGAGAAGCCGTATGTGTTTCTGGATGATCACGGGCACGCGGTCGAGCGTCAGGTCGAAACCGGCATCGCCAACGGCCAGCACATCGAAATCAGCAAAGGCTTGGTCGCAGGGGAAAGCGTGGTCATCGTCGGCAACGCCGAACTGAAAGATGGCATGGCGCTGCGTACGGAGACGCGCCAGTGATCGGCGCGTGGTTACAGCAGCACAGCCGCTCTCTGTTGCTCATCACGGTAATGCTCGCCATCGGTGGAGGGATCGCCGCGTTCAGCCTACCGGTCGCGCTGTTTCCGGACATCCAGTTTCCCCGCATCATCGTCAGCGTTGACGCCGGTGACCGGCCGGTCGATCGCATGATCCTCGAAGTCACGCAACCGCTCGAGCAGGGCTTGCGAGGCGTGCCGGACGTGCAGGATATCCGCTCGACCAGCAGCCGCGGGTCGGCCGAGATTTCGGTCAACTTCGCATGGGGCACCGACATGATCACCGCGCTGCTGCAGGCGGAGTCGGCCGTCAACAAGCTGCTCCCCACGCTGCCGCCTGGAACCACTTTCGGCGCGAAGCGTTTGAACCCGACCGTCTTTCCGGTGCTGGGGTTGGCGCTCACGTCCAAGTCCCGCGACCTCGTGAGCCTGCGCGACTTCGGCTACTTTCAACTGCGGCGCGAACTGTCCACAGTGCCTGGCATTGCCCGCGTGGAAACGCTCGGCGGCAAGCAGGAGGAATACGAGGTGCAGATCGATCCGGCACGCCTGAAGGCGATCGGGCTTTCGATCAACGACATCGTGACTGCGCTGTCCGCGAGCAATGTCGTGACCTCGGTGGGGCGTCTAGAGGATCGTTACCGGCTTTATCTGGTCCTCTCCAACGCGCCGCTGACGAGTCTGGCCGATATCCGCCAGACGATTCTACGCAGCGGTGGCAACGGCATCATCACGCTCGAAGATGTGGCCGATGTGAAGCGGGGCACCGTTCCGCAATGGACCACGGTCACCGCCAATGGCAGCGATGCGGTACTGATCAACATCTTCCAGCAGCCGGGCGCAAACAGCGTGGCCATCGTCAAGGACGTGAAGGCGCGCCTCGCGATTTTGAAGGTTCCCGCGGACATCCAGATCAAGCCCTACTACGACCAATCGGAATTGGTGATCGCTTCGGAACACAGCGTGCGCGATGCGATCGTGATCGGTGCGATTTTCGCGGCGCTCGTGCTGTTTTTGTTTGTCTGGGACTGGCGGGTCACCTTGATCATCGCGCTGATGCTGCCGGCGGTACTCGCCGCGTCCGTGTTGCTCATCACCGTGATGAACATGAGTTTCAACATCATGACCCTCGGCGGCATGGCCGCTGCGGTCGGGCTGATCGTCGATGACGGCGTCGTGATGCTGGAACACATCACGCGCCGCTTGCAGGAAGACGCCGCCACCGAAGACCGGCGGGGCGCGGTACTCAAGGCTGCAATGGAAATGGCGCGCCCGCTGTTGAGTTCTTCGCTGGCGACGACCGTGATTTTCCTGCCGCTGGCTTTTCTCGGTGGAATTTCCGGCGGCTTCTTCAAGGCGCTCGCGCTGACCATGGCGTCGGCCCTGTTCATCTCGTTCTTCGTGGCTTTTTTCGCGGTTCCGCTGATGAGCGAGTTCCTGTTGGCCAACGCCAAAACGAAACCGCGCAAGCACAGCGTCATGCGGTGGTTCGGACAGCGTTACGAAGGCGCCATGGCTGGCTTTCTCAAACGTCCCTTGTGGGTCGTCCCGATGATCGTGCTGCTCGGCACGGCCGGATATTTTGCCTACACGCAAGTCGGCTCGGGCTTTCTTCCGCACACCGACGAAGGCGGCTTCATCCTCGACTACAAGTCGCCATCCGGGACGTCGTTGACCGAGACCGATCGACTCTTGCGCCAAGTCGAAGCCATCATTGCCAAGACACCCGAAGTCGATAGCTATTCACGCCGCACCGGTATGCAATTGGGGGGTGGTCTCACCGAAGCGAACTCGGGAGACTTCTTCATTCATCTGACCGCGAAGCGCAGCCGCGGAATCGACGCGATCATGTCTTCGGTGCGCGATCAGGTTCAGCAGCAAGTACCGGGCCTGCAAATCGAGACATCACAACTGGTCGAAGACCTCATCGGCGACTTGACCGCCGTGCCTCAGCCGATCGAGGTGAAGATCTTCAGCAGCGACCCGGCCGTCCTGCAAAGCCTACCTTTGCAAATCGCGCAGGAGGTTGCGAAGGTGAACGGCGTGGTCGAGGTCAAGAACGGCATCGTGATCGCCGGCGATGCGATCGACATCGAGATCGATCGCGTGAAGGCGGCGCTCGAAGGACTCGATCCGAAGGCGATCACGATCCAGCTTCAGGATCAACTCGGGGGCAATGTCGCCAGTCAGATTCCCTCGAAGGAAAAGATCATCGGTGTGCGCGTGTGGATTCCCCAAAGCCTGCGCGATCGCATTTCGCAGTTGCAGGACCTGCTGGTGCAGGCGCCCGACGGTCATATGCTGCCGTTGAGTCGCATTGCGCAAATCAAAATCGCGGTGGGACAACCGCAGATCACACGCGAAAACGCCAGGACAATGGTTGCGGTGACCGCGCGTATCGAAGGGCGTTCCTTGGGTTCGACCGTGGCGGACGTCAAGATCGCGCTCGCCAAGTTGCAACTGCCTTCCGGTGTTCAACTGGAATATGGCGGCCTATACAAGGAGCAGCAGAAGTCGTCGCACGATCTGACCATCGTATTCGTGAGCGCGGTGATGCTGGTCGCGGTGCTGCTGCTGTTCGTGTATGAGCGTTTCGCCGTGGTTGCCAGCATTCTCGTCACCGCATTGCTCACGCTGACCGGGGTCTTCGCGGGTCTCTGGGTTACAGGAACCGAGCGCAACATCTCGGCCATGATGGGCATGACCATGATCATCGGCATGGTCACCGAAATCGCCATCTTCTATTTCGCGGAACTTGACGTGACGACGAAGCCCGATTCGAAGGCTTTGATCGCCGCAGGTGTGGGACGCATGCGCGCCATCTTGATGAGCGCGATCATCGCGATCCTCGCGTTGGCGCCGCTGGCATTGAATTTGGGCGCCGGTTCGGGAATGCTGAAACCGCTGGCGATCGCGATTATTTCGGGCCTGATCGTGGCAGTGCCACTGGTTTTGCTATTGATGCCGGTAATCTATGCGTCTATGCATCGCACGAAGAAAGAACAATGAATGTGAGCTTCGCGCTGAAGTGCGATAAGGCGCAGGGGTTGAACTTGGTACATCCAC
>JBBRRW010000090.1:0-12893 GCA_038245975.1 Burkholderiales bacterium
GCGGTAGGGGCCGGCATGGAACATCAGCGCGTTGATGGCTGCGGCGAACAGCAGCACCATCTTGACGATGAATGCGCGATTGCCGACGAGGTCGGTGGCGTGCGCCATGAACAGCAGGAGCCCGGTGGGGACGACCAGCAGAAGGCTCAGCAACGTGATCGGCAGCACGAAGCGCACCAGCGGCCCGAGGTTCACGTTGAGGCGAAAGCCGAGCAGCCGCAGGTCGACGACGAGGATCGAACCGAACAGCAGCGCGAAGCCGAGGATGTGGAGCGTCTCGACGGTGGGATAGAGCCAGACCGATTCGCGCAGACCCGTGCCAAGGGGGCTGGTCGCGATCGCTACGCCGAGTCGTGCCGCCGGGCTGCCGTCGATCACGATGCGCCGGGTCGACGCGGCATCGACCCGGTGACGGCGTCGGCCCGATCACCTGCCGACAGCGCTTCAGTAGAGGACATGGTCCCTGCCGTCGCAGCGGATGCGGTTGGCGCGCACGACGCGCACGACGCGCGCGGCGTCGCGCGCCGGCGACGCGATGACGACGATCGCCTTGCCGACCGCCACGGCGCTTCGGGTGACCCCACGTCTCTCCATGCGCGCGAGGCCGCTCATCAGGACGGTCCATTCGACCCGCGCACCGCCGTCGACGATCTCGAGCACGAGGCGCGCATGCGGGTTCTCCCACTGCAGCGACTTGACGGTCCCGCTCAGCGTCAGCGTTTTCGCGGTGTCGATCTCGGTCCATGCGTGATGCGCCTGCGCGAGGCCGACGTCGAACAGCAACAGGGCCGCCGACGCCAGCGACATTGCGCGCAGACCCGCACGCGTCACCGCAACTCCACGGTCTTCTGCGACGACCCGTCCGCGATCAGGATGCGTTCGGCACGCACCGTGTCCGCGTGGGTCCTGCTGGGATAGCCGACCACCGTGATCTCCTGGCCCGCGGCGACGGCATCGCGGGACGCCCCGCGCGCTTCCATGCGGGCGACGGGCGCGAGCACGGCCGTGGAGGTGTGCCCCTGCGCGTCGAGCGTGATCATGGCGTGCGGGTTCTCGTAGCTGCTGGTCTTGACGCGACCCTCGAGCGTCATCGGCTTGTCGGCGGCGTAGTCGCTCCAGCCGTGATCGGCGTAGGCCGACGTGGCGACAGCCGCGAGGACCGCGGCGCCGATCACGTGGCGGATGGAATGCTGCATGTTGACCTCCGATTCGGGCTCGATCGACGCGAATTATCGCATCGCGACCCGCGACCTCGCGGGACCGGAGCACCCGCAGCGACCGCGGCTCAGGCGTCGATCAGCCAGTCGCCGTCGCGGCGCGCGGCGCCCACCCTGACCAGGTCGGCGATGGTGCGTTCGGCCAGCACGCTGGTGGGCAGGCCGATGTCGCGATTGGCGTGCGCGATCGCGGGCACGTCGCGGAACATCGCCCGGATCGTGTCGATCGACATGCGCCGGTCGTCGAGCAACCGATACTTGAGCAACACCTTCGCGACATGCCGACCGTTGCGCGAAGGGTCGGCGGACAGCCGTCGCAGCCGGCTGCGGGCCCGGTCGAGCGCTCCCTCGGCGTCGGAGAACGGACGCCCGTGGCCCGGTACGATGACCTGCACGTCGAGCGACTCGACGAGTTCGAGCGTCTCGAAGGCGGCCGCGAAGTCCTCGTCCAGCGTCTTGGGGTTGGCCGTGGGAAACATCGCGCCGCAGCCGTCTTCCCAGATCGCGTCGCCGGAGATGAGGATGCCCTCGTCCTCGCAATGGATCATCAGCGAGTCGACGTCGTGACCCGGCGCGGCGAGCGCTTCCCACTCCTGGCCGCCCAGCGTCAGGATGTCGCCGGCCGAGAGGGTGTCGGTGAAATCGAAGCGGTCGCAGTGCTGCCCGGTCGCTTCGAACGACAGGAAGCGCTGGTCCCAGTTGCGCACGCCGAACGAGTTGCCTTCGGGAATGACGATCTCGCAACGCGTGCGCCGCGCCAGCAGCGCGTTGCCGCCGCAGTGGTCGGAATGGAGGTGCGTGTTGATGACACGGCGCAGCCGTCGGGTGCGATGGCCTTCGAGGGTGCGGTTGACGAGCGCGAGGGTCTGCTCGGCGTGCGTGACGTAGCCCGAGTCGATCAGCGTCGCGCCGTTGTCGTCCTCGAACAGCACGCAGTTGGACGACAGCCAGCCGCGTTCGAACACCTGCATGCCGGGCGGGAAGATGATGGAGGCCATCAGATCGCGATCGGGTCGTTCGTTCATGGCGTGCGCCGGATGGCCTGCGGGCGCATCGGTCCCATCGGCATCGCCAGCGCGGCATGCATGGCCGGGCTGTCGAAGAGCGGCGATCCGTGCACGTAGTCGAGCAGCATGTCGGTGGCCTCGAAGCCCCAGAAACAGTGGCCGTCGACAACGGCCGACGGAACGCCGAATACGCCCGCGGCCAGCGCGGCCGCGCCCGACTCGCGCAGCGCCTGCTTGACCGGCCCGGTCTGCAAGGCGGGCTCGTCGGCCCCGAGCTCGGCGAGCAGCGCGTCCCACGCCGCGCGATCGGTCGGCACGTGCCCGTCGATCCAGACGTAGGCGAACAGGCGGTCCACCACCGGCGCCGTGTTGCCGAGCGCGATCGACAGCCGCAGCAGCGGCAGCGGATTGAACGGATGCATCGCCGGCATCGCGAGCGGGATGTCGTGGCGCGCGGCGAGCCACGTGCAATGCCGGAAGGTCCAGTCGCGCTTCGGCGGGATCTCGGCCGGACCGAGATGCCCCCAGTGCGTGAGCAGGCCGCCGAAGAACACCGGGCGGCGACGGATCTCGGCGTACGGGGCGACCCGATCGAGCACGGCGTTCTGCAGATACGAATACGGCGAGATGAAATCGAAATACCAGTCGAGTTTCTTCATCGAGCGAGCGACGTTGTAGGACGGGGACGGGAGGATATCGGATGCAGGGCGAGGGAAAAGGCGTCCGTCGTCCGCTGTCTGCAGCGGCGGACGCGAATCAGACTCGCATCGGCGGAACGACACACCCTACTGCACGCAGCGCATTTCAACATATCGGGAACATGGTGGACGAACCATCGACCGTCGCGCACGCCACGGACGAGCCGCTGATCAACGACGAACCAACGACGAACGACGCCATCCATCCGGCGGCTGGGGGTCGATCGGCGCCGTCGCGACCATCCTGATGAAGGAAATGCTTTCCTTCGCGTGGGGCGACAGCGGGTTTGGTGCCGGCTGCCAAGGCCATTTCCATTCGTCTGACGAAGACCGCTTCGCCGTTCGCCTGAACCTTCACTTCCACCGGAGCATCCCTCATGAGCAGCACGCCCCCGCACGTCACGCCGGTGCGCTACACCCCTTCGGTCGAAGTGATCGAGGACGACGAGCAGCAGACCATCGAGGCGCTGATCGAGACGATGACGAAGATCCAGCAGAAGACCTACGAGGATGGCGGCCATGCGATCCGCAGCGTCCACGCCAAGAGCCACGGTCTGATCGACGCCGAGCTGATCGTCGCCGACAACCTGCCCGTCCCTCTGGCGCAGGGTCTGTTCGCGCATGCCGGCACCTATCCCGTCGTGATGCGCTACTCGACGATCCCCGGCGACATGCTCGACGACAACGTCTCGACGCCGCGCGGTCTCGCGATCAAGGTCATGGGCGTCGAAGGCGCGCGGCTGGCCGGCTCCGAAGGGGCGACGACGCAGGATTTCCTGATGGTGAACGGGCCGGCCTTCGCTGCGCCGAACGCCAAGAAATTCCTCTCCACGCTGAAGCAGCTCGCCGCGACGACCGACAAGGCGCCGGGCCTGAAGAAGGCGTTGTCGACGGCGTTGCAGGGTGTCGAGAAGGTCGTCGAGGCGCTCGGCGGCAAGAGCGGCACGCTGATCGCGCTCGGCGGGCACCCGGAGACCCACGTGCTCGGCGAGACCTACTACACGCAGGTGCCGATGCGGTACGGCGACTACATCGCGAAGCTCGCGCTGGCGCCCGCGTCGCCGGGCCTCAAGGCCTTGACGAATGCGAAGGTCGACCTCGACGACCAGCCGGACGGCCTGCGCGCGGCGGTGGTCGCGTTCTTCGCGGCCGGCGGCGGCGAATGGGAGTTGCGCGCGCAGCTGTGCACCGACCTCGAGAAGATGCCCGTGGAAGACGCGTCGGTCGCGTGGCCGGAAGACGAAAATCCCTACGTGACCGTGGCCCGCCTGGTGGCCCGGTCGCAGAGCGCGTGGGACCAGGCGCGTTCGAAAGCCATCGACGACGGCCTGGCATTCAGCCCGTGGCACGGCATCGAGGCGCACCGACCGCTCGGCTCGGTCATGCGCGCGCGGAAGCAGTCCTACGAGATGTCGAGGCGCTTTCGCGCGGAGCACAACCACGTGTCGATCACGGAACCGACCAAGGACACCGTCCTGTCGTGATGCCGCGCAGGATGTCGATCAGGCTGCAGTGCGCCTGTCGATCGACTCCAGGATCGCGTGCTTGCGGACGTCCGACGCGGTGCCCCATTCGACGATCTCGTCGATGGTGCGCAGGCAGCCGACGCACAGGCCGCCGGCCGCCCTGTCCTCCGGCGACCCTTGCGCCGGATCCATCTTGCAGATCGAGATGCAGGGCGACGGCACCGGCTCTTCGGAGATCCAGATCGTCATGAAGGGGCACGCGCTGTCGGGGTGTCGATGCAATGCAGGTTCACGGAGCACACGATGAAGAACGATCTCAGGAAGGGCGATTCGGTCGAGTGGTCGTCGTCGCGGGGCACGCTCCACGGGAAGGTCGAGAAGAAGCTCACGGCACCGGTCACGATCGAGGGCCATCGCGTGGCCGCGTCGACGGACAACCCGGAGTATCTCGTGAAGAGCGACAAGACGGGTGCCGAGGCGGCGCACCAGCCCGGCTCGCTGAAGAAGAAGGGCTGAGAATCCGCCTCAATAACCGCGGCTGCGGTCGACCACGCCGGTCACGGCCTCGCCGCGTTCCAGTTGCCCGATCTTCCCGGCAATCTGCGCCAGCGTCGCCTTCCGCTGCGTCAGCGCGGAGCAATGCGGCGTGATCGCGATGCGCGACTCGCTCCAGAACGGGTGCGCGGCCGGCAGCGGCTCCTCGCGGAACACGTCGAGCGTCGCGCCGGCGATGCGGCCGTCGGCGATGGCGGCCAGCAGGTCGTCGTCGACGAGATGCCCGCCGCGCGCGACGTTGATCAGGTAGGCATCGGGCATCAGCCGGTCGAAGGCGCGGCGGTCGAGAATGTTCTCGGTCTCCGGCGTCAGCGGCAGCAGGCAGACGAGGATGCGCGTCGCCGCGAGGAAGGCGTCGAGCTGCTCCTTGCCGCCAAAGCTGGCGATGCCGTCGACGCGTTTCGCCGAGCGCGACCACAGCGCCACCGGGAAACCGCTCGCGGCGAGCGCGCGGGCCACCGGGATCCCAAGAGCGCCCGCACCCATCACGCCGACCGGATAGTCGGCCCGTTCGGTCGGCCGCCGCGCGACCCAGCGACCGGCGCGGCGATCGACGTCCATCCGGTCGAGTTCGCGCGCATGGCGGACCGCGGCCTGCACCACGTACTCGGCCATCAGCGGCGCCATCCCCGCGTCCTCGAGCCGGACCAGCGGCACGTCGGCCGGCAACGCGGCCGAGCGCATCAGCCCGTCGACCCCGGCGCCGAGATTGAAGATCGCCTTCAGCGCGGGCTGGCTCGGATAGAAGTCGTCGGGCGGCGTCCAGACGATCGCGTAGTCCGCAGGCTCCGCCGTCGTGTCCTTCGTCCACGCGGTCACGCGCGCGTCCGGAAGCAGACCGGCGAGACCCTGCAGCCACGGGTCGGGCCTGGCGCCGGGGGCGCAGAAGACGATGCGGGGGCCGGCGCTCACGTTTCGCTGCTCGAGATCCCCGCGCACCGGGCCTGCCCGCCGATCAACATCCGCGAGCCGACGATCCACGGCATGCGGGCGGCCGGTCGCCGATGCCCTCCACGCGGCCTCGACCGGTCATCGCGGGCCTTGATGCACCGGTTGCGGCGAATGGCCGACGAGCCGCCGGATGAAGCGCCAGATCTTCGGCACGAGCCATGCCGCGACGGCGACCATCACCAGCAGCAGCGCGAAGAAGACATAGGGATGCAGGACCGCCAGCGCGAGGCCGCCCGGCACGATCAGGTCTTCGCCGAGCGAGAGCCCGATGTTGCTGAACGGTTCGGGCGACGTGTTGGCCAGCGCGCGGGCGCTGCTCTTGGTCAGGTGTGCACCGGCCGCCAGCGAACCGCCGAGGATCGCCGCCACCAGCGTGCCGACCGCGCCGCCGTGCGCGTCCAGCGCGCCGATCGCCGACGCCGCCAGCAGCGCACCGGCGGGCACGCGGATGAAGGTGTGGATCGTGTCCCAGATGCTGTCGACCCACGGAATCTTGTCGGCGAAGAACTCGACGAGGACCATCAGCCCCGATGCGGCCAGCACCAGCGGATGGGACAGCAGGTGCAGCCCTTCGGGTATCGCGACCCAGCCCATGCGATCGACGATGCCGACGACGAAGAGCACGAGATAGAGGCGGATGCCGCTCGCCCAGCCGAGCGCGGCCGCGAGCGCGACGATCTGGGTGGAGTCGAGAGTGTTCAGCATGCGGGGCGGGAAAGGGAGTGGGCTCGATGCGATGGCGCCAGCACTGGATCGTAACCCTGTCGGGCCGTCGTCGCCAACGGCGTGCCATCCTCGTCGCCCTCGCGCCGCTCACCGAATCGGAGAACCGCCATGGGTCGTTTCGTCGTCGCGTACCGGCCGAAAGCCGGATGCGCGCAACGCGCGCATCCCAATCCTGCAGTCGGCGCGCTGTGGAGCGAGTTCGCGAGCGTCTGCGATTACGTGCCGTTGGCCACGGTTCCCGAAGCGCAGCAGACGTTCGCGGAATTCGATGCGATCGCGACCTGACGCCGCGGGCCGCGGCGGATCAGGCGGGTCGGGTTCCTGGGGTATTCGATCACGCGGGTCACGCAGCCCCCTTCACGGCGCGAGATCTTCCTCGCGCATGCCGACCGCCGCGAGATCGTCGCCGCGGAACACCGCATCGGTCTCCATCAGGAACTCGTCGAGCTGCGGCGGCTTGACGGATGTTTCCGACAGCATCGAATGGACCTGTCCACGATGGTGGATCTGATGCATGAACAGATGGCCGAGCGTGCGGTCGATGCGATCGAGCGGACGGCCGCGCGCGCCGCGATCGACAGGGACGCGACGCGACAACGCCTCGTCATCGAACGACGCACACAAGACGATCCACTGTTCGTCGGTCCTGCGCTGCGCTTCGGCCAGTTCGATCATCGTCGCGCACGGCATCTCGTCGTCGAAGAGGGCGGCGTCGCGCCCGCCCTCTTCGAGCGCATCGAGGTAGTACCGGTCGACGATCAGGATGTGGTTCAGGCTCGCCGCGATGCTCGGGAAGAAACCCGTGCGCGGCGCGACCCACTCGTCTGGCGACAACCGCAGGCACGCCGCATCGAGCCGGTGGTTGACCAGTCGATTGGCCCGCGCCATCACCAGGAAATGCCGCGCGAGCCGCTTCATGTCAGGCCGCCTTGACTGGCAATGGATGACCGGGCATCAGGTCGTAGGGCTGCTTCCAGCGCAGCGCGGCGGCGATCCGTTCGGTCCAGGCGCCGAAGACGGGATAGTCCTTCCAGTCCACGCCGAGCTCGGTCGGATCGTCAACAGGGCCGATCAGCGAAAAGTCCGCGATGGTCGGGCGATCGGCGACGACGTTGCGGCGTCCGGCGAGATGCGCGTCGAGCGTCTTCAGCGCCTGCTTCGCCCGCGCGCGGAGAAACGCGATCACCGCTGCATCGATGCTTCCCTCGGGCGCGAAGTTCAGCCTCCAGCGCAGCGTTGCGATGTTGGCGGTCAGCTTGTGGTGGTCCCACGTCCACTCGGCGCCGGCGAGTTCGAGCATCAGCGCAACCTTGTACGCGTTGCCGGACTGCGCGAAGCAATGGAGGCGGCAGGCGGCCCGGTCATCGGTCGCGCTCGGAGGTCTCGGGTCGCAGGTCGCTCATGCGTGGCCGTGCGATCGCAGGGCGGACTGGATGAAGGCCGACTTGCCTTCGGTGTAGGCGTCACGGTCGTCGGCATGGTGTGCGAGTAGATTCGTCTTCAAGCGACTGTAGCGATGTCGCAGGTCGGCATCGTCGCGCAGCAGCCGGCAGAACGCGACGCGCTTGTGCCAGCCCTGCGAATCGTGGACGACCACGTGCAGATGATGCGTGCGTCGGCCGCCGGCATGGCGCATGAAGAACTGGCGGTCGGTCAGCGACCGGTTCAGGTCGGACGACGTCGCGTAGCCGTTGGCGCACAGCGGATCGTTGAGCGCGATCGCCTCGTCCATCGTGCGCACGCCGGCCATCAGGTCCACGATCGGTTTGGCGCGCAGGTCCTCGATGGGCGTGCTGCCGATATGCGCGATGTCCACGATGATCGACGGGAACAAACGCATCAGACGGTCACGCTCGGCCGCGAAGACCCGGTGCCAGTGCGAATCGTGATCGAGCAGCTCGACCGGCTGATCGACCGCGCGCAGTAACAGTCCGCCTTCGTCCGCGCCGTGCCAGATGTGCCTGCTCAAATCTTCATCTCCTTGATGCCGATCGAACCGCCGGCTGCCTGTCGTCCGGCACCGGCCTCGATCATGCCTCGGGTCGCGGACAACGCGCCAGAGGGCCGTGCCTGCGCGTGCGCAAGGATCGAGCCGCGCCGTCTCAAGCCAGCGCCCGCCCGATCAGGATCTTCTGGATGTCGCTCGTGCCCTCGTAGATCTGGCACACCCGCACGTCACGCCAGATGCGCTCGACCGGAAAATCGCTGACGTAGCCGTAGCCGCCGAACACCTGGATCGCATCGCTGCACACGCGCTCGGCCATCTCGGACGCGAACAGCTTCGCCATCGCCGCTTCCTTCAGGCACGGACGAGCGGCATCGCGCAGCACGGCCGCGTGCCAGATCATCTGGCGCGCGACTTCGATCTGCGTGGCCATGTCGGCCAGGCGGAACTGCACCGCCTGATGCTCGAACAGCGGCCGACCGAAGCTCTCGCGCTCCTTCGCATAGCTCAGCGCCGCCTCGAATGCGGCGCGCGCCATGCCGACCGCCTGCGACGCGATGCCGATGCGTCCGCCTTCGAGGCCCGACAGCGCGATCTTGTAGCCCTGACCCTCGTCGCCGATACGGTTCGCAGCCGGGACGCGGCATCCGTCGAAGAGAATCTGCGCGGTGTCGCTCGCGTGCTGGCCGGTCTTCTCCTCGAGCCGCGCGACGATGTAGCCGGGCGTCTTCGTGTCGACGATGAAGGCACTGATGCCCTTCTTGCCGGCCGCCTTGTCAGTGACTGCCATCACGAGCGCGACGTCGGCATGCTTGCCCGACGTGATGAACTGCTTCACGCCGTCGAGCACGTAGGCGTCGCCCGCATCGTCGGTGATGCGTCGGGCCGTGGTGCGCAGCGCGGCCGCGTCGGACCCCACGTGCGGCTCGGTCAGGCAGAACGCGCCGAGCATCGTGCCGCGCGCGAGCGGCTTCAGCCAGCGCTCCTTCTGGTCGACGCTGCCGAAGCGGTCGAGCATGCTGCACACCGGACAGTTGTTGACGCTGACGATGGTCGACGTCGCGCCGTCGGCGGCCGCGATCTCTTCGAGGATCAGCGACAGCGACAGCGTGTCGAGTCCCGCGCCGCCCCACTCCTCGGCCACCGTGACGCCGTAGCAGCCGAGCTCGGCGAGTCCCTTCAGCGCCTCGGCGGGGAAGGTCGAGTCGCGATCCCACTGCGCCGCATAGGGCGCGATGCGCTCGCGCGCGAAGTTGCGCACCGCGTCGCGGATCATTTCGTGTTCGGGGGTCAGCAGCATGGCGTTTCGATGTCCTTCAGGCGACCGGTGCGACGGTCGCCGGGTCGGGGAGCGTGGCCGTGCC
This sequence comes from Burkholderiales bacterium, assembly GCA_038245975.1. GTDB lineage: Bacteria > Pseudomonadota > Gammaproteobacteria > Burkholderiales > Burkholderiaceae_D > CAHJXF01. The sequence goes on from JBBRRW010000090.1 coordinate 9,930, forward strand.
GGCGGACTTGTCGGCGCCGTAACTCGGGCAGTGCTCGAACAGCTTCATCCCGCAGTGCACGCAGAAGTTGGTCTGGCCCTCGTGCCCGTTGAAGCCGCGCTCGCAACCGGGACAGAGGCCCGCGTGGACGCTCTTGATCGCGTGCCCTACGACAGCGACTGGCGACGGACCGCTTCGCACTGCTGCTCGGCGATGCGCGACGCTCGACGGCTCGACGCGACCGTCGATGGTCGGGAGGCCGCGAACCACCAGCGACCCGAGCCCGATCAGGGCCCGCGAAGATCACCGCGACGCACCACGGCACGATGCGGAACATGCGCTCCGGCGAGCGCCGGCCTTTCTGCGAAGCAGCGGACCTGCTCATCGTGCGTTCACCCGCCACCCCCTTCGTGCGACAGGACCGGCTGCGGATGCGGCACGCGTGCGGTCACCTCGATCTCGATCTTCATGCGCGGGTCGACCAGGCCGACGATCATCGCCGTGGCCGCCGGCCGCGCGGTGGCGAAGTATTGCCCGAAGAGCGGCGCGACCCGCGCGAAGTCCGCCGCGTCGACGAGCAGGTAGCGCGAGCGGACCACGTCGTCGAGCGTGACGCCGGCTTCGGCCAGCGCGGCAGCGATGTTGGCGAAGCACTGGTGCGTCTGGACGACCAGGTCGTCGTCGATCGTCATCGCGGCGTAGTCGAAGCCGGTCGTTCCCGACACGTGGACATACTCGCCGTCGACGACCGCGCGGCTGTAGCCGGCCAGGGCCTCGAAGGTCGAGCCGGAGGTGATGTGTCGCGTGGAGCCGGTGGTCATGAAGCGCGTCCTCGATGCACAGCTCCCGCGACGGCGGAAGCCGATGGTTGTCGCCCGGTGCGCAGGCGTTGCCGTGCGCCCGGTTCACCAGCGCATCACGGCGCCGTCGTAGTTGAAGAAGCAACCATTGTCGTCGTGCGACAGGCCGTCGATGGTCTTGCGGATACCCCTGGCGCTATCGGCCACGTCGAGGTCCGCCCCCGCGCCACCCATGTCGGTGCGCACCCACCCCGGATGCATCGCGACGCAGGTGGCGCCCTGCGGCCCGTAGGTCAGCGCCGCGTCCTTCATCACCGAGTTCACGGCGGCCTTGCTGGCCCGATAGACGGTGAACTTACCGTTCTCGCGGCCACCGATCGAACCGAGCCGCGAACTGACGATCACCAGCCTGCCGCGCGCGGCGACGACCCGCGGTCCGACGATCGGCGACATCTGCATCGCGGCCCACACATTGGTCCGCATCGTGTCGTCGAACGCTTCGCGGGTCGGCGGCCCGTCGCTGCGCGGACCGCTGACACCGGCATTGTGGATCGCGATGTCGAAGTCGACCGTGTCGATGCGCTGGCCGAAGGCGGGCCAGTGATCGGCCTCGGTCACGTCGAGCTGATGCACGATGCAGCCCAGCTTCTCGAGCGACGATGCGTCGGCGTCCTTGCGAACCGTGACGTGCACGGTCGCACCGGCTTCGCGGTACTGGCGGGCGAGCTCGTGGCCGATGCCGCGGGACGCGCCGATGACGAGGACGGTGGCTGGCTTCTTCATGTTCGACTCTCCGTGACCTTCAGGGTCCCTGGCGGGACAGGACGCGCTTCATCAGCTCGGCCGCGAGGTAGAGGCGCGCCGGGATACGGTCCACGACGATGTACTCGTCGCTGTTCGCATGGGCGCCGGCGCCGGGCAACCCCATCGACTCGACCACGGCCTTGCCGGTCTGCGCCGCATAGGCGGCATCGGTGCCGCCGCCACCGCCTTCGGACTCGTCGAGCACGAGTCCGATCTCGCCGTAGATCGCCTGGGCCAGCTTGACGATGGCGCGCGCGCCGTCGGTGGGCAGCAACGGCGGACGGCCGCGCGAGACGGCGAGGTCGAGCTTCGCGTCCTTGAGGCGTTGGCGGGCGACGCGTTCGCGCAGCTTCGCGAGCGCGTCCTCCAGGTCCGACTCGCGCTTGTAGCGGACGTCGGCCTCGACGGTCGCGTGGTCCGGGATGACGTTCGAGACGTCGCCTGCGCGCTCGACCGTCCAGTTGAAGCGCAGCCCCTTCGCGCGATCGTCGATGTCCTGCGTGCGCAGCACCAGGTCCGCGGCCTCGACCAGAGCGTTGACGCCACGCTCTGGCGCGACGCCCGCGTGCGACGCCTTGCCGGCGATCGTCACCGTCACGCGCGCGATGCCCGAGGTCCCGGTCCGGATGCTCTCGCGTTCGATGCCCGTTCCTTCGAAGGACAGCACTGCGTCGCTGTCGGCAGCCAGCGACCGGACCCATTCGCGCGAGCCGGCCGAGCCGCGCTCCTCGTCGGCGTTGAACAGCACCGTGATGCGTGCGAAGTCGTCGAAGCCGTTCGCCGTCAGCAGGCGCAACGCATGCAGCACGACCGCGATGCCGGCCTTGTCGTCGGCGATGCCGACGCCGTAGGCCCGGTTGCCGTCGATGCGGAACGGCTGCTTCGCGGCCGTGCCGTCGAGATAGACGGTATCCATGTGGGCGAGCAGCAGCAGCTTCCTCGTGCCCTTGCCGGCGAGCCGGCCGACCAGGTTGACGCCCGCCGAAGGCCGCGCGTCGCTGCGCTCCGTCGTGAAGCCCATCGCCTGCAGTCGCGGCTCGGCGATGTCGGCCACCTTGCGGATGCCGTCGCCGTTCAGGGTTCCCGAGTCGAAGGCGACGAGCTGCCTGAGCGTGTCCAGCGTGGCGGCCTGTTCGACCTTCGCCGCCGCGAGCAGCGCGGCGTCGGCGGCGCTCGCGGTATCGACGACCGCGACCGTCGCGATCGTGAAGGCGCAGAGCAGCCGCACGACGGCGCCGGGTCGTCTCACCGCCGCGCCTCGAAGGCCATTCGCAGCGCGGGCGCGGCGAAGGCGAGCCAGGTGGTGACGGTGGGCATCGGTCATCTCGTGTCTCGTGATGCGAAGCGGCGCACGGTCCTCACCTTCGCCTCGAGAGGACGA
>JBBRRW010000091.1:0-12823 GCA_038245975.1 Burkholderiales bacterium
ATCGCGCCGGGTTCGTAGGTGTACCAGACGATCGCGACGAGGCCGACCGCGAGGGTGGCGACCGCGAGCCACGTGCGGCGCCACACCAGCGACGCGATCGACAGCCCCAGTGACGCGTACATCAGCCCGCCCCACGCGTAGGTCATGATCACCGCCGACCGCACGCTGCACCACCACGGACCGGTCGTCGCGAGGCTGAGCGTCGGCGCATCGCACAGGTGGGCGATCTCGGGGGGCTGGATCAGGCACTGTCGCGTGGCGATGGCGGCGACGCACAGCAGCGCGGCGCAGATCCACGGCGCCTGTCGTCGGATGCGATTCATGCGGCGAGTATCGCGCATCGCGGGTGGCGATCGAACGGTCGGGTTGTCTGTTTGAACCACGTTCGTGCGTCCGGATGGTCGGTAGAGTTGATCTGTCCGGCTCCCGTCCGATACGATGGCGAGCTATGCTCCGCTCCCGCTTCGCGACCCTTCCCGCAGCAGACTCCCCGAGCGATCGCTCTGCCTCCGAGAGGCAGCGAGGGCTTGGTTCACGCTTCGGCGCAGGTCTGTGGCGCGGCGTGTTCGCAGTCGTGCTGGGTTTGTCGGTCGGCCTGGCGGCGCCGGCCGCCGACGCGAAACAGGAGATCAGCGGGACGACGAGCGACGTCATCCGCGTGTCCCAATTGCCGCCCGAGGGGCGGACGGTGCTGGCGGCCATCCACGCGAGTGGCCCGTTCGCGTCAAAGCGCGACGGCATCCCCTTCGGCAATCGCGAAGGCTTCCTGCCGCTGCACCCGCGCGGCTACTACGCCGAATACACGGTGCCCACGCCCGGCGCCCGGACGCGGGGGGCACGACGCATCATCGCGGGCCGGGGCGCGACCGGCAACTTCAGCACGTCGAACGAGTATTACTACACCAACGATCACTACCAGAGCTTTCGCCGCATCGTGCAATGAACGTCGCCCACCCTTTTCATCGGATCAAGCCGCAGAGTGTCCAGGCGGTCAAGAACTTCACGGCGGAACAACTCCGTGAAGCCGCATCGTCGCTGGGCGACCGCTTTGCGCACGTCCAGTTCGCGACGCGGGCGCCGGCGGTGGGCGGCCGCGCGACGCTGAAGACCGAGGTGCTCCAGACCATCGGCCGCACGCTGGACTTCGCCGGGCACTACGGCGCCAACCTCGATGCGCTGTACGACGCGCTGGTGGACATGGGCGATGCCAGCGAGGGGGGCACGGTCATCCTGCTCGATCGCATCCCGACCGGGCCCGGCTTCGATGCCGACGCGCGCGAGTCGCTGCTCGAGACCTTCCGCGACGCTGCCGACACGCTGGCCGAGAGCGACAGGCGCTTCCGGGTCTTCTACTCGTTCGCCTGATTTTCTTCCCTCGCGGGGGAGGGCCGGGTCAGGCGAGCCAAGGTCTACCGATTGCCGAACAGGCCGCCGAGCGCTTCCATCGCACCGGCGATGCCGCCTTCGTGCACGCCGCCCGCCGGGATCTGACCGTTCGGTGTCAGCTTGTCGACCAGTTGCGGCAGCAGTCCCGACAGGTGCGACGCGGCTTCGTCCTCATCGAGGCCGGCATGCTCTGCGAGCGTCCGCAGCGGACCGTCGCCCAGCGCCGACTTGACCTGATCGGGCGAGATCGGCGCGTTGGGGCCGTTGCCCACCCACGACGCGACGGCATCGCCGAGGCCGGCGCCCTGGAAACGCTGCAGCAGCCCGCCGAGACCACCGAGGCCGCCCGAGCCGCCGAGGCCGCCGGGCTCGTTGCCGTGGACCAGCATGCCCAGCACCGCCTGGATCAGCGCGGCCTTCGGGTCGCCGTTGGTGTTCTGGCCCTGCAACCCGCCGAGTTGTCCTGCGAGCCCACCGAGATTGTCCAACAGTCCCATGTCGTTCCCCTTGTTGTGTGTGCGTCGGTCGACGCTGTATCGAAAATGGATCCGTCCCCGGGCGGCACCCCTGGATCGAACGGGCGCGATTATGAGCTTCCTGCGGGCTCCCACAGGGCCGACAGCATCGCGAGCGCCGCGGCCGCGGCGGTCTCGGTGCGCAGGACACGCGGTCCGAGCGAGGTGGCGCGGAAGCCGGCCCCGTCGGCCGCCTGCAGCTCGTCGTCGGTGAAGCCGCCCTCGGGACCGACAAGCAGCAGGACGCGGTGGCCGTGCGGAGGGCGCGGCAGCGTCGCGAGCGGTACCCCGCCGGGCGCGAGGATGAGCCGCATGGTCGTCTCGGGCACCGTCGCGAGCCAGTCGATCAGCGCCGACACGGGCTCGACGACCGCGATGCGATTGCGCCCGCATTGCTCGGAGGCCGCGACCGCCAGCGCCTGCCAGTGCGCGCGGCGCGACTGCGCCCGCTCGCCCGACAGCCGCACCACGCTGCGTGCCATCGCGAGCGGCGCGATGGTCGCGGCACCGAGCTCGACCGCCTTCTCGACGGTCCAGTCCATGCGATCGCCGGACGACAGTCCCTGGGCGACCGTGATCGGCCACGGCAGTTCGGCCTCGCGGGCCTCGAAGTGCACGATCTGCACTTCGGCCTCGGGTTCCCGGGCGTGGACCAGCTGCGCGACGTACTCGCCGCCGTGGCCGTTGAACAGCGTGAGCATCTCGCCCTGGCGCAGCCGCAGCGCGCGCAGCGCGTGCCGGGTGGCCGCGCGCGACAGCGTGGTGGGCTCGCCGACGACGAGCGGGATATCGACGTGAAAGCGGGGGAGGGTCATGGACGTGTGGGAGCGGAAAGTCGATGCGGTCGACGAGGCGTGGCAGGTCGCGCGGCGAGCCTCACCGCGGGTCCGCCACGAGCGGTCTGATAAAATCGCGACCCGGCCGTCCGGCGTCGTCTCGGGATTCGCATCCGAGCATCGATGCCGTGACGACACGGCCGCAGTCCTGGCGGCCGGGTTGGCCTGACGACGATGCAGGGTGAACGTCCGCCCGCGTCGGTGACCGATTCTCCCACCCCGACACGCACAGGCATATCGACCATGGCTGCTGAAACCTCACCATCCGCTGTCTTGCCCGGCGCATCGCCGTCGAAGATGGCCAACGCGATCCGCGCGCTGGCGATGGATGCCGTGCAGAAGGCGGAGTCGGGACACCCCGGCATGCCGATGGGAATGGCCGACATCGCGGTCGCGCTGTGGAAGCACCATCTGCGTCACAACCCGGTCGATCCGTTGTGGATGGATCGCGACCGCTTCTTGCTGTCGAACGGCCACGGATCGATGTTGCAGTACGCGCTGCTGCACCTCACCGGCTACGACCTGCCGATGAAGGAGCTGGAGAACTTCCGTCAGCTCCACTCGAAGACCCCGGGCCACCCCGAGCTCGGCATCACGCCAGGCGTGGAGACCACCACCGGCCCGCTCGGCCAGGGCTTCGCCAACGCGGTCGGCCTCGCGCTCGCCGAGCAGTTGCTGGCGAAGGAATTCAACCGGCCCGGCCACGCGGTCGTCGACCATCGCACCTTCGTCTTCATGGGCGACGGCTGCATGATGGAAGGCATCTCCCACGAGGCCGCGTCGCTCGCCGGCACGTGGAAGCTCGGCAAGCTGGTCGCGTTCTACGACCACAACGGCATCTCGATCGACGGCGAGGTCAAGGGCTGGTTCACCGACGACACCGCCAAGCGTTTCGACGCCTACGGATGGAACGTGCTCGGCGGCCAGGAAGGCATCGACGGCCACGACGTCGAGGCCGTGAACCAGGCGATCAACCGGGCGCTCGACCAGTTGAAGGGCAGCGAGAAGCCGACCCTGATCGTCTGCCGCACGATCATCGGTCGCGGGTCGCCGAACCGCGCCGGCACGGCCAAGGCGCACGGCGAGGCGCTCGGCCTCGACGAGGTCGCGGCCACCCGCAAGGAACTGGGCTGGACCGAAGCGCCGTTCGTGATCCCGAAGGACGTCTACGCCGCGTGGGACGCGAAGCCCGCCGGTGCCCGACTGCAGAAGGCCTGGAACGATCGCTTCGCCGCGTACCGCAAGGCTTTCCCGGTCGAAGCCGCCGACCTCCTGCGGCGGATCAAGGGCGACCGCCCGCCGACCTGGCCCGCCACCGTCGACAAGCTGCTGGCCGCCTGTGCCGAGAAGAAGGAAACGCTGGCCACCCGCAAGGCGTCGGCCGCGGCCATCGCGGCCTACGTCGCCGAACTGCCCGAGCTGTTCGGCGGCTCGGCCGACCTCACGCCCAGCAACAATACCGACTGGAAGGGCATGACCACGGTGAAGGTGGCGGCCGACGGCGGCCGCTACGTCCACTACGGCGTCCGCGAGTTCGGCATGGCCGCGATCATGAACGGCATCGCGCTGCATGGTGGCTTCCTGCCGTTCGGGGGAACGTTCCTGACGTTCTCCGACTACATGCGCAACGCCATCCGCATGGCCGCGCTGATGAAGCTGCAGATGATCTTCGTGTTCACGCACGACTCGATCGGCCTCGGCGAGGACGGACCCACCCACCAGCCGGTCGAACAAACTTCGTCGTTGCGGCTGATCCCGCATCTCGATGTCTGGCGTCCCGCGGACACCACCGAGACCGCGGTGGCCTGGGCCACCGCGATCGACCGCAACCACGAAGACCAGCGCGGACCGACGGCATTGCTGCTCAGCCGCCAGAACCTGCCGTACCAGGAGAAGACGGCGCAGCAGACCAAGGCCATCGCGCGCGGCGCCTACGTGCTGGCGCAGTTTCCGGATTCGGTGCCGAAGCCGCAGGTCGTGCTGATCGGCACCGGCTCCGAAGTCGGGCTCGCGGTCGATGCGGCGAAGGCGCTGGCCGCGCAGGGCGTCGCGGCACGCGTCGTGTCGATGCCGTGCACATCGGTGTTCGACCGCCAGGCCGTCGACTACAAGGCGTCGGTGCTGCCCGCCGGCATCCCGCGTGTGGCCATCGAAGCCGGCGTCACCGACTTCTGGTGGAAGTACGTGCGGGCCGAGGGCGCGGTCATCGGCGTCGACCACTTCGGCGAGTCGGCGCCGGCCAAGGACGTGTTCAATTTCTTCCATCTCACGGTCGACAACGTGGTTGCGGTCGCCAAGAAGGTGGTCGCCGGCGCGAAGCGCTGAGTCGTCCCGCACCCGCAAAGCATCAGATCCATCACTCCACACTCGTCATCATCCAAACCTCATGACCATCAAAGTCGCCATCAATGGCTACGGCCGCATCGGCCGCAACATCCTCCGCGCGCATTACGAAGGCGGCAAGCAGCACGACATCGAGATCGTCGCGATCAACGACCTCGGCGACTCGAAGACCAACGCGCACCTGACGCAGTACGACACGGCACACGGCAAGTTCCCGGGCACGGTCAAGGCCGACGGCGACTCGATCGTCGTGTCGGTCGACGGAAAGGCGGGCGACCGCATCAAGGTCTTCGCGGAACGCGATCCGGCGAAGCTGCCGTGGGGCTCGATGAACGTCGACGTGGTGCTGGAATGCACGGGCTTCTTCACGACCAAGGAGAAGGCGTCGGCACACATCAGGGGCGGCGCGAAGAAGGTCATCATCTCGGCGCCCGGCGGTAAGGACGTCGACGCGACCATCGTCCACGGCGTGAACCACGGCGTGCTGAAGGCCAGCGACACGGTGATCTCGAACGGCAGCTGCACCACCAACTGCCTCGCGCCGCTGGTCAAGCCGCTGAACGACAAGATCGGCATCGTCAACGGCCTGATGACCACGGTCCATTCGTACACCAACGACCAGGTGCTGACCGACGTCTATCACGAGGACCTGCGCCGCGCGCGCAGCGCCACGATGTCGATGATCCCGACCAAGACCGGCGCCGCCGCGGCCATCGGTCTCGTGCTGCCGGAGATGAAGGGCAAGCTCGACGGCTACGCGATCCGCGTCCCGACGATCAACGTGTCGATCGTCGACCTGTCGTTCATCGCCGCGCGCGACACGACGGTCGAGGAGGTCAACGAGATCATGCTGGCCGCGTCTGAGGGCGAGCTGAAGGGCGTGCTGGAGTACAACACCGAGCCGTTGGTGTCGCACGACTTCAATCACAACCCCGCGTCGTCGTCGTTCGATGCGACGCTGACGAAGGTGTCGGGCCGGCTGGTGAAGGTGTCGAGTTGGTACGACAACGAATGGGGCTTCAGCAACCGCATGCTGGACGCGACCGTCGATCTGATGTCGGCGAAATGATGTCATCCCGGCGAAGGCCGGGACCCAAGTACGCTTCCCACCCAACATTGGGCCCCGGCCTTCGCCGGGGTTACATCGCCCCATGAACTTCATCCGCATGTCGGACCTCGACCTCGCCGGCAAGCGGGTCTTCATCCGCGCCGACCTCAACGTGCCGCAGGAAGACGACGGCCGGATCACCGACGACACCCGCATCCGCGCGTCGGTGCCGGCCATCGAGGCCGCGCTGAAGGCGGGCGCGGCCGTGATGGTCACGTCGCATCTCGGGCGACCCACCGAAGGGCGGTTCAAGCCCGCGGACTCGCTGGCGCCGGTGGCCGCGCGCCTCGCCGAACTGCTTGGACGCGAGGTGCCGTTGGTGTCGAACTGGATCGACGACACGTCCTGGCAGTCCAGCCTCGACCCCGAAGACGTCGTGCTGCTCGAGAACTGCCGCGTCAACCAGGGCGAAAAAAAGGACGACGACGCGCTCGCGAAGAAGATGGCGTCGTTCTGCGACGTCTACGTCAACGACGCGTTCGGCACCGCGCATCGCGCGGAGGCCACGACCCACGGCATCGCGAAGTTCGCGCCGGTCGCGTGCGCCGGTCCGCTGCTCGCGGCCGAGCTCGATGCGCTGGAGAAGGCGCTGAAGAGTCCCAGGCGGCCGCTGGTCGCGATCGTCGCGGGCTCCAAGGTGTCGACCAAGCTGACCATCCTCGAGACGCTGTCGGACCGCGTCGACCAGTTGATCGTCGGCGGCGGCATCGCCAACACCTTCCTCGCCGCGATCGGCAAGCCGATCGGCAAGTCGCTGTCCGAGCCCGACCTGGTCAAGGACGCGAAGGCCATCATCGACAAGATGAAGGCGCGCGGCGCCGCAGTGCCGCTGCCGACCGACGTGGTGGTGGGCAAGAAGTTCTCGGCCGACACCGAAGCGCGCACCATCGGCGTCGACGACGTGCTGGCCGACGACATGATCTTCGACGTCGGTCCCGAAACCAGCAAGGTCATCGGCGCGATCGTCGCCACAGCCGGGACCATCGTGTGGAACGGACCGCTCGGCGTATTCGAGTTCGCCGCCTTCGCCGGCGGCACCGAGCGGCTCGCGCAGGCGATCGCGGCGGGACCCGGGTATTCGATCGCTGGCGGGGGCGACACGCTCGCGGCCATCGCCAAGTTCGGCATCGAGAACGATGTGGACTACATCTCCACCGGGGGCGGTGCGTTCCTCGAATTCCTCGAAGGCAAGACGCTGCCGGCCGTTGAAATACTGGAGGAGCGGGCAACGACCCGTTGATGTCATCCCGGAGAAGGCCGGGACCTAATTTATGATGGACGTGCATGAGGTCCCGGCCTTCGCCTGGATGACAAGAACGGGCGCTGACGCGCATAAACGAGCTGCCATGCCACGCGCCACCAAAATCGTCGCCACCATCGGTCCCGCTTCGACGGAACCGGATGTCCTCGCCAAGCTGATCAACGCCGGCGTCGACGTCGTCCGCCTCAATTTCTCGCACGGGGTCGCCAACGACCACATGCTCCGCGCGGACCGCGTGCGCACCGCGGCGCGCAACGCGGGTCGCGAGGTCGCGATCATGGCCGACCTGCAGGGCCCGAAGATCCGCATCGGCAAGTTCGTCGACGGCAAGATCATGCTCGAGGCCGACGCGCCGTTCGTGCTCGACGCGGCCTTCGAGGGTCTCGGCGACATCGACCACGTGGGCCTCGACTACAAGGAACTGCCGCGCGACGTGCGGCCCGCCGACGTGCTGCTGCTCAACGACGGGCTGATCGAGCTGATCGTCGATCGCGTCGAAGGCTCGAAGATCCTGACGACGGTCAAGATCGGCGGCGAGCTGTCCAACAACAAGGGCATCAATCGGCAGGGCGGTGGCCTGACGGCGCCGGCGCTGACGATGAAGGACATGGAGGACATCAAGACCGCCATGAAGCTCGGCGCCGACTACGTCGCGGTGTCGTTCCCCAAGAACGCGACCGACATGTCGATGGCGCGGCTGCTCGCCAACGCGGCGGCCGATGAGTTCAAGGTCCCGCAGCCGTACATGATCGCGAAGATCGAACGCGCCGAGGCCATCCCCGCGCTGCAGGAAATCCTCGATGCGTCGGACGGCATCATGGTCGCGCGCGGCGATCTCGCGGTCGAGGTCGGCAACGCGGCCGTGCCGGCGCTGCAGAAACGCATGATCAAGATGGCGCGGGCGTCGAACAAGTTCGCGATCACGGCCACGCAGATGATGGAGTCGATGATCGTCAACGCGATCCCGACGCGCGCCGAAGTGTCCGACGTGGCCAACGCCGTGCTCGACGGCACCGATGCCGTGATGCTGTCGGCCGAGACCGCGTCGGGTCGCTACCCGGTCGGCGTGGTGACGGCGATGGCGACCATCGTCACCGCCGCGGACGAGTCCGAGACGGTCAAGCTCGACAACGAGTTCCTCAACCAGACCTTCTCGCGGGTCGACCAGTCGATCGCGTACGGGGCGCTGTTCACCGCGTATCACCTGCGCTGCAAGGCGATCGTCGCGCTGACCGATTCGGGCTCGACGGCGCTGTGGATGAGTCGTCACGACATCGACATCCCGATCTATGCACTGACGCCGCGGCTGCACACGCAGCGCAAGCTGTCGCTGTTCCGCAATGTCATCGCGTTCGAGCTCGCCGAGAATTTCGATCGCGACGCGGCATCGGCCGAAGCGGTCCAGCTGCTGCTGCGCAAGGGCGTGGTCGCGTCCGGCGACCTGATCGTGCTGACGACCGGCGAGCCGATGGGGCAGGCCGGCGGCACCAACACGCTGAAGATCGTCAAGGTCGGTGAGTTGCTCGCGCGACCCGTCGGCGCCGTCGCCTGATCCGGTGCGACCGCTGCGGTCGATGGTGGCCATGACGGCCGCCTCGCTGCTGCGGGCTGCGCTGCGATGGAAGTGCATCACGATCGTCGCGGCAGCGCCCGCGCTGCTGGCCGCCTGCGCGCCGCTGCCCACGCGCAATCTGCGCGCGTCGCCGGTCGAGATCGCCGAGATCGCGCAGCATCCCGCTGCGCTGCCGTCGACCCGCGGTTTCGCCGCGCCGAACGCGACCGCTGAACAGCGCGCCGACACGGTCGACCGGATCTGGCGAACCATCGCTGCGTTTTATTACGACCCGGCCTTCAACGGCATCGATGTCGCCGCGTTGCGTGCGCAGTCGCTGACCGAAGTCGTCGCGACGCGCAGCGACGCGGAGTTCTACCGCATCCTCAAGCGCAACGTCCGCGCGCTGCACGACTCGCACACGCTGGTCCTCACTCCGCGCGAAGCCGAGGACGCCCGCGCGTTCCGTACGACCCAGATCGGTCTCGTCTTCGCCGTGAGCGAGGGGCGGGTCGTGATCACGAGCGTCGTCGCGGGCTTCCCGGCCGAGGTCGCCGGGGTCCGGCCCGGCATGATCATCGACGCGGTCGACGCCACTCCGGTCGACGACGCGTTCTTCGCGCGCGCGCAGGCGACGCCGCCGGAGGCGCTCGACACCGAGCCGTTCGGACGCGACGTGGTCGACACCGAACGGGTGCTGCGGATCCGCGCGGTGCGCGCGCTGCTGGTCGCGCCCGACGGTCCGGCGCGCCCGCATCGCATCACGTTGCGCCGCGCCGACGACACGCTGCTGCAGATCGACGTGCAGGCCCGTGGCGGCGACGTGCCGACGCGCGAGGACTACACGCTACGGCCTTCGGGGATCGGCGTGTTGCGGCTGACGCGCTTCGATTCGGCGATCCGTCCCTGCATCGCGCGGGACATCGAGTCCGCGCGGGCGCACAGCCGCGGGCTGATCATCGACCTGCGCGCCAACCCCGGTGGCGAGCAGCGGCTGTTCGAATGGCTGGTCGGGCGCTTCGTCGCGCTGCGCGTGACACTGGCGGAGACCCTCACGCGCGCAGGCAGCCAGCGCATCGTCGGCTCGATCGAAGCCGACGTCGGGGACTGGCCCTACCCCCATCCGGTCGCGGTGCTGATCGACCGGTCGACCGGCAGCGCGGCCGAACTCACCGCGCATGCGCTGGTCGAGCAGCGCGATGCGATCGCCGTCGGTGAGCCGACCTGCGGCTGCGTCGTCGCGATCCGCTACGACTACGTGCTGCCCGACGGCGGCGCGTTGCGGGTCGCGCAGCTCGGCTATCGCAGCGCGAAGGGGCGGCGCATGGAAGCCGATCCGTTGATGCCCGCGATCGGGATCGTCCCGACGCTCGCGCAGCGACGGGCCGGCCAAGACGCGGTCCTCGAAGCCGCCGAGCGTGCGTTGCTCGGCCGTCAGCCGCCGTGACCCCGCGGCGGTCGGCGCGGTCGGCGGATCGTCGGCGCTATGCTGCTTCCCCGCGGCGCATGGCCCATCAGGGCCGGGGCCGCGAATCCTGAAGCCGAGGCCGCATGCAAGGCGCTGAATCACCGATGACCGATGCAGGCACCGTGCGGCCATCGCGCTTCGCGTTGTGGGGCCTGGGCTTCCGACCGTTCTATCTCGCCGCCGGCTTGTTCGCGACGATCTCGATTCCGCTGTGGGTCGGTCAGTACACCGGCGTGCTGCCCGGTGCGTGGTCGCACGCAATGTTCGGGCATGCACACGAGATGCTGTGCGGATACGCCGTCGCGGTGATCGCCGGCTTTCTGCTCACGGCGGTCCGCGTGTGGACCGGCCAGCCGACGCCCACCGGTCCGGTGCTCGCCGCGCTGGTGCTGCTGTGGATCGCCGGGCGCGTGACGGCCGCGATGCCGTTCGAGACCGTCGCGGCGCTGGTCGACGCGGCGTTCCCCATGGCAGTTGCGATCGCGATCGGAATCCCGTTGGCCCGCAGCCGCAACCAGCGCAACTATTGCTTCATCGTGCTGCTGCTCCTGATCGGCGCGGCCGCGATCGTCTACCACCTGTCGCTGGCCGGCGTGGCTCGCTTTCCTGTGCTGCTGAGCTTGCAGGCCGGCCTCGACGTCGTCACGTTCATCGTGGCCGTCGTCGGCGGCCGCGTCATCCCGATGTTCACGAACAACGGCGTGCCGGGAACCCGAGCCACCCGCAACGTGCTGGTCGAACGATGCGCACTCGCCAGCCTGCTGGCGCTGCTATTGGCCGATGCGATGCAGGCCGGCCCGTCGCTGATCGCGGTCATCGCTGCTGCTGCCGCGATCGCGCATGCCGTCCGTCTTTTCCTGTGGCAACCGTGGCGGACATGGCCCGCGCCGCTGGTGTGGATCCTCCACGCGTCGTACGGCTGGATCGTCGTGTATCTGGCTCTTCGGTCGTCGGCGGCGCTCGGCCTCGTCGCGACGTCGCTCGCGATCCACGCGCTGACGATCGGCGCGATCGCCGGCATGACGCTCGGCATGATGACGCGCACCGCACGCGGGCATACCGCCCGCCCGCTGAAGGCCGACCGCTTCGAGGTCGCGTGCTTCGTCCTGATCCAGTGCGCTGCGGTGAGCCGTGTCGTCGGCGGTATGCTGCTTCCCGACGCCTATCGCGTCACCATCGGTGGCGCGGGCCTGTTCTGGACCGCGGCATTCGCGATCTTCACCGTCCGCTACTGGCCCGTACTGACCCGTCCCCGTCTCGACGGCAAGCCGGGCTAGGCGCCGCTCTGCCGGAGAACCCATGGCCATCCATCACGCATCGTCGGGCGAAGTGATCGACATTCGCCCCCTGGAACGCCATCTGAACAGCACGATCGCGAAGGCGCTCAACAGATCGGACCGCCTCGAAGTATTTCGAATGATCCTTCTGGCCGGCGATGAAATGCCGCAGCATCGGGTGATCGGCGAGATCACGGTGCAGTGCTTGGAAGGCCAGGTCGCGTTCACGTTCGACCAGACGACCCGCGCCCCGTTTGAAGGCGATCTCGTCTGCCTGGCCGGCGGCGTCGATCACAGCTTGAAAGCGGTCGACGATTCATCGGTCCTCGTCACGATCCTGTTGCACGGCGCCTGAGGGGCCGTGTCGCACCCGCCGCTGATCTGCACCATCGGCCATTCGAACCGGTCGATCGAAACCTTCGTCGATCTGCTGTTGAGCAATCGGATCGCGCACGTGCTCGACGTGAGGACCGTGCCGCGCTCGCGCCACAACCCGCAGTTCGATCGCGACCCACTGCCGCGGTCGCTCGATGCGTTGGCCATTGCCTACACGCATCTTCCCGGCCTCGGCGGCCTGCGGCACGCGCACGCGGACTCGCCCAACACCGGCTGGCACAACCTTTCGTTTCGGGGTTATGCGGACTACATGCAGACGCCGGAGTTCGCCGAGAACGCGGAAGCGGTCGCCGCATTGGCGGCCGTCGAGTGCTGCGTGCTGATGTGCGCCGAAGCCGTGCCGTGGCGCTGTCATCGCTCGATGATCGGCGATGCGTTGCTGGTTCGAGGGTTGCGCGTCGAGGACATCATCGGATCGAAAGATCGCCAGCCGCATGTGCTGACCGCCTTCGCCCGCGTCGACGGGATGCGCATCACGTATCCGCCGCCTGCGGACCCGTTCGATTAGGTTCCGTTCGATATCGTACATACGCAGCGGTTCGTCGCGAATATCCTGATGAGGCGGGACAGCGAATGCTCGAAGAAGAGTCCGAACGCGAACGGCCGGACCTCGCCGACGGCGTTCCGTCGTCGATCGAAGATCGCTCGTTGTCTGGCACAGAACGACTGCACGATCGCGTA
>JBBRRW010000092.1:0-12766 GCA_038245975.1 Burkholderiales bacterium
GCCCGGCTCGCCACTGCGGCAGCCGGACGCGACCCGCTATTCGCCGAGGTAAGCGGCCCGCACCTTGGGGTCGTCGAGCATCGCCGCCGCGTTGCCGGTCATCGTGACGAGGCCGGACTCCATCACGTAGCCCCGATCGGCGGCCTGCAGCGCGAGCCGCGCGTTCTGTTCGACGAGCAGGATGGTCATGCCCTGCGAACGGATCTCGCGGACCACTTCGAAGATCTTGTCGACCATGATCGGCGACAGTCCCATCGACGGTTCGTCGAGTAGCAGCAGCTTGGGATGACCCATCAGCGCGCGCGCCATCGCGAGCATCTGCTGCTCGCCGCCGGACATCGTGCCGGCGAGTTGCGCGGCTCTTTCCTTGAGGCGCGGGAAGGTCACGAACATGCGGTCGATGTCGGCCTTGATGTCGGCCTCGTCGGTGCGCGTGTAGGCACCCATGCGAAGGTTCTCGACGATCGTCATGCGCGCGAACACGCCGCGTCCTTCGGGAACCATCGCCATACCTTCGGCCAGCAGCTTGAAGGTCGGCGTGCCCGCGAGGCTCTTGCCCAGGTAGCGGATCTCGCCGCCTGCGGGCTGCAGCAGCCCCGTGATGGCCTTCAGCGTCGTCGTCTTGCCGGCGCCGTTGGCACCGATCAGCGTGACGAGTTCGCCAGTACGGATTTCGAGGTCGATGCCCTTGACCGCCTTGATCCCGCCGTAGTTGACGGTCAGGCCCTGGATCGCGAGCATCGTCTCGGCGAGGACCGGCTTGAGGACGGCGGCCATCAGTGCGCTCCCCCCGCGCCCAGGTAGGCCTCGATGACGGCCGGGTTCTTCTGCACGTCGGCCGGTACGCCTTCGGCGATCGGCTTGCCGTAGTCGAGCACCGTGACGCGGTTGCAGAGGCCCATGACCAGCTTCACGTCGTGTTCGATCAGCAGGATGGTGCGGCCGTCGGCGCGGATGTTGTCGAGCAGGTCGCGCAGCGACAGCTTCTCGGTCGCGTTCATGCCGGCAGCCGGTTCGTCGAGCGCCAGCAGCTTGGGTTCGGTGGCGAGCGCACGCGCGATTTCGAGACGACGCTGGTCGCCGTACGACAGGGTCCGCGCGCGGAAGTCGGCGTATTTGGCTACGCCGACGTATTCGAGCAGTTCCATCGCCCGCTGGCGGATGGCGCGCTCTTCGCGCCGCGCGCCCGGCGTGCGCAGGACCGCGCCGATCACGCCGGCATGCGTGCGCACGTGGCGGCCGACCATCACGTTCTCGATCGCGGTCATCTCGCCGAACAGGCGGATGTTCTGGAAGGTGCGGGCGATGCCGGCCTTGGCCACCTCGTGCGGGGCCGACGGCGAATAGGGATGGCCGTCGAGCTCGAAGCTGCCCGAGTCGGGCTGGTACAGCCCCGTTATGACGTTGAAGAAGGTCGTCTTGCCGGCCCCGTTGGGTCCGATCAGGCCGTAGATCATTCCCTCGCGGATCGTCACGCCGACGTCCGACAGCGCCTGCAGGCCGCCGAAGCGCTTGTTGACGCCCTTGATCTGCAGCATGACCTTGGCCTTCGACACGTCCTTGGGGACGCGGATATCGCTGGCAACAGCGCTCATCGGTCAGGCTCCTTCTGCGGCGGACCGCTTGCCCTTGATGCCGCCCAGCCCCCTGCCGTGCTCGGCCGCGGGCCACAGGCCCGAAGGCTTCAACAGCATGATGCCGACCATCGCGAGGCCGTAGAGCAGCTGGCGGATGACTTCGGCGTCGACCAGCACGTGGCCGAAGAGCTTCTCCTGAACCGGTACCGCGATGTGGCGCAGCACCTCGGGGAACGCGGCCAGCAGCACCCCGCCGAGCACGACGCCGGGGATGTGACCCATGCCGCCGAGCACGACCATCGCAAGCACGACGATCGACTGCAGCAGGCCGAACGACTCCGGAGAGACGAAGCCCTGGAACGCCGCGAACATCGTGCCCGAGATGCCGCCGAACGACGCACCCATCGCGAAGGCCAGCAGCTTCACGTTGCGCGTGTTGATGCCCATCGCCTTCGCCGCGATCTCGTCCTCGCGGATCGCAACCCACGCGCGGCCGATGCGCGAGTTCTGCAGGCGCAGCGAGAAGAACACGATGACGACGACGAGGAACAGGAACAGGAAGTAGTAGAGCTGCACGACCGAGAAATTGAAGCCGAGGATCACCGCCGGCTCGCCGAACGACACGCCGCCGATCGAGACCGGATCGATCTTCAGGATCCCCTTCGGT
Organism: Burkholderiales bacterium; assembly: GCA_038245975.1. Lineage (GTDB taxonomy): Bacteria > Pseudomonadota > Gammaproteobacteria > Burkholderiales > Burkholderiaceae_D > CAHJXF01. The sequence goes on from JBBRRW010000092.1 coordinate 2,245, forward strand.
CCGTTGGTGATGTTGACCGGCGAGTTCAGGTTGTTCATGAAAATGCGGATGATCTCGCCGAAGCCGAGCGTGACGATCGCGAGATAGTCGCCGCGCAGCTTCAGCGTCGGCGCGCCGAGCAGGATGCCGAAGGTCCCGGCGACCAGCGCGCCGAGCGGCACGATGATCCACACCGGCAGGTGGATGCCGTTGGCCGTCACCTGCGCGCCGAAGAAGCCGACCATCCAGTGACCGAGATCCGGATAGGTGTCGACGAACGACTGCAGCACGATCGCGAACTGCGGCGACGCGAGCAGCGCGGCCATGTACGCACCGACCGCGTAGAACGCGATGTAGCCCAAGTCGAGCAGCCCCGCGAAGCCGACGACGATGTTGAGGCCCAGCGCCAGCATGATGTAGAGCAGCGAGAGGTCGAGGATGCGCACCCAGGAGTCGCCGCCCTGCTGGGCCGCGAAGAACGGGGCGATCAGCAGCACCACCACGAGCAGCGCGAGGCTCTTGTAGGGTTTGCGTTGCGGGGCCCCGATCGGCAGCGCCGGATCGATCGGCGTGAGGTTGTCCGATGTCGTGCTCATGCGCGATCCGCCACGCGTTCGCCCATGATTCCCGAAGGTCTCAACGTGAGCACGATGATCAGCACCAGGAACGCGAAGACGTCCTGGTAGTCGCTGCCCAGGAAGCCGTGCGTCACATCGCCGATGTAGCCGGCGCCGAGCGCCTCGACGAGGCCGAGGATGAGGCCGCCGACCATCGCGCCGTAGATGTTGCCGATGCCGCCGAGCACCGCGGCGGTGAAGGCCTTCAGGCCCGGGATGAAGCCCATGTAGAAGTGCGCGATCGAGTAGTTGGCCGCGATCATCACGCCCGCGACCGCGGCGAGCGCGGCGCCGATCGCGAAGGTCGCGACGATGACGCGGTTCGAGTCGACGCCCATCAGGCTCGCGATGCGCGGGTTCTCGGCCGTCGCACGCATCGCGCGGCCGAGCTTGGTTTTCTCGACGAGCAGCACGAGGCCGCCCATCATCAACGCCGCGACGATCAGAATCATGATCTGCGTCGGCGTGATGAATGCGCCGCCGACGTTGATCCCGGCATTCGGCAGCAGCGGCGGGAACACCTTGTAGTTGCGGCCGAAGATGATCATCGCGAGCGTCTGCAGGATGATCGACACGCCGATCGCGGTGATCAGCGGCGCGAGGCGCGGCGCGTTGCGCAGCGGCCGATAGGCGACGCGTTCGATCGTCACGTTGACGACGATGCAGACCGGGATCGCGGCCAGGAGGCCGGCGGCCAGCAGCACCGGCCCGGGGATGCCGGGCGCCACCGCGTGCAGGCCGGTCACGACCGCGTAGGCGGTCAGCGCACCGACCATCAGCACGTCGCCGTGGGCGAAGTTGATGAGGTTGAGGATGCCGTACACCATCGTGTAGCCGAGGGCGATCAGCGCGTAGATGCTGCCGACGACGAGGCCGTTGAGGATCTGCTGAAAAAGGATTTCCATCCGTGGTTCCGCGTGAATCGGCGGTTCGCTCCCTTGTCTTCGACCACTGCGTTCGAGCGCTGCGCCGGCGTGCGCTGATGTGGAACCCCGAGACCGGCCCCTCCCGGGCGACCGGCAGGCGTGCTTACGCAATTGCCATGCCCAAGCGAAGGGCATGTTAGCAATACCTCGCAGGCCGAACCCTCCCGATTAACCCTCGTTGAGCGTCATCAGCGACGCGTTTCCCCCGGCAGCGGCGGTGTTGACGCTCTCGGCCAGTTCGCGCATCAGCCGCCAGAGCTGGAGCACGGGCTCGGTGCCCCGGTCCCACGGCACGATCGCGACGAGCGGGCCCGGGCGTGCGGCACACGCCGCTTTGGTGCGCGCGCGGTCGTCGCCGGAGAGCGCCAGCAGCACGGCCTGCAGGTCGTCGATCGCGTCGATGCGCCCGTCCCATGCGGCGACGAACGACCGCAGCGCCGGCGGGAGACTTTCGGCCCGCGCCGACGGCGTGACGCCGACCGACTGCGCCGCGATCACCTGGCGCAGCAGGTCCACCGGGTCGTCGGCGAGGCAGGCGATGTGGTCACGCGGACGCAGCGTCAGCGTGTTGATCTCGCCGGTCGGCCCGGGGAGGTTCATCGTGGTCAGTCCGGCGGCCGTGGCTTCGCACAGCACGCAGTGGGCATCGAGCTGCTTCCTGTCGTCCGCATCGAGCGCGTCGCAATGCGCGATCGCATCGCGCAAGTCATGGAGCCGCGTGGCGTCGGTCAGCGCCCGCGCGTCGCCGACGACGGGCTGGAAGCGATGCGCGCCGCGGCCGTGATCGAGGCGGGCGAGGTAGAACGGGCCGCCGGCCTTCGGACCGGTGCCCGACAGGCCTTCGCCGCCGAACGGCTGGACCCCGACGGTCGCGCCGATCAGCGTGCGGTTCACGTAGAGGTTCCCCACGCGCGCACGCGCTGCGACGCGGGCGATGTGTTCGTCGATGCGGCTGTGGATGCCCATCGTCAGCCCATAGCCCGTCGCATCGATGGCCTCGACGAGCGCGTCGAGCGTGCCGAAGGTCCAGCGCAGCACGTGCAGGACCGGGCCGAAGACTTCGCCGGGGATGTCGGCGATGCGCTCGATCTCGATCAGCGTCGGCGCGACGAAGGTCCCGCCCGCGCACTCGGCCGGCAGCGGCAGCGCGTGGACGCGGTGGCCGCGCGCGCGCATCTGCGCGACGTGCGCGATCAAGCGGCCCTGGGCCTCGGCATCGATCACCGGCCCGATGTCGGTCGACAGGCGCATCGGGTCGCCCACGGACAGCTCGGCCATCGCACCCTTCAGCATCGTCAGCGTGGTGTCGTAGATCGCGTCCTGCAGGCACAGGATGCGCAGTGCCGAGCAGCGCTGTCCGGCGGAGTCGAACGCCGAGATCAGTGCGTCGTTGACGACCTGTTCGGTGAGTGCGCTCGAATCGACGATCAGTGCGTTCTGGCCGCCGGTCTCGGCGACCAGCACCGGATCGTCGTCACGCCGCGCCAGGGTGGACGCGATCGAGCGGGCGACTTCGGTCGAGCCGGTGAACAGCACGCCGCCGATCGCCGGATGCGCGACGAGCGGCGCACCGACCTGCTCGCCGTCACCAGGCAGGAACTGCAGCACGTCGCGCGGGATGCCGGCCTCGTGGAAGAGCGCGACGGCCCGCGCGGCCATCAGCGGCGTCTGCTCCGCCGGCTTCGCGAGCACGCAGCGTCCGGCGGCCAGCGCCGCCACGACCTGGCCGGTGAAGATCGCCAGCGGGAAATTCCACGGCGAGATGCAGACGATCGGCGCGCAGTCCGCGTCGGACGGTACTGCGGCAGCGGCGTCGCCTTCGATCTGCTTCGCGTAGTAGCGACAGAAGTCGACCGCCTCGCGGACTTCGCCGATCGCGTTGCCGAAGGTCTTGCCGGCTTCACGCATCGCGATCGCGATCAGCTCGGCGCGGTGCGCTTCGAGCGCCGTCGCGCAGCGTTCGAGCAGCAGGGCTCGCGACGCCGGCTTCACGCCGCCCCAGGCGATGGCGGCCGCCGTCGCGCGTACGACCGCGGCATCGATGTCGGGCCGCGAGGCATTCTCGACGGTGCCCACCACGTCGGCGTGGCGGGCCGGATTGGCGACCGTGCTGCGCGCGCCGGGCGATGGTCCGTCCGCCGCCCATTGGAAGTCGGCGAACGCGGACATCGCAACTGCGACGGCGGCCAGCGTCGTCTCGTCGGCCTGGTCGACACCCGCCGAGTTGACGCGGCCGTCGGGATACAACTCCGGCGGCAGCGGGATCTGCGGATGCGGCGTCCCGCCGGTCTCGCGGACGTGCTGCAGCGGATCGGCGACGAGTTCGGAGATCGGCACGCGGGCGTCGACGATGCGGTTGACGAACGACGTGTTCGCGCCGTTCTCCAGCAGCCGTCGCACCAGATACGCGAGCAGGGTCTCATGGCTGCCGACCGGCGCGTAGATGCGGCACGACAACGGAGTCGAATCGCCGACGACCTGGTCGTACAGCGTCTCGCCCATCCCGTGCAGGCACTGGAATTCGTAGTCGCTTTCCGCGACGCCGAGCCCGCGCGCCGTCTCGCGCACCCAGGCCAGCGTGTACGCGTTGTGCGTCGCGAACTGCGGATAGAGCGCGTCGGCCGCATCGAGCAGCATCCGCGCGCAGGCCTGGTAGGCGACGTCGGTATGCGCCTTGCGCGTGTAGACCGGATAGCCGTCCTGCCCTTCGATCTGCGCGCGTTTGATCTCCGAGTCCCAGTACGCGCCCTTGACGAGCCGGACCATCAGGCTGCGGCCGGCGCGCGGCCGCGTGCGCCGCGACAGGTCGGCGACGAATGCGATCACCGCAGGCGCCCGCTTCTGATAGGCCTGGATCACGAAGCCGAGACCGTTCCATCCGTCGAGGTCGCGGTCTTCGGCCAGCGCCTCGAGCAGGTCGAGCGACAGGTCGAGGCGTTCGGATTCCTCGGCGTCGATGTTCAGGCCGATGTCGTAGCGCTTCGCGGAGCGCGCGAGCGACTTCACGACCGGCAGCAGCTCGCGCCGCACGCGGTCGCGGGAGGCGCGGGCGTAGCGCGGATGCAGCGCCGACAGCTTGATCGAGATACCCGGGCGCCTGCGCACGTCGCTGCCCGCGGCCGGATGCACGGCCCCGGCCGATGCGCCGATCGCATCGATGGCATGGCGATACGACGCGAGATAGCGCTCGGCGTCGGCCGCGGTCAGCGCCGCTTCGCCGAGCATGTCGTACGAATAGCGATAGCCGCGGCGCCGGTTGTCCGCGCCGTTGCCGATGGCGTCCTCGATCGTCTCGCCGGTCACGAACTGGCGGCCGAGCATGCGCATCGCGAGGTCGACGCCTTTGCGGATCAGCGGTTCGCCGCCGCGCGCGACGATGCGCGTGAGCGACGCGGACAGTCCGCGCGCGCTGTGCGTCGACACCAGACGCCCGGTCACCACCAGCCCCCAGGCGGCCGCGTTGACGAACAGCGACGGGCTCTGGCCGACGTGCGCGTGCCAGTCGCCGCCGCCGATCTTGTCGCGGATCAGCGCGTCGCGGGTGCCCGCGTCGGGGATGCGCAGCAGCGCTTCGGCCAGGCACATCAACGCCACGCCCTCGTCGGACGACAGCGAGAACTCGCGCATCAGCGCGTCGACGCCGCCGGCCTTGACCCGCTTGGTCCGCAGCGTCTCGACCAGACGCGTCGCGTCCGCGACGATCCGCGCCAGCGACGCGTCGTCGCGCGTGGCCGGCGCCATCAGCGTCGCGATGCAGGCGACTTCCGCGGGACGAGTGAGCGCGTCGATCGCGCTGCGCAACGCGGGGCGGGGACGCGGGTCGAGGCCGAAATCGAATTGCATGGACATGGAGTGTACTGGCGGGGCATCGCCCGCCCTCGTGGCGACGCCGCAGTTTGCCTTCGAAACGCGTTCGCCGCGGCCGTGCGTCCGGGTTCCGCCACCCCGACCCGCCGCCCCGCGCGGCCGCCGTCGCCCGTCGATCGCGCGGCATCCGCGTCGTCGCCGCAACAACACCTGTTCGTTCCGCGGCGTTTCGTGTAACTTGCTGCGGCAATGTGGAGTTCGGGAACAGGCTTCGTACACGGCGTCCCACTCCCGACCTCAATTCAAGATAACGCCACGCGCACAGATCGCGCTGATCTCCTTAGGAAGAAACCATGAAACAGACTTTGCTCGTCGCTTCGCTGATCGCCCTCTCCGTCGTGGGTTGCGGCAAGAAGGAAGAGGCCTCCACGACCACTTCTTCGACCACCACCACGCCCGCGACGCCGGCTCCGGCGCCTGCTCCGGTGGCCGCCGCCGAAGAAGTGGTCAAGATCGGCCATGTCGCGCCGATCTCGGGTGCCCAGGCCCACCTCGGCAAAGACAACGAGAACGGCGCGGTGATGGCCATCGACGAACTCAACGCCAAGGGCGTGATGATCGACGGCAAGAAGGTCAAGTTCGAACTGCTCAAGGAAGACGACGGCGCGGTCCCCGAGCAGGGTGCTTCGGTGGCCCAGAAGCTGGTCGACGCGAAGGTCAACGGCGTGATCGGTCACCTCAACTCGGGCACCACCATCCCCGCGTCGAAGATCTATTCGGCCGCCGGCATCCCGCAGATCTCGCCGTCGGCCACGAATCCGACCTACACGCAGCAGGGCTTCAAGACCGCCTTCCGCGTCTGCGCCAACGACGCGCAAATCGGCAGCGTGCTCGGCAAGTACGCCGTGGACACGATGAAGGACAAGAAGATCGCGCTGATCGACGACAAGTCGGCGTACGGCGAAGGGATCGCATCCGAGTTCAAGAAGGGCGCCGAAGCGGCCGGTGCGAAGGTCGTGGCGACCGAGCACACGAACGACAAGGCTACCGACTTTCAGGCCATCCTGACCAACGTCAAGGGCAAGAAGCCCGACGTGGTGTTCTACGGCGGCATGGACGCGCAGGCCGGACCGATGCTGCGTCAGATGAAGCAGCTCGGCATCAACGCGAAGTTCATGGGCGGCGACGGTATCTGCTCCACGTCTCTGAAGGACCTCGCCGGCGACGGCATGACCAACGGCAACGTGATCTGCGCCGAAGCCGGCGGCATCCCGAAGGGCAAGGAAGGCCCGATGGACGACTTCAAGGCCAAGTACAAGACCAAGTTCGGCGTCGATGTCGAGATCTACGCGCCCTACGTCTACGACGCGGTGATGGTGATGGCCGACGCGATGGTCAAGGCCAAGTCGTCCGATCCGGCGGTCTACCTGCCGTTCCTGGCGAAGGAAGACTACGACGGCATCACCGGCCACATCGCCTTCGACGACAAGGGCGACATCAAGAACGGCGCGATGACGCTCTACACCTACAAGGACGGCAAGAAGGAAGTTCTGGAAGTCGTTCGCTGATCGGCGACGTCTCCGAAACAAGCCGCCCTTCGGGGCGGTTTTTTTTGGCCGGCGAGGGCCGCCTACTTCTTCTGCATCAGGACCCAGCGCGCGAGCCGGATCGATTCCGACGCGTCGACCTCGGGGTTCATCGGCATCGGCACCACACCCCACGCGCCGGACCCGCCTTCACGGATCTTCTTCGCGAGGCGGCCCTCGGCCTCCTTGTCGTTCGCGTAGCGCGCCGCGATGCTGGTGAACGGCGGTCCGACCCGTTTCTCGTCGAGCGCATGGCAGTTCATGCACTTCTTCGACTTGACGAAGTCGGCATCGTCGGCCCGCGCCGTCGTCGCCTGCGCGAGCAGCAGCGCGGCGGCGACCAGTCCGCCACAGCAGAGGGCGAGCGAACGCCGGTTTGATTTTCGTGCGGCGATGCCGATAACGGTGTCACGATCCAGCGGGCGGCGAATCATGGCAGGCAGGCTTTCCAGATCAATCGGGCGTTGCCTATGGCGCAGCAAACGACGCATGACGATGGCAACGACGAACGCCTCGTATATATTCGATATTCGTGTTTTGGAGGAATGGCCATGTGGTTCCTGGCAGTCGGAGTCCTGCTGTTGCTGATGAAGTGGTTCGAGTTCGGCCCGGTGGGACACTGGTCGTGGTGGCTCGTCCTGCTGCCGTTCGGTCTCGCGCTGGCTTGGTTCGAGGTCATCGAGCCGTATTTCGGGCTCGACCGCAAGAAGGCCCACGACGACGTCGAGAAGGTCAAGGAAGAACGCATCAAGAAGGCCATGGGCCGCCGCGTCGGCAAGCGTTAGCGCGATCAGCCGTCCGTCACCGCACCGCGGCTGGCGGTCGACGCCAGTTTCGCGAACTTGGCCAGCACGCCGCGCGTGTAGCGCGGTGCCGGCTGCGACCAGCGCGAGCGCCGCGCCTCGATCTGCGTGTCGTCGACATTCAACTGCAGCAACAGCCGGTCCGCATCGATGGTGATCGAATCGCCTTCCTCGATCAGGCCGATGACGCCGCCCACGAAGGCCTCGGGCGACACGTGCCCGACCACCATGCCCCAGGTTCCGCCCGAGAAGCGGCCGTCGGTGATCAGCCCGACCGACTCGCCGAGGCCCTGACCGACCAGCGCCCCGGTCGGTGCCAGCATCTCGCGCATGCCCGGACCGCCGCGCGGTCCCTCGTAGCGGATCACCACGACGTCGCCGGCCACGATGCCCTTGGCCATGATGGCCGCCATCGCGTCGTCTTCCGAATCAAACACGCGTGCGGGCCCGGTCATCACCGGGTTCTTGAGGCCGGTGATCTTCGCGACGCAGCCTTCGGGCGACAGGTTGCCGCGCAGGATCGCGAGATGTCCGTGCGCATACATCGGTGCATCGATCGGGCGGATGACTTCCTGGTCAATCCGCGGCGTAGCGGGGATGTCGGCGAGTTCCTCGGCGATGGTGCGGCCGGTGATGGTCATGCAGTCGCCGTGCAGCAGTCCGGCCTCGAGCAGGATCTTCATCACCTGCGGCACGCCGCCGACCTTGTGCAGATCGGTCGCGACGTAGCGACCCGACGGCTTCAGGTCGCACAGCACCGGCACACGCTGGCGGATGCGCTCGAAGTCGTCGATGGTCCACTCGACCTCGGCCGCATGCGCGATCGCGAGAAAGTGCAGCACCGCGTTGGTCGAGCCGCCGGTGGCCATGATCACGGACACCGCGTTCTCGATCGACCGGCGCGTGATGATGTCGCGCGGGCGTCTGTTCGCCTTCACCGCGTCGACCAGCACGCGTGCCGACTCGGCGGCCGAATCGGTCTTCTCCTGGTCGGGGTTGGCCATCGACGACGAACCCATCAGCGACAGTCCGAGTGCCTCGAACGACGAGCTCATCGTGTTGGCCGTGTACATGCCGCCGCACGAGCCGGCCGATGGACAGGCCTTCTCCTCGATGGCTTCGAAGTCCGCACGCGCCAGCGTGCCGGCGGTGAGCTGGCCGACGGCCTCGAACACCGACACGATGGTCAAGTCCTTGCCCGCGTAATGGCCCGGCTTGATGGTGCCGCCGTAGACGTAGATCGACGGCACGTTGGTGCGCGCCATCGCGATCATGCCGCCCGGCATGTTCTTGTCGCAGCCGCCGATGACGACGCAGCCGTCCATCCACTGCCCCATCACCGCGACCTCGATGCAGTCGGCGATGACTTCGCGCGACACCAGCGAATACTTCATCCCCTCGGTGCCCATCGCGACGGCGTCCGACACCGTCGGCGTGCCGAAGACCTGCGCCTTGCCGCCCGCGGCCTCGATCGCGTCGATCGCGGCGTCGGCCAGCTTCTGCAGGCCCGCGTTGCACGGCGTGATCGTCGAGTGCCCGTTGGCGACGCCGATCATCGGCTTGTCGAAGTCGGCGCGCGTGTAGCCCATCGGGTAATACATCGCGCGATTCGGGGCGCGCACGTCGCCCTGGGTCACGTGCTTCGATCGTTCGTTGTATGCCAACTGACTTCTCCTCGGTGTTCGTGATGGCGGCCGGCGCGTGTCGCGCAGCCTGGCCGCCCGGTGACGGCAGGGTGTTCGTGGAGTGCTTGGCCGCCGATCGCGGCTTCGTGGCGTCGAGCGGCGGGCGAGCGGAGTCGGCTCGAACGGCTGCTTGGCTACACTCGTGATCTTATCCGACCCCTTCGCCGTCTTTCGCCGCGACCCTTCATGCTCGTTCATCCGCAATTCGATCCCATCGCCTTCCAGATCGGCCCGCTCGCCGTCCGCTGGTACGGCCTCATGTACCTCGTGGCCTTCACGCTGGTCCTTCTGCTCGGACGCTGGCGCATCGCGCACGGCCTCACGAAGCTGACGGCCCGCGACCTCGACGACCTGCTGTTCTTCGGGATGCTCGGCACCATCATCGGCGGCCGGCTCGGTTACGTGCTGTTCTACAAGGCGAGCCACTACCTCGAGCATCCGTTCGACCTGATCAAGGTCTGGGAAGGCGGCATGTCCTTCCATGGCGGCCTCATCGGGGTCATCGTCGCGATGCTGCTCTTCGCGAGGCGCCGCGGATTCACCTTCTGGCAGGTCGCCGATTTCGTCGCGCCGCTGGTGCCGACCGGCCTCGCTGCCGGGCGCCTCGGCAACTTCATCAACGGCGAACTATGGGGCCGGCCGACCGACGTGCCGTGGGCGATGGTGTTTCCGCAGGCGCACGACGGCATCCCCCGGCATCCGTCGCAGCTCTACGAGGTCGGCAGCGAAGGGCTGCTGCTGTTCGTCCTGGTGTGGTGGTTCGCCCGCCGCCCGCGACCGGAAGGCGCCGTCGCAGGGCTGTTCCTGATCGGCTACGGCATCGCACGCTTCGGCGTCGAGTTCACGCGCGAGCCCGACGACTTCCTCGGACTGCTGGCACTGAACTTCTCGATGGGGCAGTGGCTGTCGCTGCCGATGATCCTGTTCGGCGTCTACATCCTGTGGCGCGGCTATCGCAAGGCCGGCGGCCACACCGTCCCGGTCTGAAGGGCCGACCCGGTCGGACGCACGCGGGTCCGCCTCGTGCGCGTGCTTCCGGCGAGCGACGCCGTCAGCGGTCGTACCAGTAGCGTCGATGGCTGTCCCGATAGCGATCGACCGCGATGCCGTCGCTGCGCA
>JBBRRW010000093.1:0-12759 GCA_038245975.1 Burkholderiales bacterium
ATGTTCTTCTTGATGGCGTCGCTGCCGACCATCAGTTCGTGCAGCCCGACGCGGCCCTTGTAGCCGGTCTGGTTGCACCGATCGCATCCCTTGGCGCGATGGAAGACCAGCTTGCCGGCGACGCCGTACTGCACGATCCAGCTGTCGTACAGGCGCTTGGCCTCGCCCTGCGGATCGGTCCGCCAGGCCGGGAACTGCTGCAGGTCCTCGGCATATTCGGTGACGAACGCGCGGATCTCGGCCGAGTCGGGCGTGTAGGCCTCCTTGCAGGTACACAGCTTCTTCGCGAGCCGCTGCGCGAGGATGCCGAGCAGCGCGTCGGCGAAGTTGAACGGATCCATGCCCATATCCAGCAGCCGCGTGATCGACTCGGGCGCGCTGTTGGTATGCAGCGTGGCGAACACCAGGTGGCCCGTCAGCGACGCCTCGATGCCGATCGCGACGGTCTCCTTGTCGCGCATCTCGCCGACCATGATGACGTCCGGGTCGGCGCGCAGGAAGGACTTCATGATGGTGGCGAAGTCGAGGCCGGCCTTGCGATTGACCTGTACCTGACGCAGGCCCTTCTGCGTGATCTCGACCGGATCCTCCGCGGTCCAGATCTTGGTCTCCGGCGTGTTGAGCGACCCGAGGATGGAATGCAGCGTGGTGGTCTTGCCGGAACCCGTGGGGCCGCACACGAAGAAGAGGCCGTAAGGCTTCGCGATCACCGGCCTCAGGCGGACGTTGTTGTGCGGCGTGAGGCCCAGTTGATCGAGCGGGATCGGCTTGCCGGCCGACAGGATGCGCATCACGACGTCCTCGACGCCACCGGCCGACGGGATGGTCGCGACCCGCAGCTCGATGTCGAGCGGCCCGTACTTCTTGAACTTGATCTTGCCGTCCTGCGGCTTGCGCTTCTCGGAGATGTCGAGGTCGCACATGATCTTGATGCGCGCCGTCAGCGGTGCGCGGTAGCTCGGCGGCACCTCGGCGTACGGCGTCAGCGTGCCGTCCTTGCGGAAGCGGATCAGGGTCTTCTGACGGCCGGGATACGGTTCGATATGGATGTCGGATGCGCCCTGGTGATGCGCGTCGATGATCACCTTGTTGACGAACTTGACCAGATCGTTGTCGGCGGCCGCGGCGGCTTCGTCGCTGGTTTCGGCGAACTCGGCCAAGCCCCCGTCGCTTTCGCGCAGGAAGTCGTTGATCGAGCCGGCGGCGTAGTCCTCGCCGAAGAACAGGTCCAGCGTCCGCTCGAATTCGTCGACCGTGGTGACGCGATAGACGACCTTCGAGGCCCGCGGGAAGATGTTGAGCACGACGCGCGACGACTGGATGCGCTCGGGATCGGTGGTCAGCACCACCAGGCCGTCCGCGGCGTCCTCGACCGGCACCCATTGCGCGGACTGCGCGTATTCGCGCTTGATCTGCTTGACGAGTTCGAGCGGCTTGGGACGGTCGGCTTTGAAGGCCTCGTAAGGCACGTTGAAGAACGCCGACAGCGCCATGCCGATCGCGCGGCGGTCGACCTGGAACTCGCTGAGCAGGATCTCCTCGATGTCGACGCCCTTGCGCCGGGCCGAGTTGGCGGCGAGCTTGACCTCTTCGGCGGAGATGAGGCCGTCGGTGACCAGCGCGTCGTATTTGGAGCGCACCGGTCGCGCGGACAGCGACGCGAGGTCGGCTTCCTTGCGCCGGTTGCGGATGGCCACGGCCAGCGTGTCGCAGAGTTCGCGGAAGCCCTCCATCTCGCCGGCGCCGAAAGGCTGGCCCGAACGGCTGTTGATGAGTTGGGCAACGCCGAGCAGTTCGCTGCTCTGGCCGCGCTTGCCGCGAAAGATGATCGGCGCGGCCAGCACCTGCTGCGGCGCGTCGCCGGCCTCGATGCCGAACGCGCCGGATGCCTGGAGGTCCGGGTGGACGGAGGTCAGCTCGCCGGGGTCGGTCGCGTCCCGAAGATTGACCTCGATCTGCGTCTGCGCAACGACGCCGACCAGGCTGTTGGTCTTGATGGGCCTGCGAAAATCGCTGACCGTGCCGTCGGCCGCCCTGACCTTCGAGTGCAGCAGGCGACCGTCGTCGCTGATGACGAAGATGTGCAGGCGCTCGGCGTTGAAGACCCGCCGGATGTCGGCGCCGGCGTCGAGAAGGATGTCGTCGACCGTCTGCATCGCGTGCACGCGGGTCGCCACGTGCTGGATGTTCCGCGAGAACAGCAGGCGGGCGCCGAGATCCGCCGGGCCGACACGGTCGTTCTCGCTCCGGGTGGGCGGGTCGGACGCGTCGGCATGCCTGGCGGGGACGGACGCTGGCTTCATGGTCGGGTTCCGACGATCGCCCGAGGCGATCAGCGGAAGAAGAACTCCATCTTCGTGCCCGACAGTTCGATGATGTCGTGGTTCGTCAATGCGGTGGCGTCGAGGCCGAGGGCCTTGCCGTTGACGACGGGGAACGACGATCCCTCGACGTGGGTGATGTAGTAACCCTGCTGCCGGCGCGTGATGACCGCGACCTGGACGCCCGGGCGACCGAGCGTGGTCAGCGCCTTCGACAGCATCAGTTCCTTGCCGGCATTGGGTCCGTTGAGGATCTGGATGGTCGCGGCGGGCCCCGCAGCCACCGAAGGAGCGGCCGAGGACCGCGATGCCGTCATGCCGTTGGCGAGGTCGAGACCGATGCCCGAACGGTTCGGCGACGTCGCGCGGTGCGGATCGGTCACGGCAGCGGTGAGGCCGGTCGTGGTCACCGCCTGGGATCCGGCCGTGGAAGAAAGATTGCGGGGGTTCACCGTGCTGCGCGTCACGTCGTCGCTGCGCACGCCGATCTTTCCGTAGTCCGCGGTACCCGCCTTCGCGTCGGCCACGAACTTCAGCTTGTATTTGCCGAGCTCGACGGTGTCGTTGGCCTGCAGGAAGTGCTTCTTGATCGGCTGGCCGTTGACGGTCGTGCCATTGGTGCTGCCCAGGTCTTCGATGAATGAATCGTTGAGGATGGTGATCAGGACCGCGTGCTCGCCGCTGACGGCCAGGTTGTCGATGACGATGTCGTTATGGGGCCGCCGACCGATGGTGGTCCGCTCCTTGGTGAGCTCGACTTCCTTCAGGACGAGTCCGTCCATCGAAAGGATCAACTTCGGCATCTGCTACTCCGCGGTATTTCCCGGCGCCCGACCGCGCACGACGAGCGTGCGGTGATCGAGGCCGTCAAGCGCTCCGACGGCCACCTCGTGCGCGATCGTCCGGTGCGTCGTCTTCCTGAAGGCTCTCGTTGCGCGACCATCCGACGCTTGCGAGCACGACGGATACGTTATCACGCCCACCCTGCGCGTTGGCCGCATCGACCAGTTTGCTGGCGACTTCGGCGAGGGCCGCGGCCTCCGCGACGCGGCCGTCGCTCGCTCGCTCGAGGTCGGACGCGTCGGCCTCGCTGCGCAACAGATCGAAGATCTCCTCGTCGCTCAGCATGTCCGGGAGCCCGTCGGAGCAGATCAGGTATAGATCGCCGGGTGCCAGGTCGTACTCGTTGATCTCGGGCTCGGCGACCAGGTCGACGCCCAGTGCGCGGGTCACGAAGTTGCGGTTGATCGAGGCACGCGCCTCGCCGGGCGTGAGCACGCCTGCGTCGATCTGCTCCTGCAGCAGCGAGTGATCGCGCGTCAGCAGGCTGAGGACGTCGTTGCGCATGCGGTAGACGCGCGAGTCGCCGAGATGCAGGGTCGTCACGGCATTGTCGGCGAACAGCAACATGGCGAGCGTGGTCCCCATGCCTTCGCATTCGGGCTCGCGGCTCGCGACGTCGATGATCGCCTCGTTGGCGCCGTCGATGCGCGCGCGCAACAACGCATGCAGCATGCGATGGGAACGGTCCGGTCCCGTCACCGCGCGTGACGTTCCGCTGCGCATCTGGGCCAGGTCCTGCACGAGGTGGGTCACGAGGAACTCGGCGGCCAATCCGCTCGCGACCTCGCCGGCGTTGTAGCCGCCCATGCCGTCGGCGACCAGTGCGAGACCGCTCTCTTCGGCGATGCCGATCGCGTCCTCGTTCTGCTCGCGCACCATGCCGCGATGCGTGGCATGCGCGTAGCGATAGAGCAGGTCGCCGGTCGCGTCCACGGTCGCCGCCGCGCTCATGCCCGACACGGTGCCGCCCACACCCGGCGATTCGGCAGGTCCTGGGACAACGTCGATTGGAGCAGCGTTTGAACGGCGATCATCGGTGGTGGAGGTGGGGCTCGCCTGTCGTGCTTATCGTACGCAGCGTGGCTGGATGATGACAGCGCGTCGCGAAGCCCGTCAATCCAGCATCTTCCTAAGACATACGAGGCAAAAAGCAACAATGGACGGGCGATGCATGCCGATTTGTCGCGGAGCGGCCGGGTTTCCGTGCCGGGCACGGACGGTGCCCGGCTCCGGCAGCCGGCGGGCCGCGACGATCACGCCCGCTAGAAGACCGACCTAAGGCGGGATACGACCGCTGGGGCGCCCGGCAGTTCAAGACCGCTGCGACGCGCGCTTCGTGCTGAGGCGGTCCCGGACCATGCCCGCGACCACGACCAGCGCCGCGAGCGCGACCCCCAGACTCGTCGGGAACCATTCGGTAGCGGGCACGATGCCCGCCAGGATCGGATCGCCGGCCGCCATCTCGCCGGCGACGAAACCGAGCAGCGCCGCGCCGGCGGTGACGATCAGCGGGAACCGCTCGATGACCTTGAGCAGCAACGTGCTGCCGAACATGATCAGCGGAATCGTCAGGCCGAGCCCGAGCAGCAACACCAGCAGCCGGGACGACGGCGGCGCCGTATCGGCGATGGCCGCCAACGCGAGCACGTTGTCGAGGCTCATCACGAAGTCCGCGACGAGGATCGTGCGGACCGCGGCGAACAGGTCGCCGGCCGGATCGATCTTCCGACCCTTGTCCTGGCCCTTCAGCAACTGGATACCGATCCACACCAGCAGCCCGGCGCCGAGCAGCTTGACGTAAGGCAGCGTCAGCAGCGCGACCGCGAAGAACACCAGCATGATGCGCAGCACGATCGCGCCGGCGCTGCCGAGGAGTACCGCCTGCCGCTGGCGAGCGGGCGGCAGGTTGCGCGCCGCGAGCGCGATCACCACCGCGTTGTCGCCCGACAGCAGCACGTCGACCCAGACGATCTTCGCGATCGCCAGCCAGAACGGTGCGGAAACGACGTCGTCGATCATCACGGCACGCGCTGGCGGCCCGACGACGGCGAGGCGCGTGGCACTCCGATCAGATCACCGATTTCAGCAGCTTGCCCATCTCGCCCGGATTGCGGGTGACCCGGATGCCGCACGCTTCCATCACGGACAGCTTTTCCTGCGCGGTGCCCTTGCCGCCCGAGATGATCGCGCCCGCATGGCCCATGCGCTTGCCCGGCGGCGCGGTGACGCCGGCGATGAAGCCGACGACCGGCTTCTTCATGTTGTCGCGGATCCAGTAGGCGGCTTCCTCTTCGTCGCTGCCGCCGATCTCGCCGATCATGATCACGGCATCGGTCTCGTCGTCGTCGTTGAAGAGCTTCATCACGTCGATGTGCTTGAGCCCGTTGACCGGGTCGCCGCCGATGCCGACCGCGCTCGACTGACCGATGCCCAGTTCGGTGAGCTGGCCGACCGCTTCGTAGGTCAGCGTGCCCGAACGGGAGACGACACCGACGCGGCCCTTCATGTGGATGTGGCCCGGCATGATGCCGATCTTCAACTCTTCCGGTGTAATCGTGCCCGGGCAGTTCGGCCCGAGCAGCAGGGTCTTGCGATTCTGCTTGCGCATGCGGTCGCGCACTTCGACCATGTCGCGCACGGGGATGCCTTCGGTGATGCAGATCACCAGGTCGAGGTCGGCTTCGACCGCTTCCCAGATCGCCGCCGCGGCGCCCGCGGGCGGCACGTAGATCACCGACACCGTGGCGCCGGTCTGCTTCTTCGCCTCGGACACGTTGGCGAAGATCGGGATCCCTTCGAAGTCCTCGCCGGCCTTCTTGGGGTTCACGCCGGCGACGAAGGCGGCCTTGCCGTTCGCGTAGTCGCGACACATGCGGGTGTGGAACTGGCCGGTCTTGCCGGTGATGCCCTGCGTGATGACCTTGGTGTTCTTGTCGATCAGGATGCTCATTGATGGTCCCTTAAATCGTTCGTCCCCGCAGGGCGATCTACCTTATTCGTCATTCCCGCCACGCGGGAACCCAGTGTCTTCATGCCGTGATGGACGCATACAGATCGTTCCAGTACGGATTCATCGATTCGATCAAGTCGATTTTCCAGGCGCGCTTCCATTTCTTAAGTTGCTTCTCACGCGTTATCGCCGCAACGGCGTCGTCGTGCGCCTCGAACCAGACAAGCGCCTTGACCCCGTAACGTCTGGAAAATCCAGCGACCTCGCCCTCCTTGTGCTGCCACACCCGCTGCAGCAGATTCGAAGTGACGCCGAGATACAGCGTTCCATTGCGTTGGCTGGCCAGCAGGTACACGAAGAAATGCTCGTCGTTCATCGCGCAACGACACTGGATTCCCGCATTCGCGGGAACGACTATTCGAAGTAGACGAATGACGGGCTGGCATCATCAACGTCCGGACTCACGCTCCCCGCGCCGCCGCCACCACCTTCTCACCCGCTTCGGTCATGTTCTTCGCCGAGATGATCGGCAGGCCCGAGTCGGCCAGCATCTTGCGGCCCAGTTCCTCGTTGGTGCCCTTCATGCGGACGACCAGCGGTACCTTCAGCGACGTGGCCTTCGACGCCGCGATCACGCCTTCGGCGATCGTGTCGCACTTCATGATGCCGCCGAAGATGTTGACGAGGATGGCCTTCAGGTCAGGATTCAGCAGCATGATCTTGAAGGCCTCGGTGACCTTCTCGGTCGTGGCGCCGCCGCCCACGTCGAGGAAGTTGGCCGGCTCGCCGCCGAACAGCTTGATGGTGTCCATCGTCGCCATCGCGAGGCCGGCACCGTTGACCAGGCAGCCGATGTCGCCTTCGAGCGAGATGTAGGCCAGGTCGAACTTGGACGCCTCGACCTCGGCCGGGTCTTCCTCGTCGAGGTCGCGCAGCGCGACGATGTCGGGATGCCGATACAGCGCGTTCGCATCGAAGTTGAGCTTGGCATCGAGCGCGATGACCTGGCCGTCGCCGGTCAGGATCAGCGGGTTGATCTCGGCCAGCGACGCGTCGGTGTCCCAGTACGCCTGATACAGCGCCTTGAAGATCGTGCGGGCCTGCGGCAGCGATGCGGCCGGCACGCCGATCTTGGTCGCGACGTCGTCGCATTCGGCATCGGTCAGGCCGGTCTCGGGATCGATGAAGATCTTGTGGATCTTCTCGGGCGTGTGCTCGGCCACTTCCTCGATGTCCATGCCGCCCTCGCTCGACGCCATCAGCGCGACGCGCTGCGTGGCGCGGTCGGTGACCATGCCGAGGTACAGCTCCTTCTTGATGTCGGCGCCCTCCTCGATCAGCAGGCGACGCACCTTCTGGCCCGCCGGCGAGGTCTGGTGCGTGACGAGCTGCATGCCGAGGATCTCGCCGGCCTTCTGGCGGACCTCGTCGATCGACTTGGCGACCTTGACGCCGCCGCCCTTGCCGCGACCGCCGGCATGGATCTGCGCCTTGACGACCCACACCTTGCCGCCCAGCTTCTCGGCCGCGGCGACCGCCTCGTCGACCGTGAAGGCCGGGATGCTGCGCGGCACGGTCACGCCGTATTTCTTGAGGACGTCCTTACCTTGGTATTCGTGAATTTTCATGGTTGTCGTTCGACTGTGGAGTCCGTCTGGGAAAGAGGTTGCGAAGGGTCCGCGGCCGGGCGATACCAGCGCGGATAGAAGGTGGCGACCGCAGGCCCGTCGCTGCGCAGCGCGTGGCAGCGATCGAGCTGGAACGGCTTCTGGTCGTGCATCTGGGACGAACCGAGCGGCGGTTCGGTATCGGCGGTATCGCGGTTGCGCAGCACCTCGCCGGCGAACGCCTGGATGGCCGCCGTCGGCAGCACATCGGTCAGCTCGGTCATGTGCGTGCAGCCCGCGATGCCGCCGAGCCGTTCGCGCGCGGCGCGACGGAAGTTCTTCAGCAGGTTGAGCCCGATCAACTCGCGATAGGCGGGCTCGATCGTCTCGCAGCGGCCGGGATACGGCACCCGCAGCGACTGCGCCACGACGTCGACGACCTGCAACGTCGTATCGATGGTCACCGTGAGCCGCATGTGGTGGATCGGGTCGCCGGCCGGGCGAACGCCGGTGGTGAGCGCGAAATCCTTCGCCTTGGTGTCGATCAGTTCCGCTTCGACGTCCCACAGGCCGTCATCGCGCGCAAAGACTTCGGCGCGGATGTTTCGCGTGTGGACGTGACGGCGGGTTGGCATCGATGGACTGCGGAAAACGCGCGGCGTGAACGGCCGGGCAGTCTTGTGACGAGGAGGCGCACGATGGCGGTCGCTGGTCGCGAGCCGCAGTGCACTGATGTGATCGAACGCGAATTTATCACAGCGGGCCCGCGTCGCCGGCCTGCGGCTTCGCATCGCACGTCGGCGATCGCGGTCGGCAGCGGAAGCGATTGGACTCTGTAAGCTTCTCGCGACGGATCGAAGCAGCGGAGCGGCGGCGGATGAAACCAGGGACGAAGACTGGAGACACAGGCGGGCCGGCCCACGCGTGGACGGTCGACGATTTGATCGACTTCGAATATCTCGCCGCCCACGATCCGGGAGCGGAGCCCACCGACCACGGGCCCCCATCTGCCGCAGCTGCGAGATTCGCCGAAGCGGTCCGCTCGAACCATCGAAGCGCCGCGTTCCTCGCCTGGCTCGGCCGCGCGCGATCACGGTCCGACGAGCCCCTGCCGGGCGAGATCTATCGACGCGGACTGCGGGCGACGAGCGCTGTGGTCGTGGTCGCGGGATTCCTGTTCGGTGCCGCGCTGGCCGGCAAGCTTCTGTCGCACGGCGAGACCGAACCGGTCAACGCGCTGATGTTCTTCGGCTGGACCGCCGGACTGCAGGTCGGGTTGCTGCTGTTCGTCGCGATCGCCTGGACGACGCAAGCGATGGGACTTCGCTTCGGTCTCCTGCACGACGCACTGCTGATCCTCATCGACGCGAGCGGACGCGCGGCAAACCGCCTGCCCGGAGCGCGTCGCATGCAGGTCCGCGCCGGCTGGTCCACCGTCGAGGACCGCTCCGGGCGCCTCGCCCCGGTGGTCGGATGTCAACTGCTGATCGTGACGCAGCTCTTCGCGATCGCCTTCAACGTCGGCTTGATCGTCGCCATGCTGCTGGTCTATCTCCCGTTCGAAGAACTGCGCTTCGGCTGGCAATCGACCTACTCGTTCTCCGCGGACGGTGTCGCCGCCTGGGTCCGCGCCGTCGCGCTGCCCTGGTCGTGGATTTCCGCCACGCTCGTGCCCGATGCGGCCCAGATCGCGGCAACGCGCTACACGCGCGGCCAGCCGGCGGCCACGCTGCCCGCCGCCCAGGCGCATGCCTGGTGGCCGTTCCTGATCAGCGCGCTCGCGTTCTACGGGCTGACCGTCAGGACATTGCTGGCGTTGACGGCCGCGGCGATCCTGCGGCGTCGGCTCGGCAGCCTGCGCTTCGACCATCCGGCGGCCAATGCCCTGTGGCGCCGCTTCGAGGGACCGCTGTTTCGTTCCGGCGGCAATCACGGCCTGCTGCCGGACGTGCAGGCCGTTCCCGTCGCATCGCGAGGGGGCCGCATCGACGTGCTGGTCGTGGACCACGAGCTGGCCGCGCATCGAGACGACGTCGAGCGTTCGCTGTCGACGACGGTCGTACGGGTGTTCGACGTGAACATCGACGACGATGCGCTGCCCGTTGCACTGCGCGAAGGCATCGACGGGGCCGGGCGCGTCGTCGTCGCCACGCCCGCGAGTCGCGATCCGATCGTCGCCATCGCCGGCTTCCTCGACGCGTTGGCGAGGGAGGCCGGAGCGGGGTCCAGCCTGACCCTCGTCCTGGTACCCGACGCGGCGTCGGCAGACCAGACACGGCCCACCGAGCGCCTGACGATCTGGACACGTTTCCTCGCGATCCATCGATTGCCGGTCGCGGTGGAGGCGTTGTGACGAGACCGGCGATCCCGACCTTCGCGATCGTCGGCGCGGTCAACCACGGCAAGTCGTCGATCGTGGCCGCGCTGGCGGAAGACGACGGCGTTCGCGTCTCGTCGATGCCCGGTGAGACCGTCGTCAACCAGAGGTTCGACATGGGCGACCTGCTGGTCCTCTACGACACGCCGGGGTTCCAGAACGCACGAAAGGCACTTGCCGATCTCGCTGAACACGAAACGCACGGTATCTCGCTCGAAGCGTTCGGGCGCTTCATCGATCGCCATCGCGCGGACGCCGCGTTCGACGCCGAATGTCGCCTGCTGCAACCGATCGTCGACGGTGCGGGCATCTTCTACGTCGTCGATGGCTCCAGGCCGTTGCGGGACATCCATCTCGTCGAAATGGAAATTCTTCGGCTGACCGGCGCGCCGCGCCTGGCCATCATCAACCGCAGCGGTGACGGGCAGCATCTCGCGGCCTGGAAGTCCCGACTCGACCAGCACTTCAACCTCGTTCGTTCGTTCGACAGCCATCACGTCACGTCCGCCGACCGCATCGACCTTCTCGAATCGCTGGCGAGCATCGAACGCCCGTGGAAGGAGCCGCTTCGCAAGGCCGTGCGCGCGATCGAGGCGGCCCGCGACCGTCGCGTGAGCGACGCGGCTGCGCTGATCGCCGACCTCGTGACCCGCTGCCTGCAGCACGTCGAACGCGATCGGATCGACGCGTCGTCCAGCGAAGTCGACCGTCAGGCGCAGGCCACCCGCCTCAGGCGTCGCTACATGGACGCGATCGCGACGATGGAGCACGACGTCCATCGCCGCATCATCGCACTGCATGCGCACCACCGGGTCGAGCCGGACATGACCGGCCTCGCCGGCTTCGAGACCGACCTGTTCGCGGACGAGACGTGGCAGCTCTTCGGCCTCGGGACGCGCCAGTTGATGGGCCTCTCCACGCTCGCCGGCGGACTCGCCGGCGCCGGTGTCGATGCCGCCACGCTGGGTCATTCGCTCGGCGTGGCCACGGCGATCGGCGCCGCCACCGGTGCCGGCAGTGCCTATCTGCTCGGCAGGAAGCGTCCGGAACTCGCGCTGCGCTGGCCGACCGGCGCGCTTCCCGCGTTCATGTGGGCGGCGAGCCGCAAGCACGCGCTGCGCCTCGCCGGCGGCGACCTGGCGGTCGGTCCCTACCAGGCCGAGAACTTCCCGTGGATCCTGATCGACCGCGCGCAATGCCTCTTCGCTTATGTGCACACGCGCTCGCATGCGCTGCGCGACGACGCGGTGGTGCAGGGGGCGTCGCTGCAGGCCGTCGTCGACGCGCTCGGTCTCGCCGTCCGCTCGTGGAGCGATGCGTCGCGTGCGGTCTGCCAGCGTGTCTTCAAGGCCACGCGAGCGGCCGCGCCCGGTGACGCGGCGTCGACCGCGCTCCGCGACGCGATCGCCGCCTCGCTGCAGCGCATCGTCGACCACGAGCGGCCGATCGCCGACGCGATCCGCTGAGCTGGAGCAGGCGCTGCGCCACGGTCGATCGACGGGGGCGCGGTCGCGAACGACGCCGGTGTCGATGACGCCTCGATGCACTCGGCGACCGCCCGCGTCCGATCGGAGACTCGACGCGTCGAATCAGCGGTTCGGGTCGTTCGGGCCGTTCTTCAACACGAATTTCTGCATACGCTTGGCCGTATCGACTTCGCCCGTGTAGAAGTTGCCGTCCGTCGTGGCCCCGACCTGATGGACCCAGTGGAAGTCGCCGGCGTTGCGGCCGCTGCGACCGAACGACGACGCGACGAGACCGTCGCTGCGCCTCACCTCCCAGACGACGTTGTTCTCGCCGTCCGCGACCAGCAGGAACTTCTGTCCGGGGTCGTTCGAGAAGTCGAGTTGCCAGACCGAGCCGTTGCCGAGCGTCGCCGGGCGAATGAAGAACTCCTTCAGGAACTGCCCGGTCTTCGTGAACACCTGGATGCGGTTGTTGACCCGGTCGCAGACGTAGACATAGCCGTCGTCCGACTGGCGCACACAGTGCACCGGGTTGCGGAACTGCGGGTCGACGGACTCGTTGTTCACATAGGCCGGCGGCGTCCCGTTGTCGATCGTGGCGAGCGCTTGTCCGTAAGCCCCCCACCCGCGCTTGTACGCACCGGTGCGCGAGTCGTACACCACGACGCGCTTGTTGAGGTAGCCGTCGGCGATATAGACCTCGTGGGCCTTGTCGTCGACCTCCATCGCCGCCGGCTGGCCGAGCTTCGTCACGTCCTGATTGTTTTGCGGCGACGTGTCGTTCGGCTTGCCGATCACGAGCAGGAGCTTGCCCGAGTTGGTGAACTTGAGGATCGCTCGATCGCCCCCGCCGTTGCCGCCGACCCAGACGTTGTCATCCTTGTCGACCTAGATCCCGTGCTCGTTGTTCGGCCATTCGGGGACGTATCCGGGGCCGCCCCACGCCTGCAGCAGGTTGCCCTTCTGGTCGAACTCCATGACCGACGGCGCGGCGATGCAGCACTGGGACCGCGGGCCGTTCTTGGGATCGGCACCGAGCTCGTCCGCGGTGTTCGAACGCGGCCGCTGGTTGATCCAGATGTGGTTGTGCTTGTCGACGGCGAGCCCGCCGACCTGGCCGATGATCCAGTTGTTCGGCAACGCCTTCGGCCAGCTCGGATCGACCACGTACTTCGGCGCCCCCGCCGCGGCCGCG